>DAOUAT010000001.1:0-5763 GCA_034433275.1 Anaerolineae bacterium
AAGGCAAGCTGTGCAGGTGCGACCATCGTGGCGCAGCAGACGGCGGACTTCAACCGGGCCAAGGGGCTGTCGGTGTTCGAGAACATCCTGACGGCGCAGCCGGCGATTGCGGGCGTGTTTGCGCACAACGACGAGATGATCCTGGGCGCGATCCAGGCGGCTGAGGCGGCCAAGCGGACGGGCATCGTGTTCGTGGGCTTCGATGCGGTGGACGACGCGGTGGCTGCGGTCAAGGCTGGCAAGCTGGCCGCCACGGTCGCGCAGCAGCCGGCCGAGATCGGCAAGCTGGGCGTGGAGACCGCAGTCAAGTTCCTGAAGGGTGAGACGGTCGAGAAGGCCATCGGCGTGCCGTTGAGTTTGGTGAAGTAAACCAGCTTGTGAATATTCGGCTAATGTTTTGCCCTGAAAATGCCGCGGGCTGAGGCTGGAGTCGAGGCTTCTGCCGGTCTGCCGCTCGATGCAGAGAACCGGCGAAAGCCTCGATTCCGGAGCGATAAAAGTCAGTCATAAGGAAACGCTCCGTGTCCGACACTCAACCGCCCCTCCTGGAGATGCGCGGCATCTCCAAAGCCTTTCCCGGCGTCCAGGCGCTGAACGACGTGTCGTTCAGCCTGCACGCGGGCGAAATACACGCGCTGGTCGGTGAGAACGGCGCGGGCAAATCCACCCTGATGAAGGTGCTGACCGGCGCGATCCCCAAAGACGCGGGGACGATCTTCCTGCGCGGCGCGCCGGTCGAGATCCACGGCCCGCGAGACGCGATCCACCGTGGGATCGCGATCATCCACCAGGAGCTCACGCTGGTCCCCTACCTCACCGTGGCGCAGAACATCTACCTGGGCCGCGAGCCGCGCGGGGCCGCGGCCAGCCTGGTGGATTGGGCCGCGCTGAACCGGCAGGCCGGGGAGCTCCTGGAACGCCTGGGGTTGGGCTTCCGGCCGACCACGCTGGTGTCCGACCTCTCCATCGCGCAACGCCAGATGGTGGAGGTGGCCAAGGCGCTGTCACTGGACGCGACCATCATCGCGATGGACGAGCCGACCTCCGCACTGAGCGAGCGCGAGGTGGAGGCGCTCTTCTCCTTCATCCGGCAACTGCGGGATCAAGGGGTGGGGCTGATCTACATCTCGCACCGCATGAACGAAATCTTCGAGCTGGCCGACCGTGTGACCGTGATGCGCGATGGCCGGTACGTGGGCACGGCCCCCATTGGTGCGCTGACCGAAGCCAAGATCATCAATATGATGGTGGGACGGACGTTGGGCGAGCTCTATCCCAAGACCTCCGTGCCCCGATCCGAGGTGGTGCTCAAGGTGGCCGGGCTGCGGCGGGGCAAGGAACTGCAAGACGTCAGCTTTGAGCTACACCGCGGCGAAATTCTGGGCTTGGCCGGCCTGGTGGGCGCGGGGCGCACCTTCATCGCCCGCGCGCTGTTCGGCGCCGACCGGGTGGATGGGGGCGAGATCTGGCTGGAAGGGCAGCCGGTGCGCATCGGCTCGCCGCAGCACGCGATCAAACTGGGCATCGGGCTTGTGCCGGAGGATCGCAAGGCCGAGGGCTTGTTCTTGGGCATGCCCGTGCGCACCAACATCACCGTGACAATCCTGGAAAAGCTGAGCCGTTTCGGTGTCATCAAGACCAAAGCCCAGGATGCCCTGGCCCAACGCTACGTCGAAGACCTGGCCATCCGCACCCCCAGTCTGATCCAGCGCGCGCGTAACCTCAGCGGCGGCAACCAGCAGAAGGTCGTCATCTCCCGCTGGCTGACCCTCTCCCCGAAGGTGCTGCTGCTGGATGAGCCGACGCGCGGGGTGGATGTGGGCGCCAAAGCCGAGATCTACGCGCTGATGAGCAAGCTGGCGGGCCAGGGCATGGGCATCTTGATGATCTCCTCCGAGCTGCCCGAGGTGCTGGGCGTCAGTGATCGCATCCTGGTCATGCGCGAGGGCCGGCTGGTGGGCGAGTTCACCCGCGCTGAGGCGACGCAGGATAAGATCATGACTGCCGCGACCGGGGGGACGTTGCAATGACCACGAAACTGCCGCCCCAGGATGTCGCCGGCTCAACCGGCCCTAGTCTGCTCCGCGAGCTGCTCCGCCGCTTCACCCCCGTGCTCATCCTGCTGGGCCTGAGCCTCATCCTCGGGGTGCTCAACCCCACTTTCTTCACGCTCAACAACCTGGTCACGGTGGTGCTTCAGGCCTCGATCTTGTGCATCGTCGCCATCGGCCAGACCTACGTTATCCTGACCGCGGGGATTGACCTGTCGGTAGGATCGCTGGTGGCATTGGGCGGTGCGTTGGCCGCCGGGCTGGCAGTGAGGGTGGGCCTGGGCACGTATCCGGCCATGGCGCTGACGGTGCTGACCGGCGCCGCGCTAGGTGCGCTCAGTGGGCTGCTGGTGGTGAAAGGCAACATACCACCTTTCGTCGCGACGCTGGCCATGATGGCCATCGGTCGCGGCTTGACGTTAGTCTACACCCAGGGGCGGCCCATCGCCGGGTTGGCCGAGAACTTCACTTGGTGGGGCACCGGCGAGTTCCTGGGCATCCCCATCCCAGTGTATGTGATGGTGGCGATCGCCATCCTTGCGGCGCTGCTGCTGAATCAAACGCGCTTCGGCCTGTACGTGCGCGCGGTCGGCGGCGGCGAGGAGACGCTGCGGCTGGCCGGTGTGAAGACCGGCAACGTCAAACTGGCGGCCTACGTCATTAGCGGCATCACGGCCACCATCGGTGGCATCTTGTTGACCGCCCGGCTGTGGTCGGCTCAGCCCAACGCGGGCACGGGCATGGAGCTAGACGCCATCGCGGCCACGGTGTTGGGCGGCACGAGCCTGTTCGGCGGCATCGGCAGCGTCAGCGGCGCGCTCATCGGCGCGCTGCTGATCGGCGTGCTGAGCAACGGCATGAACCTGCTGGAAGTGCCGTCTTATTATCAGCAGGTCGTTAAGGGGCTGGTGTTTGTCCTGGCCGTGCTGCTGGATTTCGCGACCAAGGGCCGGCCCAAGAATAGTTGAGTCAGATCGTAAAGAAACCAGGTTTCTCCGAGAAACCTGGTTTCTTCTCTCGCCTGCCTACGCTGTACACTCCCCCAGATCGCACCGCCCATTCCGGTTGCTGTCCACATACTTGCGGCAATGCCCAGGATATGAGCAGCGCCGGTTGCAGCGCACGCGGCAGGTGGTGAATGTGGCGGCCGTCGTCCCGCTGCTCTGTGAGGAAGCGACTGTGGCGGCCGGGGCTGTGGTCTGATCGATGTCCTCGGCCTGAGCGCCCAGCGAGCCGGCCAGCGCATTGGTCCCGGCCAGCAGCGCGACGGCGCTCACCCCCGCCATCAACCGCACGAAGTCCCGCCGACCCACGGGGTTGGCAACGGGCGCGGGCTGGCGTGTCCCGGCCTGCCCAGTCGGCGCCGGCGCGGGGGAGCGGAACACGTTGCGCCGGGCCACGTTCACGATCCAGCGCCAGTGCAGCCCGATCTTGACGACCACCAGCGCCAGCGTGCCGACCGAGGCGACCACGTGCGCGAGCCGCCAGGCCGCGTAGCTCGCCAGCGCCAGGTCGAGCCAGGTGGAGATAACCAGCCCGGTGATGGTGATGGCCGCGAACCCGATCGCCAGCCCGGCGTCCACGACGTAGCACGTGCGGGACTGGGCGCTGGTGCGGCCGAAGAAACGACCGGTCACCGCCTTCACCCACGTCCAATGCTTTACGAGATGGTAGACTACCAACCCACCGACCGCCAACCCAAGCCACTGGTGCACGGCCACCCCGGTGAGATCCAGCCACAGCGACCCCAAAAAGCCGCCGAACAGCGCGGCGTCAATGAGCCAGTTGTGCCTCTGTTTATCCTGTTTCATCCGTTGCTCCTGAACCAAAAGTGTCAGACCGCAAAGGTCTTTACGATGGCAGGATAACGGAACCGGCTGAAAAACGAGTGAGTGGAGCCTGAGAAGTGGTTGAGAGACCGCGACGGGCCTTCTCAGCTCACCGCCTTCTTCACCAGCGCGCTGATCCTGGCCTCTTCGGCGGCGGTCAGCTCCTTCAGCGCGAAAGAGGCTGGCCACATGGCGCCTTCGTCCAGGTGCGCCTCGTCGCTGAAGCCCAACGTTGCGTATCTCGTATTGAACTTTGCCGCGCTTTGGAAGAAGCAGACGACCTTGCCGTCCTTGTTGGCGTACGCGGGCATCCCATACCAGGTTTTTGGCATCAGGTCCGGCGCGCTGGCGGTGATGATCTCGTGGAGTCGCGCGGCCATGGCGCGCTCCGGTTCCGGCATCTCGGCGATCTTGGCGAGCACGTCCTTTTCCCCGGCCGTCCTGGTCATGCTGGCGCGCGCTTCCGCCTTCAACTCACGGGCCCGCTCCTTCATCGCGGCTCGTTCCTCGTCTGTGAATCCTGTGGCGGCGCCCTCGGCGGACTTTTGTGTTTCTTTCTTGGGGCTCATGAATACCTCCTTCATTCATCCATCAGCTTTTGTCCAGGTCACGCCCTCCAAACCTCCCCGCCTTTCCGTAGAAGCATCTTCCCCTGTCCAATCCCGTCGAGTTTCGTGTACGAATACGCCAGTCGGAAAGGGGTTCTTTTGTGCGTTCATTTTGTCCTCGCGCGTCGTTGTTATGGCGATGTAAAAGGTCGCTAAATAAGTGCCTGTTTCAGCAACTGAACATATTGGTCGGGGTTGAAAAGCGCCGCGGTGTGTCCCAAAACGCCCATATCCAGCACCTCCACCGGGCGCCCAAATAGCCGTTCGTAACGCGGAAAATCCTCTGTGCGCTGTGTCGCATCGTTTTTGGCGCTCAACACGATGACACGGCCCGTCCAGTGTTGAAAGGCGGCAGGCGTTACCAGCCCTTGTCGCAGCATATCAACCGCGACAGCAAAGTGCGACACGGCGTCGGCGCGCGCTAGGTCGTTCTGCATGATGCCGTTGATAATATCCAGCCATTCGGCGCGTTCGGCTGCGGGCACGTTGATGTGCTTGCGCAACTCGCCGGCCAACAGGCTCTTGACGCTCTTTTCCGGCAGAATCCGCACCAGACCGACGACCACATTCAGCACGGGGAACCAGGCTTTGCCGATGGCGCTCACCGGGCCGGTGCTGGATAGGATGAGCCGCTCGACCGCTGGGCCCTTGTGCGCCAGGTACGCCTGCGCCAACATTCCGCCATAGGACTGTCCTGCCAAGGTGAAGGTCGTGATGCCTTCTGCCCGCAGGATGGCGTCCAAGGCGCTGATGAGCTCACTAATGGTCTGCACAGGCGGATAGTCGGGAGCGATGATGACATGGCTTTGGGCAAGCCGTTCCATGAACGCGAAGCCGAGTGCGGCCCGGCGCATCCCCCCGGTGAGCCACAAGATGGGCGCACCCGTGCCGAGCCGATAGTAGCGCCAGGTGGTATTGTTGACGCTGATGCTCTTCCCAAAGCGATCTGAGAAACTATTGATCTGTTCCGTAATGCTCATGATGTCATCTCCGGTTGCCCACAGCCGGCTAACGAATATGGGAATCATGTGACTGTTGTGGAGACCGTACGCCTGCGGCGGGCATGGTAGGGCTATTGTCGCGCCTGGGGCCGGGGATGTCAAACGCAAAGAGAAACGAGAAATCAGGTTGCTACTATGCGCATGCCATCTTTGCGCTCCGTCAGTTTTTAGACGTCAGGTACTCCTGAACTTGCGCGGCGCGCTGAGCAACGAAGGTCTTCAGTTGCGCCACTGCGGTCGCGAAGGCAGGCCCGTCCCCGGCCTTCGCGACATA
>DAOUAT010000002.1:0-23576 GCA_034433275.1 Anaerolineae bacterium
GGGGAACATGATGCGGATCGGCCCATACTCGGCCGCGCGGTAGATGGCGCGCAGTTGGGCGCGGAACAGATCGGGCTTGGCCAGGCAGAGGCGGATGCCGCGCACGCCCAGGAATGGGTTCTCTTCAGCCGGCATGTTCAGATAGGGCGCGGCCTTGTCACCGCCGATGTCCAGCGTGCGGATGATGATCGGCAGGCCGTTCAGCGCCTGCACCATGGCCCGGTATGCTTCGAACTGCTCCTCCTCGGTGGGCGGGGATTCGCGATCCAGAAACAGGAACTCAGTGCGTAGCAGGCCGACCCCCTCGCCGCCCGCATTGACCGCCTGCGCGGCCTCTTCGACTTTGCCAATGTTCGCCACCACTTCGATCCGATGTCCGTCGGTCATCAATGCGGGTTCATAGCAGCGCAGTTTCTCCGCTTCGCGCTGTTCGGCCATGACCTTCTGTGCCTGCTGGGCCGCGGCCAGGGTGGCCGCGCTAGGCCCGACGTACAGGGCGCCGCGCTGGCCGTCCAGGATCGCCTCGCCGCCCTCCGCCAGGTTCAGCAGCGCCGGCCCCGCGCCGACCACGGCCGGGATGCCCAGCGCACGCGCGATGATGGCGCTGTGCGAGGTGGGGCCGCCGCCTGCCGTGCAGAAGCCCAGGATGAACGCCGGATCCAGCCCGGCTGTGTCGGAGGGGGTCAGGTCCTCGGCCACCAGGATGACTGGAGTGTTCGGGAGCAGCGGCCCTTCCTCGATGCAATGGGCCAGGAAGGCCAGCACGCGGGCGCCAACGTCGCCCAGGTCCACCGCGCGGGCGGCGATCAGCGGATCATCCACCTGCTTCAGCTCGTGTACCCGCTCCTCGATGGTTTGCTGCCAGGCCCAACCGGCGCTGGCGCCCGCCTCGATCCGTGCCTCCACGGCCGTCACCAGGTCGGGGTCGTCCAGGAATTCGGCGTGGGCCAGGAAGATGGACGCCTGCCCTGCGCCAGAGCGCGCCTTAACTTCTTGATAAAGTTCGTGCAGTTGGGCGCGCGCAGCGGCGATGGCCTCGCGCAGCTGAACCTTCTCAGCGTCCAGGTCCTTCGCTGTAGCTTCGACCACGAACTTGCTGCGCTTGAAATGGCGCAGCGGGCCGATGGCCAGCCCCGGTGAGGCCGGGATGCCGGGCACGACGGCCTGGCTGTCCTCGGCCTGCCATTCGTAGGCCGGCGTTTCGGCCGCCGGCGCCTCCTCTTCCTCGCCCAGCCCGCTCTCCACCGCTTCCTTGAGCGCCTTCAAAGCGGCCGCTTCATCCGGCCCCTGGGCCATTAACCGGATCACAGCCCCGTTCTCGGCGCCGAGCTTCAGCAGCGAGGCCAGGCTTTTGCCGTTGGCGACCTTGTCGCCGCTGCGCACGCGCACCTCGGACTGGAACTCCTTGGCCAGGCTGGCGAACACGGTCGCAGGCCGGGCGTGGAGGCCGGTGGGGTTGCGGACGGTCACGTCCACGTACGCGGGGAAGTCGGCCGGGACTTCGGCCGGCGCTGCAGCCGCGGCGCGCTGGCCGCTCAGCACCTCGATGATGTCGTTGACATCGCTTGTGGTCGCCAGCTTGCGGTTGGTTTCCTCGTCCGTCAGCACGGAGGTGAGATTCGCCAGGATGCCGATGTGCTCGTCGGAGCGCGCGGCGATGGCGACAACGAGATAGACCGTCTCGCCCCGGCTCCATGTGACCCCGCCCGGCACCTGCAGAACCGAGATGCCGGTGCGCAGGATCATCTCGCGATCCTTGGGCAACCCGTGGGGGATCGCGATGCCGCTGCCGAGATAGGTGTTGGCCACCTTCTCCCGGCCCATCATGCTGTCAACATAGCCAGGTTTAATGTACCCGTTGTTGACCAGCAGGCTGCCAGCCGCTCGGATCGCCTCCGCTTTGCTGGCAACTTTGGCGTCAAGTTGGACATTGCCGGGTTCTAATTCCATCAGGCTTCGCTCCTTGTGTGGGTAAGTCGCTCGACGATGGTCATCGCATCGGTGGTGTGGGCTAGTTGCCGGATTGCGTCCGGTTCCTGGAGCAGATCCAGGAGATTGGAGAGTACAGCGGTATGCTCTTGTGAGGCAGGCGCTACAGCCAGGCCGATGACCAGATAGACCTTTTCATCAGCCTCCCAGGTGATTCCCTCAGGCAATTGCACGACCGATATGCCGGTGCGGCGAACAGTTTTCAGGTCGTCAAGACGGCCGTGAGGGAGGGCGATGCCGTTGCCCAGATAGGTGGACATCGTGGCTTCGCGGGCCAGCATCCCTGTGACGTATGCGGGTGTTACGCAGCCTGCTCGCACCAGCGCGTTGCCAGCTTGAGTGATGGCTTCCGCCTTATCAGTGACTCGTACGCCCAGCAGCACGGTTTCGGGCGTGAGAAGGGGCCGACCGCGGCCGCCTTCGTCAACGGAATCATGGATATCTCGCATGGGCCTTGCGATGTGAGAGCGCAGGTCAATCCTCACCATATTCTAAAACTAATCGCGGGCGAACGCAACTACAAGAAAAGCGCCAGGCGCACGCTTTGCGTGCGCCTGGCAAAGACGCGTTCTCACTGTCTAAGAGACTGTCTGAAAAGTAGCGGCTGTCGGCCAAGTCGTGGTATTAGTTGGGGTTATGAAGACACAACTGTACCCGACCGACCTGAGCGACAGCCAGTGGGATTATATCAAGGACTTGATCCCAGCGGCTAAAGAAGGCGGACGACCGCGCACCCTTGATATGCGGCTGGTCGTCAATGCGATTCTCTATCTGGTGGTAGGCGGCATCCAGTGGCGTATGTTGCCACGCGAGTATCCTAACTGGAAGAGCGTCTACCACTACTTTCGCACTTGGCGTCTTGATGGCACCTGGCAGCGCATCCATGATACGTTACGTGCGTTGTTGCGACGGCGTCAAGGACGGCATAAGCACCCGACGGCCGGTTGTCTGGACAGCCAGAGTGTCAAAACGACGGCGATTCCGGGCCTGCGGGGTTACGACGCCGGCAAACAAGTCAAAGGTCGGAAGCGGCACTTGCTCGTGGATACGCTCGGCTTGCTGTTGGTCGTCGTCGTCACGTCCGCGGCCGTCCAAGATCGCGATGGCGCCCGCATCCTCTTACAGCGATTGCCCGGCGCCTGCAAGAAGTTACGCCGCATCTGGGTTGATGGCGGTTATCGCGGCCAATTGCTCCAGTGGGTCGCCGAGCACTGCCGCTGCCGGCTCCAGGTGGTCCTGCGTTCCGACGATCAGAAGGGCTTCGTCGTCTTGCCCCGGCGCTGGGTTGTGGAGCGTACCTTTGCTTGGCTCAATCACCATCGCCGGCTCAGCAAGGATTACAAGGTCCTACCCGCAACGAGCGAGACCATAATCTATATCACCATGATTCGCATCATGGTACGGCGTTTGGCCCGCGACTGACCTTTTCAGACAGTTTCTAATCGAGACACGGTTATCCGTGTTGCTCCGCGCTCGTGCCCGAAACGGCGGGGCATGCTATCCGCGTCCCACTTTCGGACACAACGCCGGCCCTAGCGCGCATTGATGAATTCCTCGCGCAACACGCCGGCCACGTAAAACGGGTCGGTGCCGATCACGCTGGCGGCGTAGAGCTCCATCGCGCCGATGTCGCCGGTGCGGTTCAGGGGATCCCCGCGATCCACGATGCGCGCGATGACCGGGAAGCCGCGCCAGTCTTCCGGGGTCGGCGCGATGGGTGGCATCTGGATGGCGACGTTGAAGCTGCTGACGCCCAGCCGCTTGACGAACGCGTCCAGCACCAGGAAGATGGCGTCCTTCAGGTCGTCGGTGAGCGCGGGCGCCAGGAGCAGCGTCTCGCGCTCCTTGATGGGGGTCAGGGAGACCGCCACGTCCACGCCCCGCCACGGGAAGCCCAGCCCCAGGGCCTTGTGTACGGCGCTCAGGTCGCTGAAGTAGTCGGCCGCGTGTTGCGCCCGGTAGGCCGCGGCCGCGCGACGAAGGAACTCGACCTTGGGGTAGTGCATGTCGCGGGTCACGGTCATCTGCGTGTGGCCGTGTACCATCGAGGCTGCGGCCTTCCAGATGCAGTTCCACATGAAGAAGAAGTACCTGGCCTGCGGGTCGGCCGCGTGCGCCTGCTGGCCCCACGCCCAGGCGGTGTCAATGTAGTCGCGCACGCGTTCCGGGGTGAAGACGAACGGGTCGTGCTCGTCGAAGATCACCACGCCGTGGGCGCCGTCGTACTTGGCGATGTTGCTGGCCGTGATCGAGTGCTGACCCCGCACCCGGCCGAATGTATCGGCGGGCGTGCCTTCCAGGGGCCGGCAGAACGGATCGTCCCGGGTCTCCGCGATGATCCGGGTCAGGTCGGCGCCGCTGCGGATCTCCAGGGGCCGGCGGGCGCGCAGCTCGTTGTAGAGCGCGCCTTCCCACGTCACCAGGTTGGTCACTTTGACGATGCGTTGGGTCGTCACGGCCTCCACCGAGCCGAAGTAGCCGCGAATCCAGTCGTGCATCGTTTCGGGTGGCGTCAGCGCGCCCGGCACTTCGCTGAGGAAGAAGATGCGCTCGAAGCGTTGGCGGTCGGCTTCGGGTAGCTCCTGAACGATTGCGGCCAGGTTGATGATCTGTGGGGCGATCTCAGGCGCCGGCTGCCCCGGCGGCTCGCGTCGTTTCTCGACGCCGATGGCTGTTTGCATGATGGTCCTCTCGCGCAAAGGCATCCTTCGACTGGTCATTTTTCGTCAAGAGCGTTGACTCGAAGACCCGCTCAGGGTGCGGGGGTTATTGTCCTTGAACGATCGCTGCGCCGTCGGTCGCGCGGCAGACGTAGACGCGCGGCGTCAGGCCGGCGCGGGCCGTGTAGTCGGCCGACACCTGCGCCACGAAGGCCTCGACCCCGGCTTCCGCCACCAGCGCGACCGCGCAGCCGCCGAAGCCCGCACCGGTCATGCGCGCGCCCTGGCAAGCGGGATGGGCCTGCGCGGCCGCTACGATGAGATCCAGCTCGCGGTTGGAGACCTGGAAGTCGTCCCGCAGGCTGATGTGGCTGGCATCCAGCAGCCGGCCCAGCGCGGCGGCGTCACCCACGGCCATCGCGTCGCACGCTTGTAACACCCGGTCGTTCTCGGTGATCACATGGCGCGCGCGGCGGTAGGTGAGATTATCAAGCTTCGGCCGCGCGGCCTCGAGCTGGGCAATGGTGACATCGCGCAGCGCCCGGACGCCGAAGTGCCGGGCGGCGACCTCGCACTGCGCGCGGCGCTCGTTGTAGGCCGAGTCCACCAGCCCGCGGCGGGTGGCGGTGTCCAGCACGACCACGGCTGCGCCCGGGGGCAGCGGCATGGGCCGGGTCGCCAGGGTGCGGCAATCAATCAGCAGCGCGTGATCCGCCACACCCGCGGCCGAGATCATCTGGTCCATGATGCCGCAGTTCATGCCCACCCACTTGTTCTCGGCGTACTGGCTGACCTGCGCCATGCGCGCCGTGTCCCACGGCCAGCCGGCCACCGCGCCGAACGCGCGCGCCACTGCCAGCTCCAGCGCAGCCGACGATGACAGGCCCGCGGCGATGGGCACATCGCCGGCCATCACGCCCTCCCAGCCGCCCAGCCCATAGCCGTGCTGGCCCAACGACCACGCTATCCCGCGCACGTAATCTGCCCACGAGCCGGGGCGTCGGGCCGGGGCGTCCACGGCGAAGGTGTCGCTTTCGCCGAAGTCCAGCGCGTGGAGGGTGACGTTACGGTCGGGCCGCGGCCGCAGCGCGATCCAGGTGGCCCGGTCGATCGCCAGGGGCAGCACGAAGCCGTCGTTGTAGTCGGTGTGCTCGCCGATCAGGTTGACCCGGCCCGGCGCGCGCACGATGAGGGCCGGCTCGGCGCCGTAGTGTTGCTGGAACGCGTGGCGAATCTGTGGTTCGAGGGACATTGGTTCTCCTGGAGTGGCGTGGTTTTTCGATGAGCTTTCATCAGGACGTCAGAGGTTCTCGCCGTTGCCGCCGGCCGAAGACGCAGAGCAGGCCATACAGGCTCTCCACGGTGATCTGGTGCTCTCGCCAGAAAGCCTTGGCGACAGGTGTATGAAAAGCCTCGAAGTCGTTGGCCAGGACGATATCCGGCTGGGCGATGATTGCGGAGGCAAAAATAGGTGCGTCGGCCGGATCGCTGCACGCATGAGACACCGCCACGATCTCGGCCGGCGTTGGCCGTCGTGTGAATTGGCGAGCGAAGGGTCTCAGGAGCGTTACCATGCGGGCGCGTTGTGCAGCGAAGCGATCATCAATCACCTCTTCCAACTCGTCCACGGTGCTCTGACCGATGACCATGCTGAATCTGCCGGCCTCATGGAGCGCCAGGACTTCACCGGCAAGGGATAGGTCGCCGTTGCGATCGCGCGGGTAGACAGTCATCGCGATCAGTACGCCGGTGTCGGGGAAGACCCGCAGCTTCCCGTTCATGCTGGCGCCTGTTGACCGCCGTGTGCCTGCACAACCTGCTCATAGCGCTCCTGCCAGATGCGGCGGCGCACAGCGCGGGCGTGCTGCAACAACTCCTCCTCGCTGAGATCGGCGGCTTCGGCCGCGGGCGCCAGATATGCGCTCAACTCCTGCAACGGCAGGCGTTCCCTGGGCTCCGCTTGCGCCTGGGCGTATTTCTCCAATGCTTCAATGGTCAACGTGTTGAGCGACACCGATTGCCTGGCCGCCAGGGAGTTCAATCTGCCGTGCAGGTCGGGCGTGACACGGATCGTGATTCGCCTGACTGACATAGGACCTCCGTTGTTGCTGTGTTAGATAGCAGCATCATAGCAGCACACAAGCGGCCTGTCAACTGGACGTGGGTGGATCGAAGTTACGAGTTGGCCCACCCTCGCGCAGCCACGCGGCCAGCGCCTCGATGTCCCCCGCGGTCGCGCGGTCGTGGACGATCATCGGTATACGGCTGCGCACCGCGGCGTAGGCCGGCGCCGTGCCACTGCCAAGGCGGGCGGGGCCATCAGGCCGCAGGTCAACCGCCTGGCACGCGGTCAGCAGCTCGATGGCGATCACGTGGCGCACGTTGTCCAGGATTTCGCGCAGGTGTCGGGCGGCGTTGGCGCCCATGCTGACGTGATCCTCCTGGTTGGCGCACGAGGGGATGGAGTCCACGCTGTCGGGGTGGGCCAGGGTCTTGTTGTCGGACACCAGCGCGGCCGCGGTGTATTGCGCCATCATCAGGCCGCTGTCCAGGCCACTGGTGGGAACCAACATGGCCGGCAGTCCGCCGCTCAGCTCGGGGGTCAACGTGCGGAAGATGCGGCGCTCCGCGATGCTGGCGACCTCGGCCAGCGCGATGCCCAGGGAGTCCAGCCACAGCGCGGGCCCCTGGCCGTGGAAGTTGCCGCCGGACACGGCGTGGAACGAGCCGTCCGCCGTCGGGAAGATGAGCGGGTTGTCGGTGGCCGCGTTGAGCGCCGCGGCCAGCCGCGCCCGCACGAACGTGAGCAGGTCCAGCGCGGGGCCCAGCACCTGGGGCGTGCAGCGCAGGCTGTACGCGTCCTGCACGCGGCCGGGGTCGGCGTCCACCAGGCGGCTGCCGGCCACCAGCTCTCGGATCCGGGCCGCGACTGCCATCTGGCCCGGCTGCCCGGCCGCGGCGTGCAGGTCGGGGTCGAACGCGGCCCAGAGGCCGCACAGCCCCTCCAGGCTCAGCGCGGCCGCCACCTGGGCCTGGGCCAGCAGCATCTCGGCGTCGTGGAGCGCCAGTGCGCCTGCGGCGGCCATGAAGTCAATGCCGTTGGTCAGCGCCAACCCCTCTTTGGCCTCCAGCACGCACCGCGCGATCCCCGCGCGGCGCATCGCCTCCGCGCCGGTCAGCAGCTCGCCGCCGTACCACGCCTCGCCGCTGAAGGGATCGGCCGCCTCATCCTCGGCCCGCGTGAAGACCGCGGCGATGTGGGCCAGGGGCGCCAGATCCCCGCTGGCGCCCAGCGAGCCCTTCTCCGGCACGACCGGCGTGACCCCGGCGTTCAGCATATCAATCAGCGTCTGCGCGACCGCCGGCCGGACGCCGGAATGGCCCTTGGCCAGCATGTTGGCCCGAATGACCATAACCGCGCGCACGACCTCGTCGGGCAGCGGCCGGCCCACGCCCACGCAGCACAGCGTCACCACGTTGCGGGAGAGCTGCCGCGCCTCGGCCGCGCTGATGCGCACCGTCGCCAGCGAGCCGAACCCCGTGTTGACGCCGTAGATGATCTGCCCCTCGCCCGCGATGGTTGCCATCACCCAGCGGTGGCTGGCCGCCATGCGCGCGCGGACCCCATCGCTCAGGCGCGCCACCGGCGCTTTGCGCCGCGCGATGGCGACCAGGTCTTCGATAGTGAGTGTGCTGCCGGTTAGCTCGATCATGGTGTGCTCCTGCTTGACAAATCTGTGACGCTATGATAGAAATTATATAGACAACTAGATGTCTAGTCAAATCTATCGAGGATCGTAACGCATGAAAGTCGTCGCCGGGGCGCTGCCCAAATACCGCCAGCTCCTGCAGCTCTTGCGCCAGCAGATCCTCTCGGGCGAGCTGGCCCCCGGCGCGCAGGCGCCCACCGAGGAAGCGCTGATGGCGCGCCACGGGCTGTCGCGCGGCACGGTGCGCAAGGCCATCGAGCAGTTGGCGGCCGAGGGGCTGGTGTACACCGCGCAGGGCAGCGGCACCTACGTCAGCGCCGCGCACCCCAACGCGGTGCCGTTCCGCTTTGCTGATTGTCTGTCCGGCGCGGCGACCTTCCGGGTCATCACCCGTGAGGTCATCCCCGCCGGGATCGAGGTCGCCGAACGGCTCAGCCTGCCCCTGGGCGAGCCGGTGATCCACATCCGGCGCCTGCGCGTGGCGGGGGAGGCGGTCGTCGGCTTCTCAGAACGGTTCCTGCCGCAGTCGCTGTGCCCCGACTTGTTGGCCGAGGACCTGACGCAGCCTTCGATCCACGACATCCTGGTGAACCGGTCGGAACTGCCGTTGCTGCGGGCGGTGGTCGAGATCGAAGCGCAGATATTGTCGCCCGAGGACGCGGCGCTGGTGGGCGCGCCGCCGGCCACGTCGGCCATCGTCGTGTCGCGCCTCACCTACACCGCGCCCAACCGGCCCGCGGTCTGGTACCGCGCGGTCTACCGTGACGCCTACTGCCTGGCCGTCCGCGTGGATGCGCTGACGGCATCCGCTCAATAGACCGGGGCGACGCCGGTCACGGACCGGTGAAGAGCTTGCTCAAAGGGGGGCGCCCCCTGTCTTCCCCATCTATTGAGAAGGCGCTCAACACACGCAACACGCAACACGCACCACGTCACACGGAGGCCCCACGCATGCCCCACAACCTCACAACCACCTTCCTCCGGGTGCTCGACCCGGCCGACGCCTCCACCGGCGGGGGCAGCGCATCGGCGATCGCCGGCGGGATGGCGGCCGCGCTGGTGGCGCTGGTGGCGCGACTGTCGGGCAACGGCGCGGGCGGCGAGCCGGACGCGTATTACGCGACGATTGTCGAGGAGGGCGCGGCGCTCTCGCAGGCGCTGCTGGCCGGCGCGGACGAGGACGCGAGGTCGTTCGCGGCGGTGATGGCCGCGTACCGCCTGCCCAAGGCCACCGCTGACGAGCAGGCCGGCCGCAGCGCGGCGATCCGGGCCGCGATAACTCACGCCACGCGTGTCCCGCTGCGCAACGCCGAGCTGTGCGCCGAGGTGCTGGCGCTGGCTGGACAGCTGGAAGGCCGGTCCAACCCTCGCACCCTGTCCGATCTGCAAGCGGCCGGCCACCTGGCGCAGGCGGGCCTGCTCGGCTGCCTGGCGAACGTGGCGATCAATTTGCCGGGGGTCAAGGATGAGGCCGCGGCCGCGGAGATCCGGGCGCGCGCCCAAGACCTGTCAGGTTTCGCAAACCTGACAGGTCTCTGATCGCAAGACCAGACCTGTCAGGTTTCGCAAACCTGACAGGTCTCTGATCGGAGGACACACCCGTGCGTAAAATCCTCTTGTGCGAACCGAACATCAGCGAAGGCCGCGACCTGGCGTTGGTCGAGCAGGTGGCGGCCGCCGTGCGGGGCGCGGCCGGCATCAAGCTGATTGACTATTCCAGCGACCCGGATCACAACCGCTCGGTCTTCACCTACCTGGGCGAGCCGGAGACGGTGCTCGAAGCGACCCAGCGGCTGGCGGACGTGGCGTTTGCGCTGATTGACATGACGCAGCACCACGGCACGCACCCGCGGCAGGGCGCGTTGGACGTGGCGCCGTTCATCCCTGTGCGCGGCGTGGAGACGGCCGAGGCGGTGGCGATCGCCCGGCGGTTCGGCCAGTATGTCGCCGGGCTGGGCGTGCCGGTCTACTACTACGAGGACGCGGCGACCCGGCCAGAGCGCCGGAGCCTGCCCGACATCCGCAAAGGGGAGTACGAGGCGCTGGCCGGTAAGCTGGCACAGCCCGAATGGGCGCCCGACGAGGGGCCGGCGGTCTTCAACCCGAAGGCCGGCGTCACCGTCACCGGCGCGCGCTTCCCCCTGGTGGCGTTCAATGTCAACCTGCGCACCACCGACGTGAGCATCGCTGACCGGATCGCGAAGGCCGTGCGCTACATCAGCGGCGGCTACCGCTACGTGCGTGCGCTGGGCCTGCCGCTGGAAGACCGGGGGCTGGTGCAGGTCTCCATGAACCTGCTGCGCTATGACAAGACCCCGGTCTCACGCGTGCTGGAGACGATCCGCGCCGAGGCCGCGCGCTACGGCGTCGCCATCGCGGGCACGGAGCTGGTCGGGCCCGTGCCGCTCGGCGTGCTGGAAGAGGCGGCGAAGTTCTATCTGCAGGCGCACGAGTTTTCGTTGGAGCAGGTGATCGAAGTTGCGCTGATGGAATAGGAACCACCTACCCCCAACCCCCTCCCTGCGAGGGAAGGGGCGGCGGGTGCTCCCCTCGCCTGGCAGGAGAGGGGCAGGGGGAGAGGTCATCACTTTAGGAGAAGGACCCATGAAACCCGAAATCCTCTACTCGGTGGTGGCCCAACGCGGGCCGACGTTGCGCTGCAAGGGCTGGAAGCAAGAGTCGCTGCTGCGCATGCTGGAAAACAACATGGAGAACGCCGAGGCGCCGGAGCGGCTGGTGATCTACGGCGGCATCGGCAAGTGCGCACGCAACTGGGAATCGTACCACGCCATCGTGGACGCGCTGCTGCACCTGGAAAACGACGAGACGCTGGCGATCCAGTCGGGCATGCCCGTCGCGATCTTCAAGACCCACCGGCTGGCCCCGCGCGTGGTGATGGCGAACACCAACATCATGAAGGCGACCTGGCCCATCTTTTACGACCTGCAGGACAAGAACCTGACCATGTTCGCGCAGTACACGGCCGGGCCGTGGGAGTACATCGGCACGCAGGGCGTGATCCAAGGCACCTTCGAGACGCTGGGCGCCATCGGCGAGCAGCATTTCGGCGGCTCGCTGGTTGGCCGCACCCTGTTCACCGCGGGCCTGGGCGGCATGGGCGCGAACCAGCCGCGCGCCATGACCATGCACGGCGGGGTCTGCCTGGTGGTGGACGCCAACCCCGATATCATCCCCACCCGCATCCGCAAGAAGTTCCTGGATGTGCAGGTGGACACGCTGGAAGCGGGCATCGCGCTGGCCGAGCAGGCGAAGGCCGAGGGCCGCGCCCTGGGCATCGGCCTGCACGGCAACGCCGCCGAGGTCTTCCCCCGTGCCCTTGAGCTGGGCTGGCGGCCCGACATCATCACCGAGATGTGCCCGTGTCACGACCCCATCTCCTACATCGCGGCCGGCCACACCGTGCAATCAGCCGAGGCCGCGCGCACCGCCGACCGCCTGGCCTACCTGGCGGAGGCGCGCGAGTCCATGAAGCGGCAACTGGCCGCCATGATCGAATTCAGCAAGGCGGGGGTGCAGGTCTTCGAGTACGGCACCAGCATCCGCAAGGAGTGCCGCGACGCGGGCATGCCCGAAGACCAGGCGATGAGCATCCCCGGCTTCGTCGCGGCCTACATCCGGCCGCTCTTCCTGATGGGCCGCGGCCCGTTCCGCTGGACCTGTCTCTCCGGCGAGGCGAGCGACCTGGCCCGGCTGGACGACCTGGCGCTGGCGATGTTCCCGCACGACAAGACCACGGCGCGCTGGATCACGCTGGCGCGGCGCGACCTGCCCATCGAAGCGCTGCCCGCCCGCGTCTGCTACCTGGGTTTCGGCGAGCGCAAGGCGTTCGGCCTGGCGGTCAACCGGCTGATCCGGGCGGGCGAGGTCAAAGGGCCGGTGGCGTTCTCGCGCGACAACCTGGACTCCGGCTCCATCGTCAACCCGACCTTCGAATCGGAGAAGATGCTGGATGGCGGCGACCTCATCTCCGACTGGCCGTATCTGAACGCGCTGCTGAACACCGCCGCGATGGCGGACCTGGTCGCGATCCAGGCCAACTATTCCATGGGCGAGGCGGTCCACACCGGCGTCACCATGATCGCGGACGGCAGCGAGGAGGCTGACCTGCGGCTGGAGGCCAGCCTGACCACCGACTCCGGCATCGGCGTCGTCCGCCACGCGCAGGCGGGTTATCCTCTGGCGCGGCAGGTGGCCCAGGGCCAAGGCCCGCTGACCGACGAGAGCATTCAGGTGCCGCTCTGGTGGAGCCCGAACGCGACCTTCGGCCCCGAAGGCAGCGGCCCCGGCCGGCGCTCGGCGCACACGAAGGAAAAAGGGTAGATGGTGGATTCGTTTATCAAGCCCCGCGCCGATCTGCTGATTCGCGGCGGCACAGTGCTGACCTGCGTCCCGCGCGGCGCCGACCCGGTCGGCCGCATCGCCGGCGGCGCGGTGGCGATCGCGGGCGAGCGCATCCTGGCCGTCGGGTTAGAAGCTGATGTGCTGGCGCAAGTTGACGTAACGCAAGCCTCCGTGCTGGCCGCGTCCGGCCAGGTGATCGCGCCCGGCTTCGTGGACAGCCACACGCACCTGGTGTTCGGCGGCTCGCGCGCCCAAGAATACGCGGCGCGCATGACCCGCAGCGCGGCCGAGGTGCGGGCGCTGGGCATCCCGACCGGCATCCAGGCCACGGTGAGCCTGACGCGCGCGGCCGCCACCGAGGAACTTGTGGCGGCCGCGGCCGACCGGCTGGCTGGCACGTTCCGCGCCGGCACAACCACCGTCGAGATCAAGAGCGGCTACGGTCTGACCGTGGCCGGCGAGCTGCGGATGCTGGAGGTCGGCCGGCGGCTGGGGGAGCGGGGGCCGGTGGACGTGGTCAACACCTTCCTCGGCGCGCACGATTTTCCGCCGGAGCTGCCGCGGAATCGCTATATTGATCTGGTTGTTGAGGAGATGATCCCGGCCGTGGCTGTGCGCGGACTGGCCGAGTTTTGCGACGTCTACTGCGATGACGGTTACTACACCGTGGCCGAGGCGCGGCGCATCCTGGAGGCGGGCCGCGCGGCTGGGCTGCGGCCCAAGATCCACACCGACGCCTATTCCGACATCGGCGGCGCGCTGCTGGCGGCCGAGCTGGGCGTCGTCTCCGCCGATCACCTGAACTTCACCACGCCGGCGGCGGCGCGGGCGCTGGCGGCGGCGGGCGTGGTGGGCGTGGTGATGCCCGCGTTGGACTGGGCGGTGGCGCACAGCCGGCCCTTCGATGCCCGGATGCTGGCCGCGGAGGGGCTGACCCTGGCGCTGGCGACCGACCTGTGCCCGGCGTGTTGGGCCGAATCCATGCAGCTCGTGGTGCAGCTTGCGTGCCGGCTCTACCGCTTCGCGCCTGAGGAGGCGCTGTTGGCGGCCACGGCCGGCGGCGCGCAGGCGTTAGGGCTGGATGATCGGGGCGTGCTGGCGCCGGGCAAGCTGGCCGACCTCCAGGTGTGGGATGTGCCGGCGCTGGAGGATGTGATCTACCGCCTGGGCAACAACGCGGTCGTTACTGTGGTCAAGCGCGGCCGGGTCTACGGCCGGGACGCGCTGCCCGCGTACCACAATCCGCCGGATTGTGTCGTGGGCGCTGCAAGCTAACCTGCGTACCACAATCCGCCGGATTGTGCTGTGACTCACCTGCCCGCCGGCGCCTGGTCGTGATCGGGCAAGACCGTCTCCGCGTTGCGGATGGCCGGGACGAAATAGGCCACCACGGGTACCAGCAGGCCCAACGCGCCGCACAGCACCATCAGCAGCCCCATGCCCGCGCCCGGCCCGGTTCCCACCAGTGGGCCGAACAACGCGGCCAGCCCACCCCCGCCTCGCATGGCCGGCTCCAGCACGAAGTCGGCCGTCGTACCTGCAATGATCGGCGAGATGGGGTTGGTGAACCACGCGATCAGCCGCCGGGCCGAGAAGACCCTCCCCTGCACATCGGGCGCCACCTTCGCCTGCCAGATCGCCTGGTTCGAGGTGTTGATCAGCGGGCTGACCAGGGAGGTGAGGAAGACGGCCGGCAGCCAGAGGTTGAGTCCCTGGCCGCTGCCGACCAACATCAGGCCCAACGAGCTCAGCAGCCAGCCCACGAGCACGCCGTGGACGCGGCGTCGGAAGCCGCCCCACGCGCTCATGATCACCCCGCCGACCACCCCGCCGATCGCGCCGGCCGACTGCGCCATGCCGAAGATCACGCTGTTGCTGGCGGTGCGGGCCAGCACCATGGGCGAGAACACGGTGAAGGCGATGCCGAAGAAGAGGTTGCCGAAGAAGAAGATCAACTGCAGCCCCAGCAGGCTGGGCCGGGCGAAGATATAACGAAAGCCGTAGGCGGCTTCGTGCCGCAAGCTGCCGCGACCCTGCTCCCCCTCTGCGGTGCGCGCCGGTTGCGGCACGTGGACGATCAGCAGGGCGCCGATCGCGAACAGGAAGGTGATGACGTCAATCGTCAGGATGCCCGTCAGCCCGATCAGGGGCAGTAGCGCGCCGGCCAGCAGTGGCGCCAGCACCCCCGGCCCGGCTTCCATCAGCGACATCAGGCCGTTGGCCCGGCCGTATTGCGCTTTGGGCACCATGGTGCTGATGGCCGCGGAGTAGGCCGGCCACTGGAACGTGTTGCCGATGCCGTTCAGCGCGGCCGCGATGTAGAGGTGCCAGAACTCCAGCCGGCCCAGGGCCAGCAGGATGAAGATGCCGCCGGTGGCGATGATGGCGGCCAGGTCGGAGACCATCATCATCAGCTTGCGGTTGTAGCGGTCCACCATGACGCCGGCGATGGGCGACAAGATCAAGAAGGGGGTGATGAAGGCGACCTGCATCAGCCCCATCGCGGTGGCGCTCTCGGTCTGCTGGTACATCCAGATGGTGAGGCCGAAGTGGCTCATGCTGCTGGCCAGCACCGAGACGATCTGGCCGAGCCAGACGACGATGAACGCCCGCATACCGGTCGGGCGGTTGGTGGGTGGGGTGGGAATCAAGGGTGTAAGCTCCAGCGCAAAGGGTTAGCCTGATTGTACCACACGGCTGCCCCAAACCAGGTTTCGCGCAGAGCCCTGGTGTGGGGCAGGCGTTGTCTCGGAGGCCGTATGCTGGCGACTGTGTCGGCGTTTGTCAGGGTAGATGCATCACGGAACTGCCTTGGGCAGGCCGGTGCGCATCCCATTCTCGCCAGGAGGAACTCCCCATGAAGAAGACCTTTGTCCATCTGCTGATCGTCGGCTTGCTGCTGCTGATCACCGCCATGCCCGCGTTCGCAGGCGGCGACCAGGTGCGCGGGGACAACGGCCAGGGTGCGGTGAACCAGCACCAGGTGATGGATCCGCCGCCGTTCCAGCCGTAACCCCGCATCGCTGTCGTCCAATCACGAACCTGGCTGCCGCGCAATTCTTGCGCAGCGGCCAGAATTTGCCAGATGTCGCACAGCGCGACGCAAGGCTACCGCAGGCCCAGGTTGAACTTCAGCGCGGCATCCACCTCCGCCATCCTGGCGTCCGGCAGTTGCCCCACGGGCCTGACAATTGTCTCGCTCCGGGGCGGGCGCAGGCGGCTGGCTGGCCCAGCCTATGGCATAGGTCGCGCTGGCCTCGGCGACGGCAGGGGCGCTGGCCTCAGCGAATTCGGCGGTCTCACGCGCGTAAATATGTTTTGCATGAGCAACCTCCGATAGATGTTCAACAGCAAACCACGGCTCCGGCAAGATTATACCTCACAGGTTACGTCCGCGAGTTGCTCCGCCAATTCGATGCCGAATCGTGCGTGATTACGGCGGCGCAAGCCAAAGTCTCCCCGACCGGCGGTCTGGTCGAGTCGTTAAGCCCACGCGAGCTGGAAGTCCTCCGCCTCTTAGCCCTGGGCAGAACCAACCAGGAGATCGCCCGGCAGCTCATCGTGGCCCCCGGCACCATCAAGGCCCACGCGGCCAGCATCTACGGCAAACTGGACGCCGCCAACCGGACTGAGGCGGTGGCGCGCGCCCGGCAGCTCGGCATCCTCTCCTGACCCCTACGCGAATAACCCCTGAATATCCCGTTTGGCAGATGCGGACCTCGTCGCCGCGCGCGATACTGTCGTCAGACTCAGAAGATCAAAAACCTCTGCTTCCAGGGGGTCTGTGACCCCCCCCGATCGCCGGTCAGTGCGAAGCCTCCCTTTGGGACAGACCGGCTGGGAGCGCACGAATGGGATCTCATGAATGGGATCTGCTGAGACCCGACGCCAAGGAGGCCTGCTTTGTCGGACTACTACGTGATCAAGATCAAGAACCACCTGGATCAACGCTGGTCGGATTGGTTTGCAGGCTTGACATTGACGCACCTGGAAGGAGATGAAACTCTGCTCTCCGGCCCGCTGCCCGACCAGGCCGCGCTTTACGGGCTGCTCGAGCGCATCCGCGATCTCAATCTGAAACTGGTGTCTGTGACCTGTTGCAGTCAAACGACCCGCTATTCCTGAGGAGCGATGGGGCGACTATGACCACTATAGCTATTCGAGACGTATCACTCTTCGTGAAAGTCGTCGGCCACGGCTATCCGTTGCTGCTCGTGCACGGCGGCCCCAGCCTGGATCACACGACCCTGCTGTCGTTGCAGCCCTTGGCGGATCAGTTCACCCTGATCTTCTATGACCACCGGTGCAACAGCCGTTCGGAGGGCGCGGAGGTTTCATCCATGACGTTGGAGAACCTGACCGCCGACGCCGATGCGCTGCGCCAGGCGTTGGGCTTCGACCGGTGGGCGGTGCTGGGGCACTCCTTCGGCGGGAACGTTGCGCTGGAGTGTGCGCTGCGTTATCCGCGAAGCCTCTCGCGCCTGATCTTGATGAACACCGGCGGCGACCAATGGTGGGTGAATCACAATGCGCCTGAGATCCTGGCGAAACGCGGCTACCGCGCCCGCGCCGTGGAGGCGGCTCGCCGTTGGTTCAACGGCCGGATAGCACCCAAGGAGTACATCCCCACCCTCATGAAGTTTATGACCGGGTGCTTCTATCACTGTCTCAGTTCAGCGTTGGTGGCCCGCCGACTGCCTTGAAGGTGCTCTCCGCCATCATCTTGTTCCCGGGGATCGTGATTTGGCTGTGGTCAGTGTTTCTGATCCTGGTCAGGGCGCCCAGGGGAGATATGGCGCACTACTTGATCGCCCAGCTCAACGGCGGACGTTACGGGGACGCGCAGGTTCTCTCCGGCGCCGGCGTCGAAGGGTTGCACCACGGTGTGAAGGAACAGTGGGTGATGGGCGCGCCTGTGGAGGCGTACGGCATGGGGTGGTTCGTGAACAAGATCGGTGGGACGACGCTCGTCTCGCACGGCGGAAACGTGCCCGACTTCTCCGCCTTCATGGGGCTGCTGCGGAGCAGAACAAGGGGCTTGTGCTGCTCACCAACGCCGACCACGGGTTTCCCTTCATCCTTCGGGGTGAGATCAACCGGTTCGCCCAGGCAGAGGGCTATCCAGCCATCGCCACGGGGGTCGGTTCCATGTTCGCGTTGCACCCGGTGGCCGTGCCGGTCAGCGTCGTATTGCTTGCTGGCAGATCAGGGCAGATTATCCCTGTGTGCGCGCACTTTCCGCCTCCAAGATCCGCCGCAGGATCGCCACGCTGCACGCGTAGGTGGCGTCTACGCCGAAATAGCTCAGGCTCTTGCTCAGCAGGCTTTGCCGGCGGCTGTACGGCGTGTCCGATGCGTAGTGCAGCAGGCCGATGTCGTAGGGCGCGTTGATGAAGAGGTTGACGATCTCGTTGACCGGATAGCGCTGCGGGTAGATGTCTTCGTAGACCGCGCTGAGATAAGGGCCGGCCTCCATCTCCAGGTCGGTGTAGCCCTCCTTATAGAAGACGCTCATGAAATCGCGGTTCTGCAGGAAGGTGCCGCGCACGGTGACGGCCTTCTGGTTGTCGAACACCGTGCCGTGGCGCAGATAGGGCGCGACGTGCTGGGCCAGGAAGGTGTTCTTGAACAGGAAGGTGTTGCGCGAGTGCTCGTCGTACACCACGTTGGGGATCATCACGTCGCCCACGCGGCCGTTGAGGGTGGCCGCCTTGCCCATGATGTAGATCCCGCGCAGGTCGGCCGCGCTGGACGCGATCTGCGACAGCAGGTGGTACGCGGCGAAGCCCAGCGGATAATCCACGTTGACGATCACCGCGCGGCTGTCGGCCAGTGTCTCGCGGCCGGGCACGGCCAGCCGCGGGTCGAGGCGGGCGGGATCCAGGCAGCAGATCTCCATCACCTGCGCGCTGATATCCAGCGCGTGGGGGTCATCGAAGCGGTGGATGCCGGCTGCGGCTTCGCCCTCCACCCAGGCGCGCTGGCGGGCCGCGTCGCCCTTCAGATAGGCGCGCTGGACGTAATACAGGAAGTTGGCCTGCGCGCCCGCGTCGCCGCCGGCCAGGAGGGCGCGCCACTCCCCGGCCAGGCCTTCGGGGTTCCGCTCCAGCGCGAACGCGGCCAACGCTTCCCGCTGGCCCAGCGCGTAGCCGGAGAGCAGGTTGCTCAGGCTGTGCGGGTTGCTGGAGACGAAGTAGATGGGCCGGGCGAGGAGATCGGTCGGGCCGGCCGCGGCGGCCAGGTCATCCCACCAGTCCTCGGCCGCCTTGCGGTAGTCGTTGAACCCCTTGGCCAGCGACGTGATGCGAATATCCAGGCCCCCGGCGGCCACGGCGGCCAGCTTGCCGTCCCAGTCGTGCCGCCAGACCCCCAGCAGCCGCTCCAGATCCTCCGGGCTGACCCCCAACGCCTCGCCCAACGCTTGCGGGACCTGGCTGGCGCGGACGCGGCCGGCCGCCAGGTCAACGCCGAGCTGGGTGCCGGCCAGGTGGCCGTGCAGTTTGTTCCACTCGATCTGATACGCGGTCAGGCAGGGCAGCAGGTCGTCAATGTCGGACACGCTGGAAATGAACGCCGCGACGGTGTCAACGCCGTCGAACGCCATGCGCCGGCGCCGCGCAGGCGCATCCACCCGCTGCCAGGTCGCCACATCCCGCAGCCCCCCGCGCCCGAACACCTGCTCCGACTGGCCCAACACCACCCGTCGCGCCCGGTGGATCGGCTCTGGCAGGCGCAGCGCCGCGTACAGGAACGCGGACGCGTCGAAGTTGGGCGCCTCGGCCCACAGGTGCAGGCTGGAGCGCATCCCCTCGTGCGTCTCCTCCAGCGAGCGGATGCGGATGTCGCCGGACGAACGCAGCAGCGAGTAGTAGGTGCGGATGTAGAGCTCGATGCCTTCGCTGGTGGTGGCGGGGACGGTGCGGATCATAGGTGCTCCTGATTGCGGATTGGGGATTGCGAATTGAGAATATACCACACAACAGCGCCAAACTCAACTCTTGACAAATCTTTCACATCGTAGTATATTGAAACTATCCGAAACTAATCGAAACCATCTCGGAGCCCCATGAAAGAAACAACCGTAGCCGAGCGGCGTCAGGAGATCCTGGCGCGGGTGAACCAGGAGGGCCGGGCGGCGGTGGCCGACTTGAGCCAGGCGTTCGGCGTGTCCGAGGTGACGATCCGCGCCGACCTCCAGGCGTTGGCCGAGGGCGGGCTGGTGCTGCGCACCCACGGCGGCGCG
Organism: Anaerolineae bacterium; assembly: GCA_034433275.1. GTDB lineage: Bacteria > Chloroflexota > Anaerolineae > CG2-30-64-16 > CG2-30-64-16 > DAOUAT01. The sequence goes on from DAOUAT010000002.1 coordinate 19,965, forward strand.
CTCCCGCTGACCGCGGGCCTGCAATACCTGTCCCTGGGCCTACGCCGGCAGCAGCAGGTGACGGAGAAAGCCCACATCGGCGTGGCCGCGGCCGCGTTGATCGCCGACGGCGACGCGATCTTTTTGGACAGCAGCAGTACGGCGCTGGCCATCGCTCAAAGCCTGAAGAACCGCCGCTACCTCACCGTGATCACCAACGGCCTGGCCATCGCGCAGGAGTTGCTGGATGCCCCCGGCGTGACCGTGGTGGTGATCGGCGGGACGCTGCGGCGGGACACGGCGTCGCTGGTGGGCACGGCCGGGCTGGAGATGGTGCGGCGTTTCAACGTGCAGCGGGGCTTCTTCGGCGCGCACGGCATTACGCCGGCCGAGGGCCTCACCGATGTCAGCGCCGACGAAGCGGACGTCAAGCGGCCGCTGGTCGCCATGTGCCGGGAGGTCGTCGCTGTGTTGGATGCCACCAAGTGGGGCCGCGCCGGCATCGCGTCGTTCGCCGATGTCAGTCAGATTCATACCATCATCACCGACACCCACGCGCCCGCCGAGCTGGTGGCTGCGGTCTGCGGCGCCGGGGTGCAGGTGGTGCAGGTGGCGTGATGCGTCATGCTGAACGGGTCTGCCACCCAACATCCATGACGCCGAGCCACCAGTGAAGCATCTCAGTCACCGATGAGACCCTTCGCTGGGGTTCTGTCGTTGTGGCGTTTGACTTAAGGACCCGCTTAGGGTGACACAACTAACATTTCGAGTTCCCGAAGTTCCCTTGTTTCCTGGGTTTCCCTGAGTTCCCTGAAAAAAGTTCCAAACAAGGAGTGTTTCACGTCATGTCAACCCTTTCCCCCGCCGAGAAACTCTCGGCCATGATGGAAGAGCAGGCGCTGAGCAAGGCCGACCTGCTGACCTATTTGCGCCAGATGATGGAGATCCGCGCGCTGGAAAACCAGATCGCGGAGTTGTTGGGCAAGGCCGAGCTCAAGGGCGCGTCGCACCTCTACGCCGGCCAGGAGGCGGTCGCCGTGGGCGCGGTCGCCGCGCTGCGCGACGATGACCTGATCACCAGCACCCACCGCGGCCACGGCCACGCGCACGCGCACGGCGACAAGGCCGCAGGCGCGCCGGACGCGCAACAAGAGCACTACAACAAGATGATGGCCGAGGTGCTGGGCAAGGCCACCGGTTACTGCAAGGGCAAGGGCGGCTCCATGCACATCGCGGACGTGGCCCACGGCAACCTGGGCGCCACCGGCATCGTCGGCGGCAACCTGCCGGTGGCGGTGGGCGCGGCGCTGGCGCAGAAGCTCCAGGGCGCCGACCGGGTGGTGGTCTGCTTCTTCGGTGACGGCGCGTCCAACGAGGGCAACTTCCACGAGGCGCTGAACATGGCCAGCGTGTGGGACCTGCCGGTGGTGTTCGTGGCTGAGAACAACATGTACGGCATGTCGGTGCCGTGGGCCAAGGTCACCAAGCTGCCCGACATCGCGGATCGCGCCTGCGCCTACGGCATCCCCGGCGTGGTGGTGGATGGCATGGACGCGGTCGCGGTGCGCGGCGCGGTGGCTGAGGCGGCCGAGCGCGCCCGTCGCGGCGAAGGGCCGACCTTGATTGAAGCCAAGTGCTACCGCTATTACGGCCATTCCCACTCCGACCCCCGCGCCTATCGCACGAAAGATGAAGAAGCGCTCTGGAAGGATCGCGACCCCATCAAGCTGCTGGGCCGCGGGATGACCGAGTTGAAGCTGTTGGCCGATGGTGAGCTCGACGCCCTGGACGACACGGTGACCGACAAACTGGCGGCCGCGGTCAGTTTCGCCAAGGCCTCGCCCGAACCCGACCCGGCCGAGGCGCTCACCGACGTCTACGCGCCGGCCAAGACCACTGCGGCCGACATTGCCGCCGAGGCCGAGCTGCGGGCCCAGGTTCACCTGGCCGAGGCGGGCCAGCCGACCACCGTACCGATGAAGACCATCGCGTACTCGCAGGCCCTTGTGGAGGCCGCGCGGGAGGAGATGCGGCGGGATCCCAGCGTCTTCATCATGGGCGAGGACGTGGGGCTCTACGGCGGCGCATACGGCGCGACTCGTGACCTGTTCAAGGAATTCGGCGAGTGGCGGGTGCTGGACACGCCCATCTCCGAGGCCACCATCGGCGGCGCGGCCGTGGGCGCGGCCATGGCCGGCATGCGCCCCATCGCCGAGATCATGTACGTGGACTTCACGCCGCTGGCCATGGATCAGATCGCCAACCAGGGCGCTAAGAACCGCTACATGTTCGGCGGCAAGACCAGCGTGCCCATGGTGATCCGCACCGAGGGCGGCGCAGGCCGCGCCATCGCCGCGCACCACTCGCAAAGCCTGGAGGCGCTGTGGACGCACTTCCCCGGCATCTACGTGGTGATGCCATCCACCCCCTACGATGCCAAGGGGCTGCTGAAAGCCGCGATCCGCGACGACAACCCGGTGATGTTCATCGAGCACAAGATGCTCTACAAAGAAAAAGGCCCCGTGCCCGACATGGATTACACCATCCCGTTGGGCGTGGCCGACATCAAGCGGCCCGGCAAGGACATCACCCTGGTGACCTACTCGCGCATGGTCTACCGCGCCCTTGAGGCGGCCGAGCTGCTGGCGCAGGAAGGCATTGACGTCGAGGTGGTTGACCTGCGCAGCCTGAAGCCGCTGGACATTGACACGATCATCGCGTCGGTCAAGAGGACCGGCCGGCTGGTCGGCGTCACCGAGGCGTACGAGAACACCAGCTTTATCAACGAGGTGATGGCGCAGGTGAACGACCTGGCGTTCGACTGGCTGGACGCGCCCATGGTGCGGGTAGCCGCGCTCAACGTGCCCGTGCCCCGCGCTGAGGTGCTGGAAGACCAGGCGATCCCCAACGTGGGCCGCATCGTGGCCGCGTGCCGGAAGGTCGTATCATAGAGAACTACTCAGCTCTAGCGAAGCACCCTGAGCGGAGCCGGGGTAGGGGCCCCGGCGCAGTCGAAGGGTGCGGCTGGCCTGGAAGGGCGCATCCTTCGACTACGCACGGCGGACTGATGCCGTGCTCCGCTCAGGATGCTTGCTCTGGGTAACAGTTTTAATTGCTGCGTCTTGAGCTCACGAGGAGCGATGAACTGATGGCGAAAGAAGTCTTTATACCTAAACTAGGACAAACCGTAGAAGAAGTGACCCTCGTCAAGTGGCTGGCCGCCGACGGGACCAGGGTCGAGCACGGCCAGGAGATCCTGGAAGTGGAGACCGACAAGGCCGTTTTCAGCGTGGAAGCGACCGGCAAGGGCATCCTGCACATCGGGCCGTACACCGCGGGCATGGTCGTGCCCGTCCTGACGGTGGTGGCGGTGATCGGGAAGCAGGAGGAGACGTTTGAGGCTAAGGCTGAGGCTAAGGCTGAGGCTGAGGAGGCGCCTTCCTCAACCTCAACCTCAACCTCAACCTCAACCTCAAGCGTCCCCGTGTCTCCGCGGGCCCGGAAGCTGGCGGCGGAGCGGGGGGTTGACCTGGCGGGGGCGGCCATTACGCCGACCGGCGGCGGGGGCGCGCGCATTGCCGAGCGCGATGTGCTGGCGTATCTTCAGGCGGCAGGGGTCAGGGGTCAGGGGGC
>DAOUAT010000003.1:0-11835 GCA_034433275.1 Anaerolineae bacterium
AGTAGCTCCGTGACGACATCCATGTGGGTCTTATCCTGGGTCAGGCCGGGGTTGTTGCAGCCGACATTGGCGGCCACGCCGCGGATGCGGCCGGTGGCGATGGCGTCGTTGAGCGGTCGGAACGAGGCGCGGTAGTTGCCGCCCTGCATGTAGGCCAGGTATTCGTGGCTGAAGCCGGGCACCACATCCTCGGCCATGCCTTCTGGGATGCGCGTCTCGCCGCGGTTGACGTAGTTATCACACGCGCGGCGCACGATCCCTTTGGCGATATCCAGCGCCCGATGCTCATCGAACTCGATGTGGGTGGCGCCGGTGATCTTCACCTTGGGGCTGGTGGTGATGACCTCGGTGTGGAAATGTTCGGCCACGCCGGTCAGCGACTGCATGATGCACTGCACGTCCACCACCATCGCCTCGACCGCGCCCGTGAGGATCGCCAGCTCTTGGTTCAGAAAGTTGCCGGCCGAAGGGATGCCCTGGCGCATCATCACCTCGTTGGAGGTGCAGCAGATGCCAGCCAGGTTGATGCCGTTGGCGCCCCGGCTTTTGGCGTAGTCAATCAGCTCAGGGTCCAGCACCGCAGTCACGATCATCTCGCTCAACGTGGGCTCGTGGCCGTGGACGATGATGTTGACCTCGTCGTCTTTCAAGCAGCCCAGATTCACCTGGCCGACTTTGGGGCTGGGGGTGCCGAACAGGATATCGGAGATATCGGTGGCCCACATGGAGCCGCCCCAGCCGTCAGCCAGCGCCGTGCGGACCGCCGAGGACAGGATATGGCTGGCGTCCTGGTCGTCACCCATGTGTGTGCGGTGGAGGATCTCAACGACCTCACGGTCAATGCCGCGCGGGGCCACCCCCTGGTCGCGCCAGATTTTCTGGCGTTTGGTGGGCGCGATGGACAGGTAGCTCAGTTCCCCGCGCTGTTGGCCGAATTCGCTGATCGCCTTGTTGGCCACGTCCAGCGCCACCTCCAGCACAGTTTTGCCCTTGGTGGGGATCCCATGTTTGGCAGCGACGGCGTAGAGCTTGGCCTCATCGCGAACCTCGTAGCCCTGGGCCTCGCCCTTGGCGACCGCGTGCAGCGTGAACGCCAGATCGCGGCCGTGATCGGAGTGTGCGGCTGCGCCGGCGGCGATGGCACGCGCCAGGTTGCGGGCCGCGATGGTCTCTAGCGTCGCGCCGCACACGCCGACCTGGCCGTCCTTGGTGATGCGGCAGGGGCCCATGTAGCAGTTTTTGCAGCACACGCCCGACTGGCCGTTGCCGATGGTGCACGGTTTGTGTTCGGCAGCGCGGCTGAATGAGGTCGGGATGCCCATCACCTGCGCGTAATCCAGGACGTAACATGCGGCGGGATCAATACTGGGAACGATTTGTACTTTAGCCATAACTTAAGTCTCCTCTATTTTTTGGCATCCCGCGGGTCGGTGCGCGCCAAGCGGAAGCCCAGGCGATCCCATGCGGGGTCTTTGCGGCCATCTTGCACGGGCACAGGTTGGGTCACAACGCCGACGCCATCGGTGGCGACCGGATACCCGGCCTCCTCGAGCGTTGCCATGATCACTCCCGGATTGATCACTGCCGGGTCATAGGCCAAAGCGACCATGCGGAAGGCCGGGCTGGCCAGTACATCCTGAACGCCGGCCAGCTGGGACAGGACGTCACGTACCTTCAACGTGTGGTGATCGGCCCACAGGTTGGGCACCGAGAACTGGATCTTCTCCATAACGGGCTTACCTCCTTGAGATGAGCGGTGAATTGAGATTGCACGGATGGTGGTGGGCGCTTCTGCCCAGGCCAGCGCCGCGATATCGCGGCGATGCTCCAGGTAGATAGCGCAAAAGTCACACGTAACATGGACGGGGGCGCAACAACAAGTATTGCCCCGGCACTGCTCCCAACACGATTGGCCCTCAAGTGGCAGCACGCACTCGGCGCAGGCCATGGTCCAGCCATTCTGCCTGCCGTTGCCCGTCCAGCTCGCAAGGTCCTGCCTGATCTGCCAACACGTGCGCAAGAATAACTCTCCGGGGATTCAACAAAAACGCCTGCCCGCGCCGATAGCGCATGGGCAGGCGTTCGTCACCTGTTTGCGGGCGCAGGCCCACATCAGCCTGCAAGGTTATGATACGGGAGTAGTATGCCAGAGTGTGAATGAGGAGACAATGACGCAGGTCATGTTTTAGCGGTTCTTGCTGGAAAGGGATTCCACCTGTAAGATGGCCACCAGGCAGGTTTGCTCCCGCACCTGACGCAGACATCGCGATAAAGATGGCCCTCGCAAGTGGAGCGATGGCATTTCATGCACCGGCTAAAAACGCCGTGAGTTTGCGAGCTGCTGACTTCGTCCATTGAAGGGCGTCTTTCTGGCTGTGCCTTACCGGCGCGGGCCACCTCGCCAGGAAGTCGGCCACAGATGGGGCACTTGCCCTCTTTCTCCCTGGCCCGCTTGTCCCTTTCCTCCCAAACTTCACGCTGACGTTGTTCCTCAGCCAGCTGTTTATCAATTCGCTCCTTCCAGCTTACCATAAATACCTTTCCCTACTTTCGGGCGAAACGAATCCGCTCCTCAGATACCACCACGTAGTGCTCGGAGATTTGATTCGCGTAAGCTGCTAACAACTGCCGGATCGTGCTGATCTTGACTGCAGCCCGCTCGTCATCGAGGCGCATCAAAACGACTCCTCGATGGGGATAGCGCTCTCGATAGATTCGCTCACCGAAGTCCTTATCATTGGTGATCAGGATACGATTCTCGGCAAACGCCTTCTGAACTACATCACGGTCGTCCATACCGCGCGCTTCTTCATACACGGAGAAAACATCGTGCCCTTGCCCGCGTAGCCATTGCGCCAATGCCGGGCCGGAGCATTCGTCCACGAGGAAACGCATCAGGCAGGTTCCATCGCCAGCGGCATGAATAGGGTGCTTTCCAGAGATTGAGCAGCGAATCGAAGGCAAGCCTGAATATCTTCGTGAGTTAACCCTTGATATTCATTCAGTATTTCTGTTTCAGTCGCGCCGTGCGCCAACAGGTTCAAGATGTATTCGACGGTGAGACGCGTACCCTTGACGACCGGCTTGCCGACCATAACTCTAGGATTGACCGTGATTCTCTCCAGTAACTGATTTCCGCTCATGGCTTGTTACCTCCAGCTACGATCTTACATCAGAGCAGCAAAGTTGTCCAGGGGCATAGGAGCATTTTCTTACAACATCTGATCCGCCACCACGATCGCTTCAGCCACCTGCGCCAGTTTGCGGTTGACCTTCTGGCTTTGCCGTTGTAGGCGGCGGAAGGCTTCGTCCTCAGTCAGATCGAGCCGGCGCATCAGGATGCCCTTGGCTTTTTCGATCACATTGCGCGCCGCTAACGCCTCGCGCAGATCGGCCACTTCTTGCCGCAGGGCCTGGAATTGTCGGAAACGGGTGAGAGCCAGGGTGATCGCCGGCCGGAGGTCGTCTTCCGAGACCGGCTTCATCAAGTAAGCGGAGATATTGGCCTGGGCGGCGCGTTCGACGAGCTGCGCCTCACTGTAAGCCGTCAGCAGGATAATGGGGATCGGCTGGGCCTGGGTAATGTGCTCGGCGACCTCGATGCCATCCATGCCTGGCATCTTGATGTCCAGGATCGCCAGGTCGGGGGCGGTGGTCGCGGTCAACTCGATGGCTTCTGCGCCGGTGGAGGCCTCCGCGACCACTTGAAGCCCCAGCGCCGCCAATTGGGCGCGCAGACTCAGCAGTCGGATGCTCTCATCATCGGCGATCAAGATGCGCAGAGGCTTCATGGCGCTCAGGCTCTACTTGTAGAACGTCAGTGTGGCGCGACTGCCGCCTTCCGGTCGGTTCTCCAATTGCAGCGCGCCCGCCAGGTCCTTTTCAACCAACGTGCGTACGATTTGTAATCCCAGGCCGTGATCGCGACCCAGGTCGAAGCTGCTGGGCAGGCCGCGTCCATCGTCGGCCACTGTCACCGTCACGCGTGGCCCGTCCTGCGTCAGGGCCAGGTCGAGCTGGCCGTTTTGCCGGGCCGGGCTGAACGCGTGCTCCAGTGCGTTGGCGATCAGCTCGTTGAGCACCAGGGCCAGCGCTGTGGCCTGCTTCGAGGGCAGGAAGATAGGTGGGCCGGTCACCGTAGCTTGAATGTGTTGATCGGGCCGCAGAACATTGCGCAACGCATTGTCACATACCTGGCGCGCCAACTCGGTGACATCGGCCAGGCGCAGGTGCTCCAGCGATAGGAATTCATGGACTGCGGCGATGCTCTTGATCCGGCCGATGCTGTCGCGCAGGCTTTTGCGTGCTGCCGGGCTTGGACTGCTCGACATCTCCAGGCTGAGCAGGTCGGCGACGGTTTGCAGGTTGTTCTTGATGCGGTGGTGCATCTCCTGGATCAGCGCGGTGAGCGCTTCGGCGCGCTGCGCTTCCGCACGCAGGCGGAGGTTTTCCACCGCCACGCCCATCTGCGCGGCCACGACGCGCAACAGCGCCAGATCACCGTCGTTGAGCGGCTGGCGATTGCCGCGCGCGACACACAGCACGCCCAGCAGCCGCTCCCCGGCTGCCAGGGGGACGGCGGCACGGTCGCCCTCATGGCGCCACCGCCACCCCTCGCGGACGCCACGCGCAGCGTCGGCGATATCCGGTGCGGTTAGCAAGAGGCCGCGCACCAGGGACTGGCCGTGCAACCATTCTCCCGGCGTGTCCGAAGCTTCCGCCGGGTCCAGCGATCCCGGATCGCCCTGGGACGCCGCCAGGCTAAGTTGAGCGGTGTTCGCGTCCCATAGATAGATCTGTCCACTGGCCAGGTTCAGCACGGGCAACACCTGTTGGAGCGCCTGTGCCAACGCCTCTGGTTCGGCGAGCGCCCTGTTGATCGCGGTGGCGACCGCATCGAGCGCGTCCAGTTCGTGTGTGCGACGTTGTTCAGCGGTTTCTTTGGTTTCAGGGAACGCAGTAGCAGAAACGAGGGGCATCCGGTCTACCCAGGACGATCCTGGCTCCAGCAAGGTCATGCCGGCTTTTCAGCTTCCTCTCCCTTGACTTTCTCATCTTTCTTCTCGTTGGTCTTGGATGCTTCACGGAATTCGCGAATGCTCTTTCCGATGGCGCCGCCGATCTCAGGCAACCGCCCGACGCCGAAAACGATCAAGACGATGACGAGCAGGATCACCCACTCCCAACCACCAAAATTGAACATGTATCTTCTCCTTGGAATGTGTTTGTGTGCTCTTATGATGGCTCTGGCGCGCGGGTCACTTGCGCCGCGCGCTGGCCTGTAAGCGCAGATTGATAGCTGCTCCATCCAGCCCCGCGCCGATCAGCCGGCGGATAAGCGGAGATTGTGCGGGCGGGACGTCTCCCAGGTGCGCAGTCGCGCTGGCTGCCAGTGCCGCGATGTCAGATTGACCCGCTAACGTTAACCATTGCGCCATAGATGTCAGCCGGCGCTGGTAGCTGGCCACCAAGGCCGGGTTAAAATGGGCCGTGGCCAGCCGGGTGATCTGCTCAGTCCGACCGGCCAGGTTGGGGCGCAAGCCCAGGCGGCGCGCAGCGGTCATCACGGCATCATTGTGCCACAACCAGCCGCTAAACGCCGGATGGTCCAGCAGCGCTGCGACTTCGGCCGGCGTATGAACGCCAGGCGCCGGGCTGGCCTGGTCACTATTTGGAACCTTGGGCGCCCAGATCAGCGGGTTGAGCCAGCGGAATTCCAGCGGCGGCACGGTTCCGGCCTCCCAGTGGCGGGCCAGCGCCTGCTCCACCACCCCACGGGCCACGGCCCACGATGTCTCTAGCAGCGGGATCGGTGTCCAGCTGGCGGCTGGTTGGCGCCGGTAAATGCTCCCCAGGGGCTGGGCGGGCGGCAGGGCTGTGTCCGGCGCTTCTGCCAAACCGGAGCTGCCCACGATCCCTTCAAGGTCGCTGCACAGCACGGCCAGCAAGGAGCCGGTTTCCCGGCTGGCATCCTGGCGCATGAACCAGACCAGTTGCGCGCCGCCGCCGTCAACGGGCGAGAGCAAGGCGCGCCACCCGCTATCGCCGACATCTGCATCTTGTGCGGACACACCGCTCATCATCAGTTTGCGCGCCCCGCGCTCTGCCAACGCTGCCGGGCCCGGCGGCAAGACCGCTGCCAGAGCTTTCAGCGCGGCTCGTGCCTCAGGCACGCGCATGCGACCAAGTTGAGTGATAGCTTCTTGCGCCCACGCGCGGTTCTCGCCCTGGGCCAGCATCCGGAGGAGATCAACCAGGTGCGGGTTCGGTGGCATCTGCGACGCCGCAGCCAGGATCATCCGCGCCACATCGGGCGGCTGCTGCGCAAGCTGGGTCAGATACTCCAGGATCGCCGCGGGTTCGCGGTCCATGGCATGGATCAATTCGCGCAAAGATTGCTGGGCCATGCCGTCCGGGTTTTGCAGTCCGACGAGCAGTGTTTCATCCACCGGCACACCCAGAAAGCGTTCGAGCAACGTCAAGGCCGTAATGCGCGCTTGATCGGTATACCCCTGTCCACGGGCCACCCCGCGCAAGGCCGCGATGGTGGCTTCGCGGTCCAGGCGTTTGGCCACCTGGGCCAGATTGCCCCGCAACTGTGCGTCTTCAGTGTCCAGCCTGGCTAACAGCGCCGACAGCGCCACGGAGCCGTGCGCCGCGATCTCATCAGCGCGCGCGGCCACCTGGTCAGGATCGGTGAGTACGGCCAGCTCGTCAAGAGCAGAGGCCACGGCTCGGCGCTCTAGAAGTCCGGTCAGGACTCTCGTGTCACTGTTCATGGCGCCATTATAGCACACGTGCAATTGAGACGCACAATGTTTGATAGGAATCGCGCCAACAAAGCATTGGCGGTTTTGACTTTGGTATCTAGCGCGTAACGCCGTATAATGACATCGTGATCCCTGTGAGGCCAATGACCAGGAGCCAGCAAGCATGGACGAAAAAAAAGGTTATCTTTCCGATGTTGACCTGTTCCGCGATCTGTCTGAACGTGACAGGGCGGAGCTAGACCGCATGACGACTATCACCAGCGTCGCGCGGGGCCGCGTCTTTTATCAGCCGGAGGACGTGGGCGAGGTGCTCTTTTTGATCAAGGAAGGTCGGGTGCAGCTTTATCGTATCTCGCCAGAGGGCAAAAAGCTGGTGATCGCCACCCTGGGGTCGGGGACACTGTTCGGTGAGATGGCGCTTTTGGGCCAGCAGATGCACAACGCTTTTGCCGAGGCGGTAGAGGATTGCACGATCCTGGTGATGAGCCGCGCTGACCTGGAGCGGCTGATCCTGAGCAAACCGTCCGTTGGCCTGCGTATGCTCGAGATCACGGGACGGCGCTTGAGCGACGCAGAGGCGCGCCTGGAGGATATGGCTTTCAAGAGCATCCCGGCCCGCCTGGCATCACTCTTGCTGCGGTTGGCCGCGGAACATAACGGTGTTGACATCGTGGGCTTCACCCATCAAGACCTGGCCGAGACCATCGGCACCTATCGCGAGACTGCCACCCAGGTGCTCAACGACATGAAGGCCGAGGGCCTCATCGAGATCGGCCGCAAGCGTATCAGCATTCGGGATGCGGCCCGTCTGACCCAGGTGGCCGAAAGCTGACAGGTCTTGTGACGGCGCGGCCAAACGCGTTTTCGTGGTTTGACAAAGGCAGTGGTGTGCGTTTAGAATAGGGTGACCTTGGTAAGCAAACATACCAAACTGCCGTCACCTAATCTACTCTACCCATCAGCGCTCAGGAGGACAAAATGACTCACGTGATCTTCGACCTGTGCATCCGCGATGGCGCCTGTGCAGAGGTTTGCCCCGTCGAATGCATCGTCGCCGGCCAGCCGGAGGCCGAGTGGCCCTGGTTCTACATTGACCCTGACACGTGCATTGACTGCGGTGCGTGCGTGCCCGAATGCCCGGTTGACGCCATCCGCCCTGAAGAGGATCTGAAGGTCGAGTTCCCGCAGTACGTCGGCGCCATCGAGAAGAATGTTGATTTCTTCAAGGTAGGGCCAGGTTACGACGCGAAGAATATGTAAGCTGGTCATGCCGGTTGCTACGAAAGGCCCCTGCAAAATGCAGGGGCTTGTTTTTGTTTCTCGAAAGAGGAACTGCGATGGTGGATGATCGCGCCGCACGGATGTATCCGGCGCGGCCGTTGGTAGGTGTGGGCGCGGTGGTATGGGATGGGGCGCGCGTGCTGCTGGAACGTCGCGGCCAGCCGCCAGCACAGGGGTCTTGGGCATTGCCCGGTGGGCTCATTGATGTCGGTGAGATGGCCGAAGCCGCAGTGCAACGCGAAGTGCGCGAGGAGTGCGGCATCGAGATCGCCGTCGGGCCGGTGCTGGGACTGTTTGAACCGATCCAGCGCGATGATAACGGTCGCATCCGCTACCATTACGTCGTGATTGACTTCCTGGCCTATTACCGCTCGGGGGAAGCGCGGCCCGGTGATGACGCCGCTGCGCTATCGTGGGTTATGCCGGCCGAGCTGCCCAACTATGCGTTGACTCCAGCCACGCAGGCCATGATCGAACGCGCGTTGGCTATCGTGCAAACTCAGCCGGCCGTGACCTGAGACGCATCCTGCGCCGAAACCGACCGGCTTGGGTCTCGCTTCCCCCAATAAGCCGGAATCCGTCGTCTATACACACTACTGCCAAAGGAGTCAGTATGTTCAAGCACTTCGATGCTGCTGCGGCTTATGTGCGCGAAAGCGGCATCCGTATGATTGACCTCAAGTTCAGTGATCTGTGGGGGCGCTGGCATCACGTCACCCTCTCGGCCAGTGAGTTCATCCCGCACCTCATGGCCTCCGGCGTCGGGTTCGATGGCTCCAGCGTGGGCCTGCGCAGCGTCAAATCTGGTGATATGGCGCTGATCCCCGAACTGGCCACCGGCGTTGTGGACCCGTTTTGGGAGACGCCGACCCTCAGCTTCATCTGTTCGGTGGTGGAGGCGGACACCAAGCAGCCGTTTCCGCGCGACCCACGCGTGATCGCCCAGCGCGCCGAAGCTTACATGCGCGGCACAGGCATCGCTGACGAGAGCCGGTGGGGGCCCGAGTTCGAGTTCTACGTATTCGACAACGTGGCGTTTGAGAACCGGGTGAACGTCGCCAGCTATCGGGTTGACTCCAGCGAAGCAGACTGGCACAGCCCAGAGGGCGGTCATGGCCACTATGTGCCGTTGCACGGCGGCTACCATGCCATCCCGCCCAAGGATCAGCTATCGGGCTTGCGCACGCGCATCGCGCTCACCCTGGAAGGCATGGGCGTGCCGGTGAAATATCACCATCACGAGGTGGGAGGGCCGGGCCAGTGCGAGATCGAGACGCCGTTGATGGGCTTCATGGCCGCGGCCGACGCGGTGCAGGTCATCAAGTACGTCTCCCGGATGGTGGCGCGGCAGGCCGGGCAGACGGTGACGTTCATGCCCAAGCCGTTGTTCGGCGAAGCGGGCAGCGGCATGCACTTCCACCAGCACCTGTTCCTGAAGGGCGTCAATCAGTTCTACGATGCGGGCGGCTACAGCCTGTTGAGTCAAACAGCCCTCCACTACATCGGCGGTCTGTTGCTCCACGCGCCGGCGGTGATGGCGTTCACCAACCCCAGCACCAATTCGTATCGCCGGCTGGTGCCCGGCTACGAGGCGCCCGTCAACTGTTTCTTCTCTTCGGGCAACCGCAGCGCGGCCATTCGCGTGCCCAGATACGCCACTGATCCCCAAGCGGTGCGCATGGAATTCCGGCCGCCCGACGCCACCTGTAACCCCTATCTGGCGATGGCGGCCATGTTGATGGCCGGCCTGGACGGCGTGCGCCGGGCGATCGATCCCACCGAGCACGGCTTTGGCCCCATTGATGAAAACATCTTCTCCTGGTCAGTGGAGCAGCGCGCGACCATCAAGGCGTTGCCCGCGTCTTTGGGCGAGGCGTGCGCGGCGCTCAAGGCGGATCACGCTTTCCTCCTGGAAGGGAACGTCTTCGATGTGGAGATGATCCATGATTGGATTGGTGCCAAGCTGACCGAGCATTACGCTGTGCTGGAACGGCCGCACCCTTACGAGGCGCAGTTGTATTTCGACCTGTAAGCTGTCAGGCTCGCCGAGATAGCCGCGGGCTTGCTTCACCGGGGGTGGACGTCGCTGCAACTTTCCGAAGGCGCTTTCGTAGAATAAGGCAAAAGCCGGCTGCGCGATGCTGTGACAGCAGCCGGCTGCAGCCGAGCGGAGGAGGACGCCATGAAGGAAGGACGTATCTTGTGGATCGTGCTGCTGGCGATCGTGTTGGCGGCCTGCTGTTGTGCGGTAACCGTGGGCGGTCTGCTGATTGCCCGTGGCTTCCGGTTGAGCCCCGGTTGGATTGACTCAGGCCGCACCGAGGCCGCGACCACTTTCGAGCATACGTTTACCGTCGAGGGGCCGGTCAGCCTGACGCTGGCCGTGCCGCTGGGTGATGTTACCATCCGAACCGGCGCGACCGATCAGGTGACGGTCCGGGCCTCCCTGCGCGCCTGGGGTGGCACCCAAGCTGAAGCCCAGGCCCAGCTTGACCGGATCGGCGTCCAGGCCACGCAGGATGGCCCGCGTGTACGGGTGGAGACCGCTCCCCTCAGCGCTTTGGGCCCACAATCCGGCGCCAGGCGCACCCCCCAAATCGAGCTGCTGATCACCGCGCCTCCTGCCACGGCGTTAACCGCGGAGACCGAGGTCGGGCGCCTGGCGGTCAGCGGGCTGCGCGGGGATGTGTCTGTTACGGCCGGCGTGGGCGAGGTGACGCTGCAGGATGTGCTGCCTGCGCGCCGGGTTGAGATCTGGTCACGCGTTGGCAACATCGAACTGCGCGGCGCGTTGGCCCCTGGCGCGACGTACGATCTCGCCAGTGATATCGGGCGCATCGCCTTGTGGTTGCCGCGGGAAAGCTCGTTCGCGATCGCGGCGCGCAGCGACCTGGGCGCGGTGGAGCTGGGGTTCCCGTTGGCTGGCAGCAGCCAGCGCGAGCTGGTAGGGCACGAGGTGCGTGGGGAAGTGGGCGCCGACCCGACGGCAACGATCACCTTGCGTTCGCGTGTCGGCGCGGTGTCGGTGAAGCCGTTGCCGTGAGTCAATCCACCGCAAGCCGCTTTTCATAAGGAACCTTAACAGAAATGTGCCAGTTCTAACTTTAAGGTTAGCCCGCGCACGGCGTTCTACTGTGGTCGCGGTGTTCGCAAACACTAGCTGTCGCGTAGAACGGGTGTGCGTAATCGGGTGATTCTACATAAGACGTTGCCACTTTAGCACTTGACTGCAAACTGCGCGTTTGTCTCCCGAACGCCTCTTTGCTAAGATGGGCCTCGTAAATAGCCAGACAGGCGCGGGTGTTATCCCTTCCACCCGTGATGCGTTTCATCTGGCGCCGGATCCTCGAGACCTTGCGAGCGACAGCTCCCGGCTGTCGTGTTGTGTGACGAACAACGGTGAAGCCTGTGTGCGGAATACGCTTGCCGGGCGCAAGCGGGGCTTTTTGCGCCCTTTTTCGGCGCAGCGGCGTTCGTCTGGCAGGTGAGTGGGATGCGGCATGAATCACTATCAACCATGATGTAGGAAAGTGATATGTACGCGTCGGAAGCGCCTGTCGCCCGCTCACCGAAAGAGACCTGGGAGATTGCCCGCAGCCACCTGCGCCTGCAATTGCCGCGCAGCACCTATGAGACCTGGGTGCGCGATACGGAATGCCTGGCGCACGAAGATGGCACGTTCGTGGTGGGCGTGGCCAACGCCTATGCCAAGGATTGGCTTTCGCTCCGCCTCCGACCGCTGATCAAGCGCACCCTAAATGCTATCGTAGGCCATGCGGTGGAT
>DAOUAT010000004.1:0-8458 GCA_034433275.1 Anaerolineae bacterium
GATCCCGAGACACTGGCGCGCTGGCGGAACGTCACTCCGCCGATAGCCCAGGCCGACTGGCAACGTAACGCCATCTCCGTCTGGGTGGCCGCGGCTTACGCGGCAGTCAAAGCGCTGCGCCCAACTGCGCTGGTCAGCGCCGCCGTGTGGTTCACCTACAAAAAGACCGCGGCCATGAACTTCGCCACCTCGCAGGGCTACCACGACTACTTTCAGGACTCACACCGCTGGCTGCGGGAAGGGTGGGTGGATGCGCTGGCCCCCATGATCTACGGCACAACCTTCAACGAAGATGCGGCGAAGTGGCAGGTGTTGGCCGAAGATCACGCGGCCGTGCAGGGCGACCGGCAAGTCTGGCTGGGGATCGGCGCGGGGCTGGTCCCGTTCGAGCGGATCGTGGATCGCATCGCCTATGCCCGCGCCCTCGGCGCCCGCGGGGTGGCGCTGTGGTCGGCTGGCGAGATTGACAAGTACGATTACTGGGACGCCTTCGCCTTTGGCCCGTTTTGGGAGCCAGCGCAGGCGCCGGCGTGCGGGGGATAACGCTCCCTCAGTGATGCTGCTCCGCGTCCGGGTCTTCCCGCAGCAGTTCGAGCGCGTGCGGGAGGACCGGCAGCACCGTGTCGAGGTTCTCCACGGCGCCCTTCGGGCTGCCCGGCAGGTTAATAATCAGCGTGCGACCGCGAATGCCCGCAACGGCACGGCTGAGCATGGCGTGCGGCGTTACACGTAAGCTGGCCGTGCGCATCACCTCGGCCAGGCCCGGGGCCAGGCGCTCGACCACGTCCAGGGTCGCTTCTGGCGTCACATCTCGCGGGGCGAAACCGGTGCCGCCGGTGGTCAGGATCAAGTCCAGGCGCAGATCGTCGGCCCAGCGGCGCAGCGTCGCCGCGATCAGCGGCCGATCATCCGACACCACAGCCGTCTCGGCAACCTGTGGCGCCGGCCGATCGTGGTCAGCCATGGCCGGCCATCGGGTGACGGCCGCCCGGGCCAACGCCGGCCCGCTGGTGTCTGCCCGCTCGCCGCGCGCGCTACGATCGCTGATGGTGAGGATGCCAACGCGTATCATTCACCGACCACCTTAACCAAGATATGGGAATGCACAAGTATGGGGGGACAGATCCAACCTCCCCCATACTCCCACACTCCCATACACGAACGCCGAAAAAGCGCCCTGAAAAACTAGCGCTTGGTGTACTGCGGGGCCTTGCGCGCGCGCTTCAGACCGAACTTCTTGCGTTCCTTAGCGCGAGCATCGCGGGCCAGGAACCCGTTCTTCTTCAGCACCGGCCGCAGGTTCTCGTCGGCGACGCACAGCGCGCGGGCGATGCCCTGCACTGCGGCGCCGGCCTTACCCGTCAGACCGCCACCTTCCACATGGATGCTAATATTGAAGGCATTGACCGTATCGGTCATTTGCAGCGGCCGGGTGATGGCCATCATGTCGGTCGCGCGCGGGAAGTACTGCTCCGCCGGCCGTTCGTTCACCATGATCGTGCCGGCGCCCGGATACAACCGCACCCGCGCCGAACTGGTCTTGCGGCGACCTACCGCCTCATAATACCGTGCAGACATCTATCCTCTCCTCTTACGCGTGCGGGAACGGCTTGGGCTGCTGGGCCTGGTGCGGGTGCTCCGGCCCGGCATACACCTTCAACTTCTTGATCAACTGGCGACGCAGGCGGTTGCGGTTCAACATGCCCAGAACCGCGGCCTGGATCACCCGCTCCGGGTGATGCTTGAGTTGGTCGCGCAAGCTGATCGCCGTCAGGCCGCTGGGGTAGCCGGAGTAACTGTAGAAGAACTCCTGATCCAGCTTGCGGCCGGTGACCTTGATCTTCTCCGCGTTGATGACGATCACAAAATCGCCGCAGTCCATGCCCGGCGTGTAGATCGGCTTGTGCTTGCCCTTCAGGACATTAGCGATCTGAGTGGCCAGGCGGCCGAGGGTCTGGCCCGTGGCGTCCACCACGTACCACTCACGGCTTGCCTCGGCATCCTTGGCAGTAGCGTAATACGTTCTCACGTTGGTCTTGCTCCATTCATTCGTAGTCAACTTGCATCAAGCACAAACCACAGGCGGGAGCCGGGGGCGCAGCCGCGGCTCGATCCCGTGCAGCTAACACCGCCACAAGCTGTTCCAGGGGCCAGGCGCCTGCCCCAACCTGCAACGTGCAGCCCACCAGCGACCGCACCATGCCCCGCAGAAACGCATTCCCGATCACATCGAAGGTGAAGCGGGGGCCTTCCTGCTGCCAGCTGGCGCTGAACACGCAGCGCACGGTGGTCTCTGCCAGCTGCATAGGCTGGCCAAAGCTGGCGAAGTCGTGCTCGCCCACCAGGACCCCGGCCGCGGCCTGTAACCGATCCAGGCGCAACGGCTGCGTCACCAGATGGGCGTAACGCCGATCCAACGGCGCACGTAGCGCCAGGTTCAACACGGTGTAGCGATAGTGCCGGCGCACGGCGCTGAAGCGGGCATGCCAGTCAGGAGCCGCCGGCCCCAAGTCCAGCACGACCACATCCGCTGGCAACACGGCGTTCAGCGCCCGCTGCAGATCAGCCAACGCGTGACGCCACACGGTGCGAAAACCGATCACCTGACCCAGGGCATGCACCCCGGCATCCGTGCGGCCCGAGCCGATCACCCGTGTGTGCGACTGGGTGACCTGAGCCAGCGCCGCTTCCAGGACGCCCTGGACGGTGCGACCCTGCGCCTGCCACTGGAACCCACGGAAGTCGGCGCCATCGTAAGCCACCGTCGCCCGAACGGGGTAAGGGTTTCCGATAGGCTCAGCCTGCATGGTCAGATACAACCTGTGAAAGTGCCTGGCCCGCCAGCGACCAGCGGGAGCCGTGCGTCCCCGACAGGAGACACGGCCCGATTACTTCTGCGCCTTTGCGCTCTTAGCGTCCTGCGTCTTGGCGCTTTTGGCCTTGGCGCCTTTGGCCTTGGCATCCTTCGGTTTAGCGCCCTTGGCCTTAGCGGCCTTGCCCTTAGTATCCTTGGCCTCAGCGGCCGGCGCGCCCTTCTCGACCAGTTCCAACACGACCATCTCGGCGCCGTCACCCAGCCGCGGCCCCACCTTGACCATGCGCGTGTAGCCGCCTGGCCGCTCCGTGAAGCGCGGGGCGATCTCGTCGAACAGCCGCTTGGTCACATCAGGATCCGTGATGATCCTGGCCGCCAGCCGATGTGCGTGAACGTTATTGCCACCATCGGCCAACCCGTGCTTGGCAACCGTGATCAGATGCTCGGCATCACCACGCATGAAACGGGCCTTTGCCTCAGTGGTGCTGATGCGGTCGTGCCGGAACAGATCCGTGATCAGGCCGCGCAACAGGGCTTCACGCTGGCTGGTGTTACGTCCCAGTTTACGTCCTGCTACCCGATGTCTCATTGAAAAAACTCCCAATTGCTAGCGGTGCTGGCAACCGGTCTATACGACCGGCCACACAGAACACGTTATTAGACCAGATCGTCGTCGTTTTCGTCGTCGTCATCAGCATCAGCAGCACTGCCAGGTTGATACGAGATCGCGGACAGGAAGCCCTTGACTTCCAAACGCTCCACCAGCTCATTCAGCGATTTCCGGCCGAAATTGCGGATCGCGAGGATCTCGTTCTCGCCTTTCTCCAACCGCTCCAGGACCTCACCGACTTTGGTAATGCCAGCGCGTTTGAGACAGTTGTATGCTCGGACGCTCAGTTCCAGTTCTTCGATCGCCACATCATAAATGCGGCTGGGCACACCACTGCCCTCGAAGGCCATCGGTTCGGTCGGCAGCACGTCCGCGCCAGCGATCAGCGTCAGGTGGCGCACCAACAACCGCGAGGCTTCCCGCAGTGCGACCACAGGGGCCATCGTCCCATCGGTCCAGATCTCCAGCGCCAGGCGGTCATAGTTAGTCTGCTGGCCGATGCGGGCCCGCGAGATGGTGTAATTCACCTTGCGCACGGGGCTGTAGATAGCATCCACCGGAATCTCACCCAGGGGCAGCTTGCCGCGTTCTTCGGCCGGCGAATAACCCCGGCCGCGTTGGACCATCAACTCGATGTCCAGGTCCATATCAGAAGCATCGGCGGTCAGCAGCAGCAATTCCGGATTGACGATCTGAACCTCGGGCGGACAGACCAGATCACCCGCCGTGACCGGGCCTTCGCTGCGGACATCCACATGGAGGCGAACCGGCTCATCAACTTCGGACTTCAGGCGCAGTTGTTTGATGTTGAGCAACAGCGCAGTCGTGTCCTCCCGAACGTTCGGGATTGATGAGAACTCATGGTGGACGCCGCTGATGCGAATCGAGGTCACGGCCGCGCCCAGGAGCGACGACAACAGGACGCGTCGCAACGCGTTGCCCAGGGTGATCCCGAAGCCGCTCTCCAAGGGTCCGATCACAAACCGCCCGTAGTTGTGCGCGCTTGCTTCACGCTCGATTTTGGGCAGCACGAAATTCAACAAGGTTGTACCCCCCTTCCGCAATTGCGGATTTGGAATTGCGGATTGTCTGCGTGGTTCAATCCGAAATCCGAAATCAACAATCCGAAATCACCTTAGCGGCTGTAGTACTCGACGATCAACTGCTCATTCAGCGGCAACTCCACTGACTGGCGATCGGGCATAGACACCACCCGCCCAACCAAGCGGCTCTCATCAAAGACCAGCCAATTGGGCAAACTGCGCTGGCCCAGACGATCGGCAAGACCTTTGAAGTAACCGTTCTGCCGGCTGGATGCGCGCACCTCGATCACATCACCGACCGAAACGAGATAGGAGGGCACATCATGGTTGTGCCCATTGAGTGCGAAATGCCCGTGGCGAACCAGTTGGCGCGCCTGCGGCCGAGACTCTGCCAGGCCCATGCGATAGATGACATTGTCCAACCGACGTTCCAGGGTCAACAACAGCGTCACGCCGGTCATCCCCTTGACGCGCAAGGCGCTGCGGAAATAGCGCCGGAACTGCCGTTCCTGGACACCATAGATGCGCCGAGCCTTCTGCTTTTCGCGCAACTGCCGGGCGAAATCGGATTCCTTGTGCCGGAAGGAACCCTTCTTACCGTGCATGCCGGGTGCATAATTACGCTTTTCAAAGGCGCACTTCGGCGAGTAACAACGCTCGCCCTTCAAAAACAGCTTCATACCTTCCCGGCGGCAGAGCTTGCACACCGGATCTACGTTCCGTGCCAATGGATCCTCCTATACTCTTGATCATTGTTCCCGAGGGGTTTACGGCTTGGCGAACCTTCATCCCCCTCTTAGAATTGCGGATTGGCGATTGCCGATTTCGGATTGCCGGGCCTCATACCTGCCAGGTCAATCCACAATCCGCATTCACAAATCCAAAAATCATTAGACGCGGCGCTTCTTGGGCGGCCGACAACCGTTGTGCGGGATGGGCGTGATGTCGGTGATCGAACGCACCCGCAAGCCGGCTGCCTGCAACGACCGGATTGCCGACTCGCGGCCAGGGCCAGGGCCTTTCAAGAACACATCGGCCTCGCGCATCCCCAGATCCATCGCCTGCTTGGCGGCCTGGCTGGCTGCCATCTGCGCGGCATAGGGCGTGCTCTTACGTGACCCCTTGAACCCGGCCGCGCCAGTGCTCGTCCAGGTCAAGGTGTTGCCCTGCAGATCGGTGACGGTGACGATCGTGTTGTTGAACGTTGACTGAATATGGACTTGCCCTTGCGGCACGACACGCTTTTCACGGCGCGGACCAGCACGGCGCGCCGGGCGCTTACCCTGGGCAGCAGTTGCGGTTGGTTTAGGCATTCTTTCTCTCCATTACTTGCGAGCGCGCTTCTTGCCAGGCACGGTGCGGCGAGCGCCACGCTTGGTGCGGGCGTTCGTCCGCGTGCGCTGACCTCGGGCCGGCAGGTTGCGGCGATGCCGCAGGCCACGGTAGCTGCCGATTTCCTGCAGACGCTTGATGTTCATGCTGACCTCGCGCCGCAGATCGCCCTCAACCTTGAAGTTGCGCTCGATCACGTCGCGCAGTTTCGCAATCTGCGCCTCGTCCAGGTCCTTGATCCGGACGTCGGGACCGATACCCGTCATCGTCAGGATCTCTTTGCTCGACGTGAGGCCGATGCCGTAAATATAAGTCAGGCCGATCTCAACCCGCTTATCACGCGGCAGGTCTACACCAGCAATACGAGCCATGCGCTATCCTCCAATTGATTCCAAATGCGGCAGGCGCATTGATAATGGCCGCCACCCTCACACTCAATCAACCCTGACGCTGCTTATGCTTCGGGTTCGAGCAGATAACATGCACCACCCCGTGGCGCCGGATGATCTTGCACTTATCACAAATACGTTTGACCGAAGGTCGGACTTTCATCAGACTCCCTCCCACTCAGATCGGTCCGCGATTCGCAACTCAGGCCGATCTCAGCTGTTTACAAAACCGTCAGTATTTCCGGTTCGCCCTCAGTAAGGGCGATCGTGTGTTCAAAATGCGCCGACCGCTTGCCGTCCGCGGTCACCACGGTCCAGCCATCGCGCAACACTTTAGTGCGCCATGTACCAGCGTTGACCATCGGCTCCAGTGCCAGGGTCATCCCAGGACGCAACTTCGGCCCACGCCCTGCCCCTGCTGGCACGAAGTTGAGCACTTGTGGCTCCTCGTGCATCCGGCGCCCCACCCCGTGGCCCGTGTACTCGCGCACCACGGCAAACCCGCGCGCCACCACATGCTCAGCGATGGCCTGCGAAATGTCAGCCAAATGCTTTCCGGGCCGCGCCTGCGCGATCCCCGCCCACAAACTGCCTTCGGTAGCCGCCATCAACTGCTGGCTGGACTCATCCACCTTGCCGACCGGGTAAGTCCACGCTGAATCACCAACCCAACCCTGGTAAATGGCGCCCACATCAATGCTGATGATGTCGCCTTCCTCCAACCAGCGTTTCTGGCTGGGAATACCGTGCACCAACTCCTCGTTGACTGAGGCGCAGATGCTGGCCGGGTAATCGTTTTTGCCCGTGTGCGGATAGCCCAAGAACGCCGGAACGGCATCGTGCATCCGAATAATGGCCTCGGCTTTGGCATCCAGATCCGCTGTCGTCACGCCGGGCCGAATCATGTTCTGCATTGCCTCATGGACGCGCGCCACGATACGGCCGGCTTCCTGCATCAAGGCGATTTCCGCCTTCGACTTGAGCACGATCATCGCAGACAGAACTCAACCAGCCGCACGAACTGCACTCAGCAGATCTGCTTGGACCTCCGCGATGGCCCGGTCGCCGTTGAGGCCGACCAAAACCCCGTGCGCGTAGTAAAAGCCGATGAGCGGTGCAGTCTGCTTGTAATACACAAACAGCCGGTTGCGCACCGTCTCGGGATCATCATCGGCCCGCCGATACAGCTCGCCACCACACTTATCACATCGCCCCTCGACCTGAGATGGCGTGAACGCCACATGATACATCGCCTGGCAATCACGGCAAACGCGGCGGCCGGCCAACCGGTCAATCACCGCATCGTCGGCCACTTCGAGCAGTGGCACAACGCTGATCGCCAACCCCTTTTCGGTCAGCGCCTGATTCAGTGCGGCGGCCTGGGCCAGGGTGCGCGGGAAGCCATCCAGCACGACCCCGTTCGCACAATCAGGCCGGCTCAAGCGATCCATCACCATGTTGATGGTCACATCGTCAGGAACCAGCGCGCCGCTGTCCATGCACTTCTTCGCCAACAGCCCCAACGGGGTCGCGTTTTTCAGGTTCTCCCGAAAGATATCTCCTGAAGAAACCTGCGGGAGGCCCAACGTCTCAGAGAGCAGCCGGGCCTGGGTGCCCTTGCCCGCCCCTGGCGCACCGAGCATCACGATGTACAACGGTTTGGTTGATGGCATCTTGTTCACCTGTTACGCAGCACACAACCCGTAGCACGTATCACGTCATCTACTTCCTGATGAAGCCTTCGTAGTGCCGCATCAACAGCTGTGCTTCCAGTTGCTTCATGGTGTCCAACACCACACCGACCACGATCAGCAGGCCCGTGCTGGAGATCAGCAAGGTGCTCGTCGCCGCCCGGCTGGCCCCGGCGCCGCCGAAGATCAAGTGAACGATCCACGGCAAGATGGCAACGAAGCCCAGGAACAACGCGCCGACCAGCGTGATGCGGGAAAGCACCCGATTCAAGTAACGCTCGGTGTTGAACCCAGGTCGGATGCCCGGAATGAAACCGCCCTGGCGCTGCAGCGTCTCCGACAGGTTCTGTTGGCGGAAGATCACGTCCGTGTAGAAATACGTGAACGCGATCACCAACACGAAGTACATGATCCAGTACCACCCATTGTTCGGCGTAAAGAAGTTGTAAAAGAAGTTGGCCACCGAACGGATGAACGGCACGGTCGAATTCACGAAGTAGCTGGCAATCGTGCCCGGAAAGATCAGGAAGCTGCTGGCAAAGATCAGCGGGATCATGCCGGCCGAGTTCACGCGCAGC
>DAOUAT010000005.1:0-9438 GCA_034433275.1 Anaerolineae bacterium
CGGCACGCCGTCGGCCAGCCGCGCCAGCCCATAGGACGCGATCTGCTCGTTGAACTGCCCGCACATCCCCTGATCCGAGCCGAAGATGATCGCACCCAGCCGCCCCGGCCGGCCCGGCCGGGCGATCACCGGGGCCTCCGGCCGGTTGCGCAGCAGCACTTGCAGGCCCAGCGTGACAGTGCGGTTGTAGTCCGCCAGCGCTTCCACCGCCTGCTCGTACTGCCGGATGCTGACGGCCGCCAGCGTCTTCATGGTGCGCACGATGGACGCCAGGTCGGTGACGCTGTCAATCCGCCGCTTGATGCCCTCAGGTGTTTCCAAGTCGAGAATCTCCGCTGCGTCACCCACCCCCAACCCCCTCCCTGCGAGGGAAGGGGCGATTGCTCCCCGGGCGAGCCGCCTGCCACTGCTGCAAGGTCCCCCCCAACCCCCTCCCTGCGAGGGAAGGGGCGATTGCTCCCCCCTCGCCTGGCAGGAGAGGGGGGCTGGGGGGTGAGGTGTTCATCGGCCGAGGCGCTGCGCCCGGCGTGGCGACCTATGCTGCCTTGTTGGGAAAGTGTGTGTCCAGCACGCGCCGGGCGACCGCCAGCAGCGCCTCCCGGTCGCTCTCCCGCAGCTTTTCGCCGGCTGCGATGTGCCGGCACACGTCGGGCTCGTCGGCCACGGCTGCATGGCGGATGGCGGCCTCGGCCTCCGCGATCCGATCCAGCGGCAGCTCGTCGAACAGGCCCGAGGTGACGGACAGCAGGGCCGCGATCTGCTCGGCCACCGGCATGGGCTGATATTGCGGCTGCTTCAGCGCCTCGCGCACGCGGCGGCCTCGCTCGATGGTCTGCCGCGTGCCCTTGTCCAGCCGGGTGCCGAACCGGGCGAACGCCTCCAACTCCTCGAACTGCGAGTAGGACAGGCGCAGGTCACCCGCCACGGCGCGGTAGGCCGGCAGCTGCGTCTTGCCGCCCACGCGCGACACCGAGTTGCCGATGTCCACCGCGGGCAGGATGCCCTTCTGGAACAGGTCGGGCGACAGGTAGATCTGGCCGTCGGTGATGGAGATCAGGTTGGTGGGGATGTAGGCCGACACGTTGCCGGCCTCGGTCTCCACGATGGGCAGCGCGGTGAGCGAGCCGCCGCCGTGCTCGGGCCGCAGATGGGTGGCGCGCTCCAGCAGTCGGGAGTGGATGAAGAAGATGTCGCCGGGGAACGCCTCGCGGCCCGGCGGCCGGCGCAATAACAGCGACAGCTCACGATAGGCGCGCGCATGGCTGGTCAGGTCATCGTACACCACCAGCACATCGCGGCCCTGCTCCATGAAGTATTCGGCGATGGTGGTGGCCGCGTAGGGCGCCACGTAGAGCAGCCCCGGCGGCCGCTCGCCCGCCGCCACCACGATGACGGAGTAGGCCATGGCGCCGTGCCGCTGCAAGTCCGCGATCAGCCGCGCCACCGAGGCGCTGCGCTGGCCGACCGCGCAGTAGACGCAGATCACGTCCTGGCCCCGCTGGTTGATGATGGTGTCCAGCGCGATCGCGGTCTTGCCGGTCTGCCGGTCGCCCATGATGAGCTCGCGCTGGCCCCGGCCGATGGGGATGGTGGCGTCCACCGCCTTGAGGCCGGTTTGCAGCGGCACCGTGACCGGCGCGCGGGCGATGATGGGCGGCGCTTCCCGCTCGACGGGCCGGCGCAGCGCGGCGCGCACCGGGCCACGCGCGTCCAGCGGCGCGCCGGTGGGATCCACCACCCGGCCCAGCAGCGCAGGCCCCACGGGCACATCCAACACCCGGCCGGTGCGGCGTATCTCGTCGCCGGCGCGGGTCTCGCCGCTCTCGGCCAGCATGATGATGCCCACCTCGTCCGGGTCCAGGTTGAAGACCATGCCGGGCCGGTCGCCGGGCAGGAGCACCAGCTCGCCCGCACGGGCAGCCGGCAGGCCGGACGCCCGCACGATGCCGTGGCCCACGTAGCGGATGGTGCCGATCTCCTCGACCTTGAGGCGCGACTGCAGCGCTTGGCGTGCGCGCGCCACCAGGGTGAAGGTGTCGTCCAGGAGGGGGGCCAACCCGGGGCGGGGTTCAGTCTCCTGCTGCAGGTTCACCGTCATGCCGTTCCTCTGCTTCTGCCAGCGGGCCCAACGCCTCGAACACCTGCTCCGACAGCGTCGTCAGGTGATCGTCCAGGGTCCAGGCGATCTTGTGGCTTTCGATGCGCGCCTGGATGCCGCAGATCAGGCTCGGATCGCGCAGGAAGGTCACGGCGGTCTTGTCGCCGGCCACGCCGCGCACCTCGGCCGCCAACCGGTCCTGCATCTCCGGGGGGACAGGGAAGGTGGTGTGCAGGCTGACCTTGCTGCCGGCCCGTTCGACGGCCTGCGCGAACCGCCCTCGTTCCTCTTGGCCCATCCCGTGGATCTGACCGAGGAACGCGGCGATCATGCGCGCCTCCAGGTCGGCATCCGCCAGGTCGGTCAGCGCCTGGCGCGCGATGGCGACCACCTGCTGGCCGATGCGCTGGCGCACGTCCTGGATGAACGCGGCCTGCTCCTGGCGCACCGACGCGTACCAGCGGCCGCGCGCTTCGTCAATCTCCTGGTGCGCCCTGGCAATCAGCTTCTTGCGCCACGTCTCAGCTTCCTCTTTGGCCTCGAACATCAGCGCCTCGCGGCGCTCGGCCAGCTCCTGGTTGCGCCGGCGATACGCTTCGGCCTCGGCCTGCGCCTCGGCCTGGATCCGCTGCGCGTCCTCCAGCCGGGCCGCGATCTTGGCCTCCCGCTCGTCCATCATGCGCAGGATGGGCCGGTAGAGGAATCGGCGCAGCAGCAGCACCAGGATCAGGAAGTTGACGACCTGGGCAACCACCGTGAACCAATCAATCAGCACGGCTCAGCCTCCTAACGCGGCGGTGGCGAAGTTCCAGAACGGGTTGACGAAGATCAGGATGATCGCGATCACGAAGCAGTAGATGGCGGTGGACTCGACCATGGCCATGCCGACGAACAGGGTGCGCGTGATGGCGCCTGACTCGTCGGGCTGCTGCGCGATGGCGCTGAGCGCCTGGGCCAGCGCGCGGCCCTGGCCCAGCGCTGGGCCGAGGGAACCGATGGCGATGGTCAGGCCCGCGGTGACCACCGAAGCCAGGCCGATTAAGCTGATGCTATCCATGTTGATGCGTCTCCTTCAAGATGCGGTGTCTGCCCCCGACCGCCCCGGGGATCCCTTTTGTTGGCTCTCGTCGTGCGCGCGCGTGGCCGAGGCGATGTAGACCATGGCCAGGATGGCGAAGATGTACGCCTGGATCAGGCCGGTCAGCAGCCCGAACGCCTGCATGATGATGGGGAAGAAGAGCGGCACGATGCTCAGCAGCACCGCCACGATCATGCCGCCGCTCATCACGTTGCCGAACAGGCGCATCGCCAGCGCCAACGTGCGCGAGACCTCGCCGATGAGGTTGAATGGCAGCATGATGGGCGAAGGCTGCAAGTACTGGCGCAGGTAGTTCTTGACCCCTTGCTGGCCGATGCCGAAGATCGGCACCGCGATGAACACGCACAGCGCCAGCGCAACCGTGGTGGACAGCGAGCCGGTGGGCGCCTGGAAGCCCGGCACGACGCTGAGCAGGTTAGACGTGGCAATGAAGATGAACAGGGCGCCCACGAACGGCAGGAAGCGGCGGGGGTCCTGCTGGCTGGCCTCCTCGATCTGATCCAGGATGCCCGTCACCAGCACCTCCAGCAGGTTTTGCCCGCGCGAGAGCTCCGGCCCGGCCGACAGCTTGCGCGTCACCAGCCAGCCCAAGAGGACCAGCAGCGCCATCACTCCCCAGGTGAAGGCGATGGTTGCGTTGATGTTCAGCGGGCCCCACTGGAAGTACACAAGTTCATCGGGGCTGATGCGCATGGATGTTCACCTCATGTAGCGCAATCTGGCAGATTGCGCAGTGGACGCAATCTAGCAGATTGCGTTACGACGCGCGCGGCCCCCACCGCCGCACCAACACCGTGCGCGCCAACAGGAAGCCGGCCAGACAGGCGAGCATGCGCGCCCAGTGGCCGCCGGCTGCCAGGTAGAACCCCCCCAGCGTGACCACGGTGCGCACCACGAAGCTGGCGAAGGCCAGGGGCGCGGGGTTGGCCGCGGTGATGAGCCGCTGCGTCGTCCACCACAGCCCGCCGAAATAGAAGGCCCCCAACGCCGCGCCGGCCGCCAGCGCCAGCGCGTAGCCCAGCAGCTCACTCACGGCGGTCTCCTGGCGCGCGCCGGTCCCGCGAACGAGAGGGCGTCGCAGCTTGCTGCGTCCCGCCGCGCTCCTCCCGCTCGATGATGTCGCGCTCGCGGGAGACCCAATTCCAGGCGTTCAGGCAGCCCAGCGCGATGCCGACCACCAGCAGCATCAGGGTCCACGAGAAGCGGCTCGGCCAGCGGCTGTCAATCCAGATGCCCAACGCCAGCGCTGCCAGCAGCGGCAGCGCAACCGACCAGCCCACCATGCCGAACGCGCCCAGGCCGAACCATATGCCCCGATACCGCTCACGGCGCGCTTTGAGCTTGCGCGCTTCCTTGGCGCCCACATCGCGACTCAACGCCTCATGGGCCTTGCGCAAATCGTCCTCGGGCATCTCATCCATAGCCTTGCTTCCCGATCTGAATGAAGCGGCGCACGAAGTCGGCCTCCAACCGGGCCAGCGCCGACCGGGTCAACTGCTCGTGCTCGTCCAACACGTGAAACTGCTGGGCGATGGCCTCGCGCAAGGCGCCCAGGTCGTGGCCCAACACCGCATTGCGGGTGGAGACCAGCACCTCGGGCCCGCACTTGACCAGCACGCCCCCGTCCACGGCCGCGAATTCCTCCTGGTCATCGTCCGTCGTGAAGGCGAGCAGCCCCGGCGCCAGCGCGGTCGCGAAATCAACGTGCCGCGGCAGCAAGCAGAACGAGCCGTTCTCGGCCTCGGCCACCACCTTGGCCACCTCGCGATCCACCAACACGTGGGTGGGCAGCAGGAGCTTGAGCCTCATGGCCGCTGCGCCTCATCCACCGTGCCGATCATGTAGAGCGCGCGCTCCGGAGTGTCGGCGAACTCGTCGTTCAGGATGCGCTCGCAGCCGTCCAGCGCGTCCTCCCGGCTCACCGTGCGGCCCGGATAGCCGGTGAACTGCTCGGAGGTGAAGAAGGGCTGGGTGAGGAAGCGTTCCAGCCGCCGCGCCCGCTGCACGATCAGCCGATCCTCGCGCGAGAGCTCCTCCAGCCCCAGCATAGCGATGATGTCCTTCAGCTCCTCGTAGATGGTTAGCGTGCTGCGGACCGCCTGGGCCACGCGGTAGTGCCGTTCGCCCACGATGCCGGGCATCAGCATCTTGGAGCCGGTTTGCAGCGGGTCAATGGCCGGGTAGAGCCCCTGGCTGGCCCGCTTGCGCGACAGCACGATGGTAGCCGACAGGTGCGAGAAGGTATGCACCGCGGCCGGGTCGGTGAAGTCGTCGGCCGGCACGTAGACGGCCTGAATGGAGGTGATGGCACCGTTGGCGGTGTTGCTGATGCGCTCTTGCAGCTCGGCCAGCTCGGTGGCCAGGGTGGGCTGATAGCCGACCCGCGAGGGGATGCGGCCCAGCAGCCCGGACACCTCGGAGCCGGCCTGGATGAAGCGGAAGATGTTGTCAATCAGCAGCAGCACGTCCTGGCGCTCGTCGTCCCGGAAGTATTCGGCGACGGTCATGGCCGCGTGGCCCACCCGGAACCGCGCGCCCGAGGCCTCGTCCATCTGGCCGAACACCATCACCGTGTTCTCCAGCACCCCCGCGTCCTGCATCTCCCGGTAGAGCTCCTCGGCCTCGCGGCAGCGTTCGCCGATCCCGCAGAAGATGCTGACGCCCGAGTGCTTGCCGACCATGTTGTGGATCAGCTCGGTGATGAGCACCGTCTTACCCACCCCCGCGCCGCCGAACAGGCCGGCCTTGCCGCCCCGCTCCAACGGCGCCAGCACGTCAATCGCCTTGATGCCGGTCTCGAAGATCTCAGACTTGGTGACCTGCTGCGCCAGGGGGACCGGCGGCCGGTGGATCGAGCGCCACTCGCCGCCGGTAAACGGTTCCTTGCCATCAATCGCCTGGCCCAGGACGTTGCTCATCCGGCCGAGCAGTCGCTTGCCCACCGGCGCTTGCAGCGGGCCGCCGGTGTCCAGCGCGGCCGCGCCCCTGGAGAGGCCCTGGGTCGGCGTCAGCGCGATGCAGCGCGCCAAGTCAGCCGTGAGGTGGTTGACCACCTCCAGCGTCACCTCGGCGTCGCCCTGCGTGACCAGGCGCTGGTAGAGGGGCGGCAGGTGGCCCGGGAACTGCACATCCACCACGCTGCCGCGGACGGACGCGACCGTGCCGGTGTGGTTCGGGTTGGGATGACGGGAATCGTGCATGCGGTCTCAGATGTCAGTAGCGCAGGATCAACGCGATCCGTTGATGTTCGGCCAACTGCCTGTTATCTACGAACACGACGCGCCCCTGCCTGCTCAAAACGGCCTCGATGATCTCATCCACGGCATCATCCATGACACCGGGCGCCATGGTGTCATCGGCCGGCGAGAGGTGCATGCCCGATGCATCCACCGTGGCCGGGTAGTGGAAGTCCTCTTCCACCAACAGCAGCGCGCCGCGGCCCTCGTGCGCGAAGCGCCAGACCTCGCCGACCGTAGAGGCCACTTTGCGCTCGCTGATCGCGCGGCCCAGCTCATCCATCACCCCTTGACGCCGGTTGGCCAGGTTAGCCTCGACCAGCGGCCAGACCAGCTTCGCCAGCTCGTGGGGCGCGGTCTTGTCGTGGCTGCCGGTCATCGTGGTCAGCACGGCGTCCCGGTGCGCCGTCACCTCGTTGAAGAAGGCCAGAAAGCGGTCCACGCCCACCACGGCCAACGGCAACGGGTCCTCGACCATGACCGGCTTGAGCGCGGCGTCCACCTGGCGGAAGAACTGGCGGTGGCGCTCGTCCCGATAGGCGGACTTCTGCACCCCTTGGCCGCCCGGCAACGGCGTGGCGCCGCCGGGTCCCTCGTGGGTCATGGGGAACCCGCCCTCGGTGATCTCGACCAGCGCGTCGCGGTTGCCTTCGAACAGGCGGGTGGGCTTCTCGCTCAGGGCCAGCGTCCAGTAGCGGGGCGAGCGGTTGAGGGTGAACACCAGGTCACGGGTGGCGAACGTCTCGTCCACCACGATGCGCTCCTTCAAACGGAAGGGCACTTGAAACGCGCGGGCGAAATCCTGGGTCACGAACAGCGCCAGCCCATCCAGGGTGTAGCGGAAGTCAATCTCGCTCACCAGGCGTTCCAGCCGCGCCAGCAGCGGCTCAACCTCGCGGCGCTTGAAGTCGTTCAGCAGCCGGTTGGTGGCCTGGGTCATCAGGTTGCGGACGCGGATCGGGTCCTGGCGATTGTCGGGGGAAGTGCGATGGGTGGGAAGCGTGATGGTCAGCGCGGGATAACCGCGCACCTGCTGCAGCAAGTGGATGTCGTGACGGTTCATAATCAGGCAACTCCTTGTGATGTGTTGGCCGGGACGGCGCGCATCGTTCGTCGCCAAGCGTTGGGCGCCCAGGCAGAGCGTTCAGCGCATTTCCCTTGATCTCCGCCCATTCTACCCTATTCTTCCAGGAGCGCCAA
Source organism: Anaerolineae bacterium (assembly GCA_034433275.1). Classification (GTDB taxonomy): domain Bacteria; phylum Chloroflexota; class Anaerolineae; order CG2-30-64-16; family CG2-30-64-16; genus DAOUAT01. Next base: position 7,634 of record DAOUAT010000005.1, read on the forward strand.
AAAGGTGCTTTTGGGTCGCTTGTTCACACATTATTGACAGCCAGTCTCCCAACATCATGTTGCCGGGCGGCATGAGTGAGTGGACGTGCTGCCGCGTATTGCGAGCAACACGGCAGCCATCGCCCGCTCACGGCACAACAGTTGCAGCCAGCACGGCTTCGGCAAGATGTTGAGGCGTGACGCCGGGCGCCTGGAGCGCCAGGTCGCAGTACGCGGCGGTGAAACGCTCGATTAACGTCTCGCGGGTCAGCGCAGCGCCGAGGGCCGCTATCTGCAGGTTGCTGACGGCCGCGGCCGGGAACACAGTGAAGTCACCGGCCAGCTCCAGGTCGTCCACCCGGCCCTCGCGCACCCGCACCGTGGCCCGGATCAGGCCGCCGGGCGCCTTGAACACCCCTTCAGCGACGTGTACATCCTCGTGGATCTTCACGCCCGCCCGGCGCAGATTGCCTTTTTGATACAGCCACTCGTCAGAGACGAAGCGCTCGTCCAGCTCGGCCGCCAGCGCCAGCTCGGCCGCGGTCGGCGCGCCGGGGACGAGTTCCCGGCCCAGCGCGGCCGCGACGCGCGCCAGGTAGAGGTCGCGCACCGCGTCCCGGTCGGGCAGCGGGTTCACCTGCTCGGCCAGGGTGGTCATGTACTGCTCCAGGCTCTCGTAAATCTTGTCGCGCATCTTTTCCGATGAGACCTTGAGCACGCGGGCCATGGTCGCTTTGTCGAAGGTGAACATCAGGCTGCCCACCAGCACCTCGGCCTCGCCCAGCTGCGCCGCGCCGGTGCCGCCGATCTTCTTCCCCCCCACGTGAATGTCGTTGACCGGTCGGTGGTAGGCGGGGACGCCGAGCGCCTGGTACGTCTCCACCAGCGGCCGGATGTACAGCGCGAAGCGCTCCTCTAGGCTGGCGGGCAGCGCCGGACGGTGAAAGATCCACTGCGAAAACAACTGACCTTCATCCAGGTAGACCGCGCCGCCACCCACCTCGCGGCGGGAGACGGGCAGGCTGTGCTCGCGGCAGTAGCCCAGATCCACCTCGCGTTCCAGGTCCTGGTGGTAGCCGATGCAGACGTAGGGATGATCGGGCGTGACCAGGATGATGGTGTCGGGCGAATCCGCGGTCATGGCGTGGCCAACCGCGTGATAGATGGTTTGCGAACGGATCGGGGGCACGAGGCCCAGGTCGAGAAGCCGGACAGGTTTCATATGTTTCATATCACCCGTAGCCGCGGCCGGAAGGCCTTGTCTTCATACTTGTGGCTCATAGCACAGCCGAAACCCCGTATCATCGCTGCGATGCATGGGCGCGGCCCAGCTGCGATAGACGCAGCGGGCTTCGTTGCGATCGCCGCGCCACGAGCCGCCGCGCAGCGTTTGCTTGCCCAGGTTGGCCTCGAAGCGCTCCGGGTTGGCGATGGCGCCCGCGTCGTGTTGCCGCGGCAGCACGACGCGGGGTTCAGGTTGTTGACGAATGCCTCGCGGCCGTCGGCCGGGTCGTAGGGGTAGGAGCCGAAGAGCGATGAGCACCACTCCTGCACGTTGCCGGCCGTGTCGGCCACGCCGTAGGGGCTATCGCCCTGCGGCGAGAAAGCGTTCACCGGGGTCGTCCCCTTGCTCTTGTTCTCCCGGTTGTTGGTCAGCTCCGGCCGCCACTGGTTGCCCCAGGGGTACAGGCGGCCATCTGCGCCGCGCGCGGCCTTCTCCCACTCCGGCTCGGTGGGCAGGCGCACAGGCAGCCCCGTGATTTCCCGCGCCCAGCGGCAGAACGCCAACGCGTCCTGATAGGTAACGCCTGTCACGGGGTGGTCCG
>DAOUAT010000006.1:0-20817 GCA_034433275.1 Anaerolineae bacterium
ACAAACCAGGTTTCTCGCAGAAACCTGGTTTGTCCGCCGCTGACCACGAGGGAAAAATGACACACCGAATCGTTCTATTGAGCTTTGTCCTGGTCTTGATGATCGCCCTGGCCGCGTGCGGTGGGCAGGCGACCCCGGCGCCGGCCGCAACACCGGCCGCGGGTCAGGCCCCGGCCGCCGTCACGACCCCGTCCGCCACTGGCTCGCTGACCGACACCTACCCCGACGCGACCAGCATCCGCAACCAGCTGGCGCTGGGCATCATCCGCCTGGAAGGGACCCCGGACGCGGTGACAACCGAACAGGCGCGAGCGCTCCTGCCGCTGTGGCAGGCGATGCGCACCCTCACCTCTAGCTCGACCGCGGCCTCAGCCGAAGTAGCCGCGGTGCAGAGCCAGATCACGGCCGGCCTGACCCCGGCGCAGCTCGCCGCCATCGCCGCGTTACAACTCACCAACGCCGACTTGCAGGCGTACTACGTCGAGATCGGCGTCGCAACGGAGCAGACCCCGGAACCCGGCGCCACCCCGCAAGGCGCCGGCATGCGGAACGTGCCGCAGGATCAGCGCGAGGCGGCCCGGGCCACGGCGCAGGCGTTGGGCACCCCCGTCGGCAGCGGTGGCGGCGGCGCCGGCCGCGCGCGGCGGGAGGCGCTGCTGGAGAGTGTGATCAGTTTGCTGTCAGGGAACTGAAGCGCCTGGGTTGGGCGCGTTGCGGCGGGCGGTTTGGGCCTGCATCACGTGCGGAAACCGGATTGGCTGCGCCCGGTGATCCGCGATCACCGGCGCTGCCGGGCCAGGGCCCAGGGGAGGTGAGCCAGTTGGCGGCCAGGCTGTTGTCCAGATCGGGCGAAATCAGGGCCATGGATGCGCCTTCAACGAGAGGAAAAGTGCTATTGTAGGTGACGCGATCAATCTCGATCGCCATGGCGTTCAGGAGAATGATGTCATCTACCGTGTTCGCCAGGCGAAAGCTCTCGTACTGGTAGTTCACCGGCGCACCGCCGTTGGTCGCAGAGTCAGCGTTGATGCCCAGCACGAAGTACTCGCCGGGCGCCAGCAGGAGCGGAGTTGCGCTCACGATCTTGGTCCAGTCGCCCGAGTTGTGTTTGAGGATCCACCCGTTGAGGTCGAGGGTCGTCGCGCCGCGGTTGTAGACCTCGAACCACTCGCCCAGACTGTCCGCGACCGCCAAGGGGTTCGCCATGATCTCGTTGATGACCACGTCGCCGGGCAGGCCAACACCAGGTGTGGCGGTCGGCGTGACGGTAGGCGTCGGGGTCTCAGTGGGAGCTGGCGTCTCGGTCGGCGTGCTGGTTGGGGTCTCGTCAGGTGTCCCACTGAGAGTGGGCGTGCAGGTGGGCGTCGCCGTCTCAGTGGGGGATGGCGTGGCAGTCGGCGTACTCGTCGGCGTCTCGTCAGGGGTAGCTGTCTCGGTGGGTGTGACCGTTGCTGTCGCCTTCTCGGTGGGGGCGCCGGTGGCCGTCGGCGTAGGCGTGTACGTAGGGATCAGAGTGCGCGTGGCAGTCGCGGTCGGCGTGCGCGTGAGGGTCAGCGTGGGCCAGGGAGTCCCATCCGCGCACTTCTGCACCAGCGGCAGGAAAAGCTCTCGCGTTGTGCCGGTGGCGGTCGGTGTGGGCGTGGGCGTTGCCTGGCCGGGGTACTCGTATGCACCGATGTCCACGATGGCCGCGCCGTCACCGTCGCCATCCTGGGGCCGTGGGCTCTTCTCGATGTCCACCGACGGCGCGCCATCGTTAATGCCACTATCAATGCAGGGCGAGTCGTGCTGTAGCCAGTAATCGAAGGGGCCGGTCTTCACGAAGCGCGGGTCCGCGGCGATGTCACCCTCGCCGGGGGCCACGCCGACATAGTCTTGCACCAGGTTGCCCCACACATCGTTGCGCGCCAGGCTGATGGTAAGCCCGGAGCCAAAAGTCGAAACGCCGTAAACGTTACCCACGATGATGTTGTTTACCACCTTCACCGATGCTGGCGCGGCCGGCGCGCTGAGCAGGACCCCCTGCCCCTGATCGCCGTAGGTGTTGGCGGGGTTGTCCCGCACCGTGTTGTTGGTGATCTCGCCCCCTTGCAGCAGCAGGCCGCCCCCGCGGTTGCCCTCGATGAGGTTGTTCGTGACCGTGAAGGCTTGGTTCCCGACGGCTACCCCGCCGGTCAATAGGGCGCAGTTGCTGCGGATGATGTTGCCGCGCAGCGCGCCGCGGGAGCCGGCCGCGAAGATGCCGCCGCCGTAATACTCCACGCAGTTATCGGCGATCAGATTGGCATCAATCAAGAGTTGCGAGTCGCGGGCGCCGATGCCCCCGCCGTAATTGGCCGTGTTCGTCAGGACCTGGCTACGCGCGAGCGCCAGCGCCGAACCTCCCGCGAAGATGCCGCCGCCCTCGCCGTCACCGGCCAGGTTGACGGCACTGTTGCCGGAGAACTCCGAGACGGCGATCTGAGCCCAGCCGCGGTTCACGTGGAGGCCGCCGCCGCTTTGGGAGGCGGTGTTGCTGAGGACGTGGGTAGCACTGATGGTGAGACTGGCGCCGGTCAGGTAGATGCCTCCGCCCTGGCCGCTCCCCTCCCCGCCGATCGCACGGTTGTCCGATACTGTGGCCTGCTCCAGGGTCACCGCGGCACCCTGGATGAAAAGCCCACCACCCTGGGGGGCGCTGCCGTCCGTGATGGTCAGCCCGCTGACCATGACCGCGCAGGCGCAACTGATCCCGATGACGGGTCCGCTCCCGCCACCGTCAATCGCAGTTGTGTAGTAGCCCACGTCCCGGCTCCATCTGCCCGGCGAATCATAGGGCGCGTAGCCCCCGGCCAACGTCAGCGACTTGCTGATAGTCAGGGTCTCAGTGTACGTCCCCTCGGCAATCAGCACCGACGCGCCGGATCCGGCCGTGGTGATCCCTTCAGCGACGCTGTTCCAGGGATGGTCGGCCGTGCCGTCTTCGAAGCCCCCGTTGCGCCAGTCAACGTATTGGATGTGCGTGGTCACCGCGTTTGGAGGGATAATAACTGATGCGAGGGTTGCCAGGGAAGTGGATCGCGGAGCAAAAACCGCAGACAGCAAGACCAGCGCCCATAGTGACGCCAGGGAGACCATGGCCCAGCGCTTCATGATACGACCTCTTCCGTCACTTGACCGGGACCTGGAGATCAATCCCGGTGCGATCCCGGACGGCCTGGAACAGGGCGCTGAATCGTCCGGCATCGCTCGTCTCGCTGGCGGTCCAGTTAGCATCCCCTACCCGAGTGAGCACCACAGGTCCCTCTGCGGTCATCGCAACGATGAGCTGGCTCGCCTCGGCCTGGTATCCCTTGCCCTTGAGTGTGACTGCAGGGGTGTAGACCGCCTCGAGGTGAGGCCGGACCCGGACCTCCGCCTCGACTCGGCCGGGTGGGTAATCCGCGTAGAGCGGCGTGTCCAGGCCCGCAACGAGATAGTCGAGTTGACTTGCGATGGTCGCCCAGGCGCTGTCACCCGGCTTGAGTTGCAGCTGGCGGCTGCCATCGAAGATCGTAACACTGGATGGCGCAGGTTGCGCGGGGGCGCAGCCCGCCAGCACTGTCAGCAACAGGGCCACAGCAACAAGGACAGCTGCCAGCATCCGATTCATAGAACCCTCCTGCCTACGGCCGGTGTGGGCGTGCTCTTATCGGTAGTTTATGAGAACCAGGCTGCACCGCGACCCCGTTTGCGGGCTCCCCGACAGGGGCGATGGACGTCAGTTGTAGCGCCCGTCGCCCCCGCCGAGGCTCGTGCAGGAGCTTGCTTTGTTACTGCTTGATGATGAGCGGCAGCACCACTCGCGGGAAGATATCCACCGAGTAGCTGGCGATAGAGATCCTCAAGTCGTCGCTGCCTGAATCGGTCACCCTGAGGGTGATCGTCTGCTTATACGTGCTGTCCTTGAAATCGGGTGACGGTCTGACCTTATACGTGATTTCCCTGCCCTGGCCAATCCTGTTGGCGTCGGCAATGCTGTCCACGTACCAGTCATAGAGGTACGGACCACCGCTGCCCAAGGTGAAAGTCAAGCTGGCGTCGTGCCCCAGCTCGGCGAGTTTCTTGGACGCGTCGGCTGCGGTCAGCGTCACATTCTGTCCCACCTTCACCGGCGCAGTCGGCCCGGCAAGGACCTTCGCATACGGTCGCATATAGGTTTCGTTGGCCGGGATGTAGGCCCAGTCGTAGTTCAGCAACTCACCGCCCTTGGTATACTTGATATATAGGCCGTAGGTCGGGATCAGCTGGCTCTGGATATTGCTGACGCCTTCCTCCCAGTACGCCAGGGCCGGGCTGATAACCTCCCTGCCATCGGCATCAATGGGCGGGGTGTTGAGGACCACGAACGACTCGACCTGCTCGTAGGCTTTCCTGATCTGCGCTTCCGTCAGGATGGGCACGGCATCAATCGCGCTCGCGGCCGTCGGCGCCTGGACGTCGCGCCAGCCGCCCTGAACCCCCGATACCGTCAGGCCGTTCGCACCGGCAGCCGAAGCCAGGGTCGCAGTGATCGGCACGTAGACCTTCAGCTTGGCCCCGGGGCCCACCACCAGGAACTGCTCGGTCACGGCAGGCCCGCCAGCGGCAGTAGCCACGGTCGCGGTCACATAGCGCGAGTAGATCACCTGGTAGACCGTGTCACCTGTCGCCGCAATGCCGACCGCGCCGCCCATACCGTCGATCCCGGTAAGTGTGTCGGCCGCCGTGTCGTACCACCGCGCATCCGGCGGCATCAGCTTGTTGTCCGCCAGGAACTTATCGGCGATCGTCTTGGCGTCCTGGGGAGTAATCGAAGCGGCCCGCGGCGCGAGCGCGGCCTGGGCTGCCGGCGCCGACCACAGGTTCATGTCGTAATAGGTGAAGAGGCCGCTCTGGCGCTCCATCTCCAGCTCGCGATTGTTTTGCTGCACCGACCAGATCTCGGGATCGGTCGCAAGCGCGCTGGCGGAGGCTGGGGGCCGGGCAGCCATGCCAAACACCGTTCCCAAGTTGGTGTACTCCGCCTTCGCCTCGTCCAGGCTCAACGGCGGGGTCTTGAACACCGGCATTTGCGTAACGGCCGACACGTCTGTTGGCGTGGGCAGCTCGCTGCCGCAGGTGTGATCCCAGAACCAGGCGTCAGTGTCAAAGGAATCCGCGCATACGATGCCGGACCAGGGCCGATCGTCATAGCAGGCCAGTTCATTGGCCAGCACACGCACGATGCGGCCGGCGGGCTGCGAGACGTCGCAGGCCTTGAACCAGGCGCCGGTGACAGTCCAGTTGTTGGTGATGTAATAGGCCCAGTTGTAACCCTGGGTAGCCGTACCCATGCGGGCAGAGGCGTTGGTGACGAAACCCAGGATCTGGTGCCCGCCATACATGCAGGCGGCCCAGTTCGCAAGGTTCGGGTTTGACAGCACCTGGCACGAGGTCAGCCCGACCCATTCGTTGTCGCCATTGCCCCACGAGCGGTAGCAGTCATTGGGTGTCAACCAGTGATCGTCCACATTGCTGTCGAAAGTGAAGGATCCAGTGGAACCGTGGCCCACATAGAACATCAAGTCAACAGTATCCAGGTAGTTGTGCTCGTTCCCCCAGGGTATAGCAGCTCTTTTGAAATCTCGTTCAAACGCGTTGCCGCCGCACCAACTGAAGCGGCTCACCCACCCTTTTGAGGTCAACCGGTTCCGCAGGTAGGTTCCTTCCGAGCAGGCATACTGCCACAAGTCACCGCCGGCGGTCTCAAAGCCCACCTCCCAGGGGCCGCCATCATCGGCTTGCGGCGCCAAACCACTTGCGCCGGCCGCCACCGGTTCGCCAGATCCTGCACGAGTGGCGGACGCCACCCCAACTGCCAGTAAAGCCACAACGATCACGGCGCCGAACACCGCGATCCCGGTCCGTCGAGATATCCCATTCAAGCGCTTCATGGTGATTCTCCTTTCCCATCGCGCTGGCCAATGATGAGATACGCTCCTGTCGTCAGTTTATGTCATGTGTGCTTTCGGTTAGCCTCCTTTCACCAGTAGCGGCAGATAGATCAGACTCGGATCCCGCCCAGGAGCGAGCAAGACTGCGGGTGGGAAGGTGAAGTAGTTGCCTTTGTTATCTTCTACCGCTACATTGCCGGCCCCATCCACCACCTGCACGAAGTAGCGCGTCTGCAGGGTCGCGGTGATGACGCCTGTCCACTTCTGCGTCGCGGCGCTGAAGGCCAGGTCCTTGCTCTGCCAGCTCCCCGTGCCGTCGGTGAAGGCTGCAACCACGCGCAGCACGCCTGAGGGATCTTCAGCCTCGACCTTCATGCGCCCCTGGTTCGGGCCGGGGCCGAGGACGCCATCCACGTGCTTGACTACGGGGGCCTGCGCATCGGCGCTGTTCGAGAAATACGTGGCGAAGGCCATGTGATCGTACAACCGCTGTGTGTCAGTAGCATCGTTGAACTGCCCCAGTACACTCACCAGGGACCCAGTCGTGCTCGAGATGCTGCTATTGGCGCGCACCTGAAACGGCACGCTGGGATACCAGCCGGCCGCGCTGAAGGCCGGCTCGCTTGTGCTGGTCACATACTCGTTGTGTGCACGTGCGATCACGGGATCGAAATGCACCACATCGGTATAGACGCCGCCCAGGAACAGCGCGCCGTGCAACCCGCCCGCTGGCAGAGCGGACAACGGGGCGTAGAAGCGCGGCTGAACGGGCGCGCCGGCGTCGAAACTGATGTTATCGTTGATGGCAAGGAAGGTGCCCTCGCCGGTTGCGTGCTGGTCAAAGGCTCCGAACGAGCCGACCAGCCCGAGGCTGACGCCGCCCACCGCCACTGAACCGAATGCCGTCGGCGGGCTGACAGAGGTCGTGACGCTGGGGAAAGGAATCTCCGGGTTCAGCGCCCCGCCGCTCGTGATCTCGTACATAGGCAGACCATAGAACACAATCTGCATCATCGCCTTCTCATCGTAGGACCCAAAGTTCAGGCTCTCGGTCTGGTAGTACTTCTTTTTCGCGGCGGCCAGCGCCTTGCCTGCGCGCGCCGTCGTATCGGTGATGAGATTGTATGCGAAGCTCTTCATCAGCTTCTCAGTGTAAACGACGCCGCTGCCACCCCAGCCGTAGCCGGTGTTGCCAACGTAAATGGCCCCCCGCTGCGCGTACGCCTGCGCCAGGTCCAGCGACCCGCTATCGTTGAAGCCGGCGTGACAACCCACCGAGAAGACAATGACCCGCGCCAGGTCGCTGGTCCCGGTGATGATCTGGCTGGCGGTCACCTTGTCGTTATTAGGCGCGCCGAAGCTCTGATGATCCGCGTGGGTATTGATTGACTGAATATCGAAGCGTGGGGTGGTATTGATCATCTTTGTACGCTGGGCTGCGCCGGTCCATCCCGCCTGGCCGATCAGGGTTTGGTCCACGGAGAACGCGTCATAGCTGAGCAACTGCGCGATGCCCGCGGCCACGTCGAACACGAAGTCATAGCCCGTCACCAGCGCGCGGTTTCCGTTCAGCACGGGGTTGGCCAGGAACAGGTCAATCTGCGCCGCAATCTCGGTCGGCGTCTCCACCAGCCGGCCGATGGCGTAATCGGGGATGTAAAGCTCGCGTCCCTGCCAGATCGTCGGTTCCCGGTCCACGTAGTAGTCATCGGTCATGGTCATATTAGCGTTAACCGCCGCCCACAAGGTGGTGTTGGCCGTAGCACGGGCCGCATAAGTTTGCTCCGCCACGCTGACCGTGCCCTCCGGCACGCGGCGATGCGGGATGACCTGGTCGCCGCCGACCAGCACCACGTACTCGACGTTGGGGCCGCTGTTCAGGAAGGTCAGCGCCAGGTTGCGCACCGCGCCGGCAACCGCGTTAGCGTTCGCCGTGTCCAGCAGCGCGGCCGGGCTGGCCGTCCACGCGGCGTAGGCCGCGGCGACCGCAGCATCGTTGGCCACCTCGATGACTGCGGCCTGCACCCGCGCATGATCGGCCAACGTGTAGAGCTTCGCCAGGAGCGCATCGGCGGCAGCCTGGCCGTAGAGCGCAGCCATCCGCGGCGTGTTGACCAGGATCAGCGTCTTGTGCGCGTGGGGCGCAGGGGTCGGCGTCGGCGACGGCGTCGCGGTCGGCGATGGCGTCGGCGATGGGGTGGGCGTAGGTGGCGGCGCGCCCAGCACCGAGAGCTGGTACTCTGTGCCATCCCCTATCTGCCCGGCATTAAAGTGGCGGACACGGACGTAATACGTCGCGGTCGCAGGCGCCACAAAGGTGAGGGCCGAGGCATTCCCAGGCCCGGCGTCATCGTTGGAAGCCAGCAAGGTAACCTTGTTGCGGTCGTAGACCTCCAGGATGGTGTCGCTCTGCGGGCCCAGGTTCGCCGTCTTGATCAGGTAGTCCGCACCGCCCAGCGCGTCGAAACGGACCCAGTCCTGATCCCCCACCCCGGCCAGGTCGGCGCCGGCGCAGAAGGTATGGACCTGCGGCGCGCCGTCGGTGGCGATCGCCTGCGCGTCCAGCGCGCCGTTGTCCGGCTCAAACGCGTCGGCCGTGCAGCCGCTGCCCTTGTTGATGGCCAGGTCGTAGCGCGTGTCCGCGCCGCTGGCCTGGGGGTTGTGATGCCGCACCTTAGCGTAGTACGTGCCGCCTTGGGTTGCCTTCCAGATAATGCGCGAGGACAACAGGTAGCCGTAGTCATCGTTTTTGGCCAGCTCAGTGGCGCCATCCGTGCCGTAGAGGTAGAGATAGGTATCGGCCGCGATGCCCAGGTTGGAGGTGTGCAGCACATAGGTCGCACCCGCATCCGCAGTGAACTTCACCCAGTCCTCGTCGCCGGCCTGGCAGATGTTATGGGTCTGCGCCGCAGCGCCCACGACGATCTCCCTGGCTGTACCGCTGGTATCATCATCTTCGAACGCGTCCCCCGCGCACGCGATGGCCTGCACCCGCAGGTCGTAATGCGCGTCCGGGCCGTAGACGTTTGTATTGCCGTTGACCACCTTAGCGTAGTACGTCTGTGTTGCCTGCAGCGGTGCGCCGGCCGCAGGGATGCCCGCGTTGGCCGAAGCCGAGACGCCCCCGCTGCCCACCAGGGCCGCCGCGGTCTGGTCGCACGAGGCATACACGGAGATCAGCGGATTCACGCCCATGGCCGTGTTGTCCGCCACCACGGTGAAGTTGTCACCAACGTTCACGCTGAACTTGACCCAGTCCTGATCGCCGGGCCCCTGGAACAGGTGCGTCTGACGCGTGCCGTCGGTCGGGATGTCGCGCGCCGTGGCGCAGGTGTCGTCCGGCTCGTAGATGTCGCCCGATCCCGGCCCGGCCGTGATGCGGAGCTTATAGCCGGCCAGCGGACCCCACGTGTCGTCGTGGTGCCGGACATGAATGTAGTAGACGCCGCTGGCAGGGGCAAACCATTCGAACTGCGGCCCGGTTCCGAACTGGGAAAGCCCGCCGCAGGTCTTGTAGAGCGACAGCAGCGGTTTCGCGTGCATCCCGAGGTCCGTGGCAGCCACGGTGTAGGTGAGCCCGGCGACCGCGGTGAACTTCACCCAGTCCTCATCGCCCACCGGGCAGAGGGTGCGATCCTGCACCGCGCCGCTGCTGCTCCAGCGCGCAGCCGCGCAAGCGTTGTCCGGCTCATAGGCGTCGGGCGAGCACGTGACCCCCACGCAAACCGGCAGCGAGACCAGGTTGTTGGTCGGGTCCGAATCGTTTGCAACGACCCGCTCCTTATCCACCCACACGTAAATCACGTGGTCGCAGCCGCTCGTGGTGAATGTGACGTTGCGCTCCAGGATGGAGGATCCGCCCGCGGCTAACGCCGGAAGCTGCCACCAGAAGCTGGAAGACGTGTCGCCGATGGGGGGCCGCACGGATGGATCTACATACAGATACACCTTGAACCCAACACCGGTGCTCGCTGTGCCCTTGTTCCGCACCGTGATCCTGATCGTGGCTGTCTGGCTGATGGCCGGACTTGCGGGGATCAGCGCAATCTCGGCGGTCAGGTCCGGCGCAGCGTCCGGCCCGGCCGGGCTGACCTGCGCTGATGCGCGGTTCAGAACCAGGCCATCCGCTGCGCCGCTCTGGGCCGTCACCAGGACGATCGCCAGCAGCGCGACCACTCCGATGGCCGCAACCAATGTAGGTCGTAGAAGGCCCTGTTTCACGATGAACCTCCTTCAAGGCCCCTGCCAGCATCCTGAGCGGGTCTACAGCACGATCTCCGCTCCGGCGAGTGACCAGTCGAAGGATGCGCCTTCTGCAAATGGCCGCCCCTTCGACTGGTCATTTCTCGCCAAGTACTTTAACTCGTAGACCCGCTCAGGGTGCTGGCCGATTCCCGAAGTAGCCTCAATTTCGCAGCACCAATGGCAGATACACCTTCTGCGCTGCGCCCTCGACCGCCAGCCTGGGCTGCGCCTGGATCCCGGCCTTATCCTGCGCATACACGATCACGCGGTAGTTCCCCAGTTCCGTGAAACCGTTGGGATAGGACGCCCGGTAACGGCCGGGCGTGCCGCTGACCGGATCCAGCTTCAGGCTCGGCACCCCCAGGTTCAGCGTCGTATAGGTTGGCTCCTGGAACGACGGCGCATAGACCGCGGCCCACACCACATCAATCAACGCGCCGCCGGCCTGCACGGTCGCCTCCAACGTGCCGTCGGCGCCCGAGATCTGCACCGTGGCCACGGTGATCTGGGGCGGCGCGGCGCCGAAGAAGCTGGCCACATAGCGTCCGGTGGCGACAGTGCCATCCCCGCTGGTCGAGACGCCGTCGCCGTTGTCATCCAGCCACGGTGTTTGGTTAACCCCGATGAGCGCCACGGCGGCCTTGGCCTGGTCGTAGCACGCCTTCAGGCTGCCGCTGGACGCAATGCAAGAGAAGAAGGCGTCGGTGAAGTAGCCGCCGGTGGCCGATGCGTAGGCGTTGTTATTGCGGCCCGTAGAGGTGATGACCACCCGGCCCGCCTTGCTGATGCTGCCAACCCCGCCCAGCCGATCAATAAACGATCCCGAGTGGCACGCCTCAATGATGATATTGACCTGGGCGCCTGGCTTGCTCGCTTCGAGCGCGGTCAACGCAGCGTCCAGGTTGTCCGTGCCGATCAGCCCGCTACTGCAGCCGGCCGCGCAGAAGCCTTCCACCAGGCCGTGATCGCCCATATAGATGTGCAGCGGCTTGCCCGACCCCACGTACGCAACGGCCCAAGTGCGGATCGCGCTATCCAGGTTGGCCCAGGTCGCCGGCGCGTCCACATCGTTGGCCCCATCCCCATCGGCGTCCTGCGACGCAGGCGCAAGATAGTAAATATGGTCCTTATCGTAACCGGCCCCCTGGAAGATACGATAGGCGCGATTGGTCATGTTATCAATGTTGGCCTGCAAGCCGAACGTCTCGTTATGCCCGCCTACGATGATTACCGCGCCCTGGCTCAGGCCCGTTCGGGTGACGGCGAGGCTCCGGGTCCCGGTGTTACCCACAGCGTCATAGGCCGCAATCTGGATGTTGTTGACCCCCACGGCCAGGGTGATGCCTTCCACATTGAACGTGTCCGTGCCGCCGGATAGGCTATAATCCCAGCCGGTGACGCCGTTGGTGTTGTTGGTGACCTTGACGCGGCTCAGGTTGCCGCCGGTGTCTTGGGCAATGCCGCTGAAAGTGAGCGTAGGGGACGAGGTCGTGTAGGTTGCACCGGTCGTCGGCTGTTCCAGGGTGATGGTGGGCGCCGTCGCATCCGGCTTATCCTGCGCCAGGCAGGACACTTCGTTTGAGAAGGGGCTCTTATTACCTGTGAAATCCTCCGCCTGAATCTTCATGAAATAGAGCTTGTTCGGCGTCAGCCCCGACAATTCGGTGTATGTGGTCGCGGCGCCCTCAACATCGGTGGCCCCACTTTGGGTCGGGCCTGCGTCACGCCAGTTGACGATGTAGCGCACCACATCGCGCTCGCTGTTCTGCTGCCACTGCACACTCAGTGTGGTCTGGTTCAGCGAGCCGCAGCGCGGGTTCCTGGGCGCCAGCGGCGGCGTGACATCCTTGCTCACCGAGATATCATAGCTGGTGCTCGGCCCATAGATCGCCGGGTCGAACTGCTGAAGCTTGATGTAAAACCAGCGGCTATCCCCGGTCACATCCCACTCCAACCGCACCGTCTGGCCGAAAGCGCCGTTGTCGCCACCCAGTGAGCCGCCCGCGCAACTGTCGTACAACAGCAGCACAGGGTCAGAGTCCAGGCCCGGATTGGAGGTTTGGATGATGTAGGTGGTATTCGCCAGCGCGAAGAACTTGATCCAGTCCTGATCGCCCGGGACGTGGAAGTTGTGCGTCTGGGTCGAGCCATCAGTGACGATGGCTTTGGCCGCCGCGCAGGTCTCGTCCGGCTCATAAGCGTCACCCGGCGGCCCGGAGGTGGCCGTGGGGGTCGCAGTCCTGGTTGCAGTGGGCGTGGCCGTGCGCGTGGGCGTTGCCGTTGGCGTGTTTGACGCGGTGGGCGTCTGCGTGATGGTCGGCGTGTTGGAGGCCGTCGGCGTCACCGTAGGGGTATTGGTGGGCAGCTGGGTGCCGGTTGTGGTGGGCGTCGGGGTGAGCGTGCGCGTCGGCGTTGAGGTGGGTGTCGGCGTGCCCTGGCTGACCCCCACTAGGATGCCGGCCTGCACCTGGAAGTTGGCGCTCTGCGCGCTGCCGGCCACCCATTGGCCCAGGACATCCTGCACCATAAAGCTGGCCGACTGCCGCGCGCCCCCGCCCCCGGTCAGCGCGCTCCACCAGAGATCGAAGTTGGAGGAGGTCTGGGCTAAGACGATGCCGGCTGCCAGCAAGACGCCAGACAGACCCAACAAGGGAATCAGGAGCTTATGTCTTTTCATGATCGCCCCCTTTTCGTGGCGTCAGCGCACGGCATTGTAACTGAGCTCGACAGTCATCAGGATGACATCATCCCGGTACGTCTCCGAAGAACCAAAACGCTGTAGGGTAATGTACCACATGAGACCAGTGTTGAGACGCGCGGCTGGAATAGTGAAGATCTGTTCCTTGAGCACACTCGCCTGATTTACGTAGGCAGCGGTGCCGCTAATACTCGCGACATCAATGATCGCACTCCCAGCGCTCCACGCGCGCGGCCGGATGAACCAGTCCACATAGCCAGCAGTAGCCGTGAGTGGATAGAACCAGAGCCGCATCGTCACATCGGTCGTGCCATCCCAGTCAGTCGGTCGCGGCAAGGTGAGCCCGGCGGACTCCGTGTAGTTCGATTGCCAGCGCAAGCCCGAACTGAAATACTGGGAGATCAGCCCACCGGTGTTGTGATTGAGCGCGTTGGCCGGAAAGCCTATTTTCATCGTGCGATCCTGGATATCAGCATTGCCTACGCTGCCATCCACGATCTTGGAGCTATCAACGCTGTTGGCCGCCAGGTCGGCAAGGGCCACGTTGCCATCGGCAATCTTGGCCGAGGTGACGCTGCTATCTGCCAGGTCCGCAGTGGCAACACCCAGGTCGGCAATCTTGGCCGAGGTGACGCTGCCATCCGCCAGATCCGCAGTGGCAACACCCAGGTCAGCGATCTTGGCGGAGGTGACACTCCTGTCCGCCAAGTCGGCGGTACCCACACCGAGGTCAACGATTTTGGCGCCATCCACACTGTTGGCTGCCAGGTCCGCCAGGGCCACGCCACCATCCGCGATCTTGGCGGAGGTGACGCTGCCATCCGCCAGGTCTACGGCGCCGATCGAACCGTCCACGATGTCCCCGCCTGTGTGCGTATGGAGGCCGGCCGCCACCATCCCTGCGGCCGCGCCGATCCGGCCATCGTTGGCCAGGTCCCCGTACGCGTTGAACCGGTCGAAGGCCAACGCACCCGTGGCGATCGCTGCGGCATCGTGGGTATGGCTCGCTGCCGCATAGCTCGCTGGCGGCTGCCCGCCCAGTTGATTCGCGTTGGCGGCCAGCTCTGCGGTGGTGGCTGAACTTGCGCTGCCCGCGCGGTTCGCGTACATCGCATAAGCCACATAGCTCACCAACATGCGCGGCGTGGTCAACTGACCCTGCACTGTGAGGTCCAGCCACAGCGCCTGGCCGTCGAAGATCGTGGGCGTCGGAAAAGGCGTGCTCTCCCCAAGGCGGATGCTGAAAAGCCCGCCCGTAACAGTCACGGCCCTGTTCTCCGACCACTTCAGATTTCCGCCGGTTTCCGCATCGTACAGGGCAAAGAACATCTGGTAAGTGCCCGACAATGGATTCCCACCGGCATCCGCCAGGCGCCCCTGGTAGTTGAGGAGCTGCGGCGCAGTCACCTCCGGGACGCTCACATCGAGCGTAGTCACCACGGCGGCCGTGATGACCGCCTGGGGTGTAGCGGCAGCGAGCGTCAGGGCCGCCAGCAGCACAGCCGCCACAAAAGCGATGTTCCGCGCTCTGGATGGATTCTGAGATGTCATTGTTGTCGCCTCCTCGGGTGTTAAGTAAGATAGCAGTTTGTCTTCGGTGCGTTCGACGCACCCGGAACGGCTTTGCAGATCCGCTCCCGGTGTTAGCGCTGCTGTCCGCTATTGCAAGGTGATCAACACGGGCACCACGCCGGTTCCCGCGGCCAGACTGCCCAACGACTTGCCGATGATCGTGCCCGGCTGCGGCGCGGCCGAACGCCTGGCATAGCCCGAGTTGGGCGATGCCACCAACAGGTCGCCGGGCGAAATCGCCCCATAGGTCGCGTCCACCTTGATCGCTTTATAAGCGCCCAAGGTCACGACTGTGACGTACTGCCCAGGGTCGGCCGCGACCGCTTCGACGGTAGCCTCCAGTTTCTCTTGCGCGTCCCCTTCTGCGCCAGAGGCCGCCACCCGCGTCGTAAGCGTGAAACGTTCATCCACCACGCCCACCACGCCGGCCGCCGTAGCGGTCGTTGCCCGTCGCACCTTAATCACGGGGATCTCACCCAGCACGGCCGGCCCCGCGCCGCTGATGCTCACGACATCACCCGGTGACAAGGGCACGGTGTCATCGTTCTGGGCGATATCAACCACGAAACCGGACTTGCCTCCCCCAAAAGTGGCGAGGCCGCCAACATACAGCGTTAAGCCGACAGTGAGGTCGCCGGTGACGCGCGTATCGCCTTCGGCCCATACCGCCCAGCTATCATCTGGGTTCGGTCCGGCATCCTGGCCATAAACCCCCGGCCCAGAATAGCTCTTGCCCCCAACGCCGTACCCACCCCCCTCGTGATAGCCATATACGCCGCTTCGACCAGCCGCCGAGCTTACGCCAGACACGCCATCATTGCCGCTGCTGCGGCCAGCGACGCCGGGCGCGTTCTCGGCCTGTCCATACACGCCGACCGAACTGCCGCTGCCCTCACCGCGCACCCCGTTCCCACCCCCGGTATTGATCCCCCAAATACTGGGGCCATTGCTATAGTTGACAACTCTGAAAAGGCTATTGGACCAGCCTACCGTTCCCTCCATAACCAGGCCATTGGAACTTGTACTGTGAGTCCACACCTGCCCCAAGTGCGTATGCCCCGCGGCCGCAAACGCGCCCGCCTGCTGGCCATCTAATTGGTCTGCGTCCAGGCCCGACATATGGCCATCATTCACACTCGTCCAGGCCGTACCCGTGATCTTCGCAGGGGATAGCGCACCATCCGGCACATCCGGGTTGCCCACCTCGCCCGCGTTGTCGTTCACGTAAGCTGCGTCGTGGTTGTGCGTTGCCGAGGCAAACGTATCGGGAAGCTGGCCGCCCAGCTTGGCCGCGTTGCCCGCATACAGCGCATAGGGCGCATAAGCGACCTGAGTGCGCGGTGTGGCTTCCAGATCGCTGCCCACCTGCACCCCGAGCCACAAGTCGCGGCCGTCGAAGATGGTCAGGTTAAGCGCCGTGGTGTCGCCCAGCAGCGTGCTGAACTGCCCGTTGGTCGCCGTGACGTTCTTGGGGCCTTCGGCCCACAACTGGGCGCCGCCAGTGGATACGCCATATAGCTTGAAGGTCATGGAGAACGTGCCGCTGAGGGGATTGCCGTTGTTCGGGTTGACCAGGCGTCCCTGGTAACTCAGCAGCGGGCCGGCCGCGGCGGGGCCTGCCAGCGCGACGGCCGCGCCATCTTGCGGGATGGGGGAACTGGCGCTAGTAGTGGCGGCCGCCACCACTAGCGCAGCGATCAGGATGACCGCCACCAGGCCAGCGGCCCGGTGCAAGGCTTGGCTTCTGCAGGACATGGCACACACCTCCAGATGCTCTCGGGGTGTAGCAGGTGCTCATTCTGTTGTGCTGGTATGTGATGGTGTCAATAAGCGGTGTTGACTGACCCAATCTGCCGGTCACTCACGATGGCTGGCAGTCAATGACGAAACCGCGCGCTCAGAGCAGACGATGACTGCACAAAACTGAAAATGAGGGATAAGTGGCTTCCCAGCTCGGTACAATCCTGAGCAGGTACTATACAACTATTATACCACCGTGTTTGAAGGAAAGTCAAGTACCCAGAACGAATTCGGCTGGATAATATGTGCTTACAGATAATTAAAGCACATAAAAGTGCAATAATATAGCACCCCAACAACCGGTTCTGCCGCAATTCACGCGATGAGCAAGCCAACCCGGAAAAAAACCGAACTCAAATGGTCACAAAACCTATTGACTTGGACAGCAGTTTGTGCTATCCTATACTTGTCGCACTACTCATCGCTCCCCACTGCTGTGCGCGCCGTGTCGTCTCTGGGCTGCTTTCGACCAACTGCAAAGTTGAAGCGGGTCGTCATCTGACTTACATCGCTGCCTGACCTCGGTCCCCCGCCGCTGTGCGCTGCTGGCGACGCCGGACCTTGAGGCGGCACCGGTGATCCGGGATGTGACTTATGCGCACCTGGCGTCTCCGTTGTCCGCGAACCCCGTTGTCCATTCACGCTGCGTTGCTCGACACAGCACGGCCTGCGCGCTCGCCCCGCTTTCGTTGCACCGCCTGTTCAACATTCATCGCGCGCTTGATTCCCGCCTGACCAGCTCAAAGGGGGTATACCATGCACACCGCACGCCTCGCCATCCCGTTGGTCCTCATCCTGACCGCCACTTTGCTGGGGGGCGGCTTGCCGCTCGTCACCGCCTCGGCCCAGCAGGAAGCCCCGGCGCCGGCAGCACCCGAGCCACCGGCCAGCCGCCTGCCCTACGACGAGCCGCTACGCGTGCCGAGACTGCCCACGGTTGAGGGCGCAGCAGCCGCGCCGGAAGCGCCGCAGACGCCCCTGGCCCCGGAGTACGCGTCCTGGAGCCAGCTGACCTTCCAATCGGCCCGCAACGCGCACGATTGGGAGGTCTATCGCGCCAACGGGGATGGCGCCAATCAGGTCAACATCTCCAACCACGGCAGCATGGATATCCATCCGCGGCTCAACCGGGGCGCGACACACATCACTTTTGCCTCCAACCGCGACGGCAACTACGAGATCTATGTGATGAACGCGGACGGCAGCGGGCAGGCCCGGCGGACTTACGATGGCGCCAGCGATGTCTACCCGGCCTGGTCGCCTGATGGCAGCCAGATTGCGTTCCAATCCTACCGGGACGGCAACCAGGCGGAGATCTACGTCATGAACGCCGACGGCAGCGGGCTGAGACGCCTGACCTACCACGGCGACTACGACGGCGAGCCGGCCTGGTCCCCCGACGGCACACAAATCGCTTTCACCCGCCGCAGCTCCGATCAGTATCGCATCTGGGTCATGTACGCGGACGGTGGCAACCTCCGGCAGCTCTCCCACCAGCCCAACAGCGAGAACCCGGCCTGGTCGCCGGACGGCAGCCGCATCGCCTATGACGCGGACGGCGACGGCGACGGCTGGCAGGAGCTCTGGCTGATGGACGCGTCCGGCGGCAACCAGCGCCAGGTGTATGATCCGGGGTATCAAACCGACGCCTGGGCCCGCAGTTGGTCGCCGGATGGCCGTTATGTCGCCTTCACCAGGATTTCCTTCATCCAGCAGGGCGGCAACTGGTATTGGACCTACGCTTACCTGGATGCCTGGGACGCGCAGAACACCTGGAGCACCACACGTTTGAGCGGCAACGGGGCGGACTGGTATCCCGATTGGCAGACCACGGACATCTGGCCGCCGACGTCCAACGTGCTGCCACTGCCGGTCGAATCGCCTGCGCCATTTACAGTAAGCTGGTCAGGAACCGATAGCGGGCCATCGGGTATAGCCAACTATGATATCCAGGTAAAGGATGGCCCAGGCGGTGTGTGGACTGATTGGCTTGTAGCGACCACCAGTTTGTCGGCGCCGTATGCAGGTATGGGCGGGCACACCTATTGCTTCCGGTCACGCGCCAGAGACAATGGAGGCAATGCAGAACCCTGGTCGGCAGACTGCGACACTCAGACAACAGTCGAGGCGCTCCCGCCCTGGACCTTCATCACTCCTTTGCCAGCCTTCAGCCAGAGCAGTGTCTCGCTCCATTGGGGAGGCGGCGACCTGGGTGGCTCCGGCATCCGAAGCTACGATGTGCAGTATCGCCAGGGCGCCGGTGTTTGGACCGACTGGCGCATGGGCACAACGAAGACATCCGCAATATTCAATAGCTCGTCAGGCGTAGAATATGGTTTTAGGGTGCGGGGAACAGACAACGCAGGAAACCAGGAGGCCTGGCGGGCCAACAACGCTGCCAATACATCAACCACTCTCTATGCCTGGCATGTGACTGGTCGCCTGACCGATAATCGTGGTTATCCAATCGGCCACGCGCCTTTGAGCATTACACCGTCCCCGGTGTTAACCGCTCAGACAGATGCTCTGGGTGACTACACGGCCTACCTGCTTGATGGTGGGAATCACACGTTGACAGTCAATCGGCCTGGATACGGTGCGCTGGCTGTGCCGGTATTGGCAGTTAATCAGAATCGAAAGCTCGATCTCTACTTGCCGCCAGCACAAAACTGGATAACGAACGGCGGTTTTGAGAACGGTGCATCACTGCCGCTAGCTTGGACCTTGCAGGGGCCGTCGGACGCGACCGCAATCTCGGCCGATGGACATACCGACGCGCGCGCGCTGGTGATGGGGCGGGCCTGTCCCTATCCTTGTATCGCACGATCACGGCAGATCACTTCAGCATCCAGTGTTGATCTGGCCAGTGATAGTCACGGTAACCTGCATTTGACCTGGATGGATGGTGATGGCGTGAAGCAGCAGGTCCGTTATGCGATTCGATTTCCGGATGGCTCATGGACGTCGCCGGAAAACCTGGGGACGGTTGATCCCTACACTGTACGAAGTACTGGTATTGCAGTTGATGGCCGGGATGTGGTGCATGTCGTATGGGAGGGCGCCGACGGTCTGTATTACCGCTACCGAGCGCCAGGTGCTGGGTGGAGCACAACGGCGCAGCTCGTATCGAATGCGTCTTCAATGGATATCGCTGCGGATTACCTGGGCGGTGTGCATATCGTCTACTATGTCTGGGAGTGGGCCTTGAACAGCCGCAGCATTCGATATCTGGAATGCCTACCATCCGGTGACTGGCAGGCCCCGGTGGTGCTTGATAGCGATGATGGCGGTGGGGGGCCAGGCGTTGCGGTGGGGCCGGATGCCAGCGTGCATTTCATCTATCAGGACACCAAGTACGGCGAGGAAGGTGTCTTCTACCGGTGGCGACCACATGGTAGCGAAACCAGGCCTGCGGAACGACTGTGGTCAGGCTTCGCTCGCTCCCGCTACCGGCAGAATCTGGCTGTGAGCCATGATGACACAGTGCATGCCGTCTTTCACTGGGGCGGGAACCATTATCACACCTACCGGCCGGTTAACGGTGCTTGGTCCGCGCCAGCGCCGATCGGAGATTCGGGGTCCCCCGCGATTGCGGTCGACTCACGAGGCACTTTGCATGTGGTTGGCTTGCAGGGGTATGGGCCATACTCGCTCTACTACCGCACGCGCACCACCGATGGCAGTTGGGGGATACCGGTCGTTCTGGGCGAGAGTTATACTCCCGAACCAGCCCTGATCATTGACCCGCAAGACGAAGTACATTTCACCAGCTATATGATGGGGCCGACGCCGGGTTCCTACTACTGGACTTCTCTTGCTGCCACCTCATCCGACAGCTTCACAGTCACAGCCAGCCAACAGCTCACGATCCCAGCAGGTATGCACCGCCCGACTGTGGCAGCAAATTACATCGCGAAGGGCGAAGGGCATCCCTTGTCAATATCCGTCGAGGATTCAGCCTCCACAACCGAGGTCTTCTCCGCAACTGCAACCAGCGCCTGGGAACTCGCCCATGCCGATCTATCCCCCTGGGCAGGCCGACAGGTGACGATTACGTTCATACTCCGGCAGGAGGCAGACACGCCTTACGTCCGGGCCTGGATT
Source organism: Anaerolineae bacterium (assembly GCA_034433275.1). Classification (GTDB taxonomy): domain Bacteria; phylum Chloroflexota; class Anaerolineae; order CG2-30-64-16; family CG2-30-64-16; genus DAOUAT01. Next base: position 20,353 of record DAOUAT010000006.1, read on the forward strand.
GATGATGTGACGCTAGGTGACTGGCCGACGCCGGTCAGCGTATCCGTAGATCCACCGCGCGCTGACGCCTGGACAGCCACACCCATCGTCATTCGGGGCGAGAACTTCATTAATAAACCAACCGTGAGGATCGGTCCGGTCGAGGCGGAGGATGTCACCTGGTCAGATGAACAAACGCTACAAGCCATCGTGCCGGCCACCTTAGGACCTGGCACACACGACTTATGGGTGACCAATCCGAACGGAGCTGCGTCAGTTCGCACCGGCGCCTTTCAATCAGGAAAACCGATCTATCTGCCAGTGATCACGCGCTAGGAGAATGGCAATAAAATCCAGAACCCACCCACAACAGGAGGCCCCGATCATGAAAGTGCAACGACGTCTTGGAGTACTGTTCACCATCGTCCTGGCCGCGCTGCTGCTGACCGCCTGCCCGACGCAGCCCGCGCCCACACCGACCCCGCC
>DAOUAT010000007.1:0-15080 GCA_034433275.1 Anaerolineae bacterium
GTGGCAATCACGGTGAGGAGCGCGGTGATGAAAATAAAGGCCAGGGAGATCGGCCAATCGCTGCGCGTCAGGGCGTCATAATACAACCTCCCCATGCCCGGCCAGGCGAACACCGTCTCGGTGATGATCGCGCCGGAGAAGAAGCCCGGGATGGTCAACACCGCGATGGTCACGAAGGGGATCAGCGCGTTGCGCAGCGCGTGTTTGATGATCACGACGCGTTCCCACAGCCCTTTGGCGCGGGCGGTGCGCACATAGTCCTGCCGCAGCACCTCCAACATGGAGGAGCGCACGAAGCGGCTCCAGGTGGCCATGTAGAAGAAGGTGAGCACCGACACCGGCATGATCAGGTGCAGGAGGCGGTCGGCCGCTGTGCCGGGCATGATGCGAGGCAGCCAGGTCGCCACTTCGTAGGGCCGCACAGCCACCCGCGCGCCCGGCGGGATGCGCGGCAGCCAGGGAAAGGTCTCGCGCAACAGGTTCGGGAACACTGAGAACACCAGAATCAGCAGCAGCCCAAAGAAAAAGGTGGGCATGGCCGAGCCGATGAAAGAAACCGTGGTAAAGGTGTAATCGAAGCGCGAGTACTGCTTGATGGCGCTGTAGATGCCGATGGGGATGCCGATCAGGAACGAGAGCAGCGTCGAGATGATCATCAGCTCCAGGGTTGCCGGCAGCCGGCTCATCATCTCGTTCCACACGGGCCGGCCCGCGCGCACCACGGTCGAGAGGCCGAAATCCCCGCGCAGGATGCCGCGGCTTGATTTCACCGCCGGGTGCAGCGTCGGCAGCTCCGAAAGATAGACGTAGTCGTCACATCCGGCCGGGACCCTGACTTGTTGGCCATCTTGCACCACCACCTGTTCGGCGCGGGGCAGATAACACCCCACCGGCGTGCTGGCGAACAACTCGCGGCCACCGATGACGATCGGGCCGCTGGGCACGCCGATCAGCCAGCGCGAAAAACGCACCGGCCAATACAGGTCGAGCTCATAGTTTGCGCGTAAACGGGCCAGGTCCTCGCGCGTGATGCGGCGCTGCTGCTGCTGGATGCCCGCTAACGGGCCGCCTGGGGAGATGTTGAAGAGAAAATAGGTAAAGAGCGCAGCCAGTAGAATGACCAGGGCCATCTGGAAGATGCGCCGGATCAGGTAGTTTGTCATCGCCAGCCTCCCGACATGACCGGGGAACCGATGAATTGCCCTGCTGAACGGAGGGAGCCAGCAGAGACGCGCGCCACAGGCAGTGGAAGAGGGCGCGCAGGTGTTTGAAGCAGTTTGTCCTTGCGCTGGCAGCGCCACGGACGCAGTTTCAGCCTGGCGAAACGGACGGGCAAGACCCATCGGGCTGTGCCCGCCCGCCTATACAGAACCCCGGTTTCTGCGAGAAACCGGGGTTCTCCTCACCTCACTTACTTGGTGAACAGGTTGATGTCAATGTGCTCCCAGGTGGACGACGCGCTGATCTCGTACTTGATCTTGCCGGTTGTCTTGGCGGCATCAATCACAGTCTGGACTTCCGCGCCCGCGCCCAGGGTCGAGTCATCCAGGTAGTCCACGTCGCCGTTGATGAGCTGCGCCACGGCCTGGTTGGTATCGGCCAGGAAGACGTAGATCACGTTGGGGGTCGCGACCTTGCCCGCGTAGTACGGGTTCTTCGCCAGGGTGATGGACTGGCCCTTGACCCACTCGGTGATGTAGTACGGCCCGAAGGAGAGCGGGGTCTCAGCGATCTCAGGCAGCGTCTGCCACTCAGCCGCCGGCACATCAGCCAGCTTGCGGCCATCGCTGATCACCTGGTGGCTCGGGTAGATATTGAAGGGATACAGGTGATAGGTGGGATCCTGGTAGCCAGGCACCCAAGTCACTTTAACTTGCAAGGCATTCGCAGCGAACTCTTTCTCCAAGGCGGCGTCGCAGGTGATGAAGGTGGTGGCGCCGGATTCCTTGTCGCAGTCCAGGTTGAAGCCCAGTTCCATGTCGGCAACCGAGCCGGCCTGACCGTCGCTCCAGGTGTACGGCTTGAGCTTGTAGGTCACCACCAGTTGCTTCATCGGCACGGTGCCGGAGCCGGTGTACTCGACCTCATTGCCATCCGCGTCGAAGACCTTGACGCCGGCCGCCAGTTCAACCGTGTCACCGGCCGTGTCGTAGACCTTGTCGCCGGCCTTCACCTCGACCGTGTTGTTGGTAGCCAGACCGCTTTCGATGGTCGAGAGGCCATCCTGCAGCACGGGCTGGAAGTCGTAGCTGTACTGAGAAGTAATGACGCCCTTGGCCGGGCGGTCCACCAGGCGCTGAGCCGCCATGCTGGAGACCAGGGCGAACATGCTGTCCGGCTCCTGGGTCATGCCGATGACGATGGTGTCGCCGCCGCCGGCCAGCTTCCACTCGTGCAAGTTAGTGGTCGCATATTCGGTCGCATCGGGGAGGATGCCTTCCAGGTCGGCGCTCCAGGCCTCGGCCTCGGCGCGGTTGAAGACCGGGATAGACACCACATCCTTCGCGAATTCCTTCTGCAGGATGTCGTAGGCCTTGACGCGATCCTCGCGCAGGAGGGTGTTGGTGGCCTTCACAACGGCATCGCTGGCGGCCTTGTTGCACCAGCCCATGTAGTTCTGGCCTTCCCAGTTGTTGCTGGGGAGCGGGATCTGGTTGCAGGCGTAGAGGGTGCGGCCGGCGGGTTCAGTCTGGCCGACCCAGGCGAAGGCGCCGAGCTCGAAGTCGCGGCGGGACAGGCCGGTGGTGTCACCGAACCACCACGAGGCGGGCACGTGGCTGCGCAGCACCTGGAAACCGCACGCCTCCAGGTTTTGCTGCATGACGGCGGACCAGGTCTGGCGGAACTGGGCGGTGGTGGTGGCGTACTTCAGGGCCAGCACATCGCCATTGGCGTTCACGCGCCTGGCGCCCTGCAGGGTCCAACCGGCCTCTTCCAGCAGCGCCTTGCCCTTCTCAGGATCATACTGCGGCATGTCGGTGTAGGGGCCGCTGTAGACCCAGTGAGTCTTCGGCCAGGGGGAATCCATCAACAGGGTGTCGGGCTTTTCCACGTAGGGATAGACCGACGCGATCAGGGCGCTGCGATCCAGACAATAGGCAATGGCCTGGCGCACGCGGATATCGCTCAGGATCGGGTGCGGGGTGGTGTAGTCTTCCTTCGCTACCTCGACCTCTTCCTTAACGACTTCGGTCACGACCTTCTCAACTTCCTTGACGACCTCAACGGGTTTCTCGACCTCAACGGTCTTGACGACCTCGACGGTCTGCACGATCGTTTGAGGCGCAGCGGGCGCCGGGCAGGCGGTCAGGATCATGCTGACCACGACCAGGACGCCGATCAGTACCGACAACTTCTTGACAGACATGGCTTTTTTCTCCTCCTATAGGGAATTTGGAACAACCGACACGATGCGCGTTCAGTCTTGGGCGTACGGCTTAACTGACGCAACCGCAAAGATACCACGTCGCGAGAAGGATGTCAAATCAATTCTTGCACTGTTGCTGAAACCATAACGGGAATTTGCCGCAGATAGCGAGGAGCGTGGGGTAGCTTGTGGATCAGCTGGTCAGCATGGCCTGCACCAACACCGTGACTAATAACAACAGGATCAACGCCAGCGCCAGCACGCCCGACGCCCACAGGCCCAGCAGGCCGAGAATCATGCCGGCCAGCACCACACCGCCGAGGGCCATCATCACGTACAGCGTACCCCGCGCCCGGCCTGTGCGCTGCGGCGTCCCGGTCAGCCACAACCGGCCGCCGCCCAGCATCCCTGCCAGGCTGAGGGCCAGCCAGGCGCCCGTGACGACCGCGCCGTTGCCCAGCGGGAGGTCGAGCACCAGGATGCCGCAGCTGCCGGTCTGGGCCGGCATGGGGGATTGGCGCAGCGTGCTCACCCGCGCCAGGATGAGCAGGCCGCGGTATGCGGCATCGGCCGCGTCCACGGGCCAGCTCAGGCGCTGCGTCTCGCCCGGCGCCAGGGGCACGTGCAGGCTTTCCTCGCGGACCAGCGTGACGTAGCCCGCGCTGACGTGAAAACGCACCGCACGGTTCACCGGCAGCGTCCCGGTGTTCTTGAAGCCGGCGCTGACGCGGCCGGCCTCCCCGCGCGTGATGAGCACCGGGCAGGCCAACGAGCCGAGCCGAGCCGCGCCCGAGCTGGACGGATGGAAGAGCGCCGCCTCCAGGTCGCCCCACACCGTGACCGAGGCGAACGCGATGCCCAAGACGAGGCCCAGGGCAAACAGAGAGACACCCAGGGGTTGTTTCATGGAATGCCACTACTCAGTGGTCTTTCGCCTCAAGCCGCATCCTTCGACTGGTCTCTATTCGCCAAGTGTCTTGACTCGTAGACCCGCTCAGGATGCTCACTCATTTTCGGGTCAGTTGTTCATGCCGCGGGCGCCGCCACGGCGCGTGGCAGTGTAGCACAATCCGCCGGATGCTCACTCATTTTCGGGTCAGTTGTTCATGCCGCGGGCGGCGCCACGGCGCGTAGCAGTGTAGCACAATCCGCCGGATTGTGGCCGCACCGCCACGCGCAATCCAGCGGATTGCGGTACAGCCCCATTTCCAGGGCAGTTCTATCGCCGCCGCTCACGCACATAGAACGCCGCGCCGATCAGGCCCAGGATCAGCCCGCCCATGGACATCCCATAGGAAAGGAACGCCAGCAGGAAGGTGGACTTCACCAGCCCGATCACCATCAGGAACGGGATGATGACGCCCAGGACGACCAGGCCGGCGCCCAGCCAGATCATGCCACGCGGGCCGAGAGGCATCATTTGTACAACCAGCACGCCGCGACGTGCTCCGGCTCCGGTTCGAAATCCGGCGGCGCCTCCGTGTCGCACAGGCTCGCCATGGCGTGGGCGCAGCGCGGGTGGAACCGGCACCCGCTGGGCGGCTTCACCAGGCTGGGCGGCTCGCCGGGAGGCACGTCGCGGAACGTCTCGGCGTTGCGCGCGTCCGGGTCCGAGGTCGCCTCGATGAGCGCCTGGGTGTAGGGGTGCTGCGGCTTGCCCAGCAGGTCGTTGACCCGGCCCTTTTCTACGATCTGGCCCGCGTACATCACCATGATGCGCTCGGAGAAGTAGCGCACGGTGGACAGGTCGTGGGTGATGTAGATCACGGCCAGATCGTGGGAGGCCTGCAACGCGCGCAGCAGCCTGAGGATCTCGACGCGCACCGAGGCATCCAGCATGGACACCGGCTCGTCGGCCACCAGCAGCTTGGGCTCCATGATCATGGCGCGGGCGATCACCACGCGCTGCTGCTGGCCGCCGCTGAGCATGTGGGGGAACTTCGGCAAGAATTCCTCCACTGGGCTCATCTTGACCTCTTCCAGCGCCTTGCGGATCCGTTCCAGGCGTTCTTTTTCGTTCTTCACGCCGGCGATGATCAACGGCTCCTGCAAGATGCGTTGGACATTCATAAAGGGGGGCAGCGCGCCGTAGGGGTCCTGTTGCACGTAGCCCACCTGCGTGCGATACCACTGCAGATCACGACCCGATAAGTCATTCAGGCGGCGATCCTCGAAAATCACCTCGCCCTTGGTGGGCCGATTGATGCCCAGAATCGTCTTCATCAAGCTGGACTTGCCACAGCCGCTTTCGCCCACCACGGCGATGGTCTCGCCGTGCGCCAGGTCGAAGTTCACGCCATCCACGGCGCGCACATAGCCGGCATGGCCGAAGCCGAAACGCCGCAGCTCGAACCACACGTGCAAATCACGAATTAAGAGCAGGGGTTGGCGACCATTGCCGCCAGCACTGGTTGTGACTTGCGCCTTACTCATTACAGTCATGTCTCATCTCCCCCTGCTCACGTATACAACCAGCACTTAACCAAGCGGCCACCGACGTTGACCGTCGGCGGCTCCTGGCTGCACTGTTCAAAACGTTTGTGACAGCGCGCGGCAAATCGGCAGCCTTTCGGCGGATTGATCAAGCTGGGCGGCTGGCCGGTGATAAAATCGGGGTCTTTGGTCTCACGCAGCCGCGGCACGCTGGCCATCAGCTTATAGGAATAGGGGTGCAGCGGCTCGTTGAAGAAACGGTGCGCATCCCCCACCTCCACGATCTGGCCCGCGTACATCACCGCCACCCGATCGGCCAGTTCGCTGGAGGTGGCGATGTCGTGGGTGATCAGGATGAAGCTCATGCCCATGGACTGCTTGATGCGCTTGAGCTGGTTCATGATGTTGGCCTGAGTCAACAGATCCAGCGCCGAAGTGGGCTCATCCAGCAGGATCAGATCGGGGGTGGTGACCAGAGCCATGGCCAGTGCGACGCGCTGCCGCATGCCGCCGCTGAGCTCGAACGCGTAACGGTTGATGAAATCCTGGGGCACGCCCACCAGATCGAACATCTGGCGCGCCCGTTCCAGCCCGGCAGCTTTGCTGGCCCCCTGGTGAAAGATGGTCGGCTCTGCGACCTGATCCCCCACCCGCAACACGGGGTTGAGGGCGTTCATGGCGGCCTGCGGCACCATGGCGATCCTGGCCCACCGGATGTTGCGCCGGAACTCCTCTTCGGGCAGCGGCATGACGTCGGCGCCGGTCAGGATGACCTTGCCGTTGAAGGCGTGGACGTTGCGGGGCAGGAGCCGCAGGATGGCTTTCGCCAGGGAGGTCTTGCCGCACCCCGACTCGCCGATGATCACCACGGCCTCGTTATAGTCCAGGATGAAATCCACTCCATCAACGGCTTGCACGACCCCTTTGCTCGTGCGGAAGTGCAACAGCAGCTTCTCGATGCGCAACAGTGTATCTTCAGGCATTGTGGTTACAAACCTCGCAGTCTGGGATTGAAGATGCGATCCAGGGCGAAGCCCACCATGGAGAAGCCCAGGCCGGTGAGCATGAGCAGTGCGGCAGGTTGCAGGATCCAGTAGTAGTAGCCGTTGAAAAGCGCGCCGTTGCTGTTGGCGTCGTCAATGATCTTGCCCCAGGTGGGCAGCACGGGATCGCCCAACCCCAACACCGCCAACGACGCTTCCAGAAAGACGTAGCTGGGGATCAAGACGACAAGCTGCGGCACGAGCAGGGGGATAGTGCGCGGCACCAGGTACTCCGAGATAATACGGCCGCTGCCGGCGCCGTACGCGCGCGCCGCTTCGATGTAAGGCGATTCCTTGACCTGCAGGAAGATCGCGCGATAGGTTTTGATGCCGGCGCCGAAAATGCTGAGGACGATCACCACCCCCAGCATCAGCCAGATGGAGCGCGAATAGAAGGCGCCGACCATGATCAGGATCGGCAGCAGGGGCAAGATCAGCCGCACCTCGGTGATGCGCTGAATCATGGCATCCACCATCCCGCCGAACCAGACGCCAAACGCGGCGATGAACATGGTGGTGATGGTGGTGCCCAGCGCGGCCAGCAGGCCGAACGCCAACGCGATAGGCGTGCCCCACAGCAGCGCCACCGACAGATCGCGGCGGCGGTGATCCGTGCCCGCGATGCCGTGCACCTGCCCGTAGAGCACGAACTTGGCGTCCAGGTCGGAATCCGGCTCAAAGGTGATGGCCTCGATGCGCAGGGTGTACTGGCCCTCCAACGGCGTGAGCGGCTGCACGTTCGGTTGGGCGAAAAGCCCCTGTTCCGCCGCCACATTGCCCAACCGCCGCTTCAACCGGTCGTCCTGGGTGATCCGGAACGAATCGGAGCGCCGGGGCGAGTACTGGCCGACCCGGATCTCGCGGCCATCCGGAGTGATCCAGGTCATGTCAGCGAAAGGTTGCTTCGCAACGTAGCTCGTCCGAAAATAGACGGCCAGATCCTGCGGAAAGGCGTCGTAGGGAAAATCGAACGTGAAGGTGATCAGGATGGCCCGCCCTTCGTTCAGCGGTTGGATCGTCTTCGTCTCGGGCAACAACGCGCTGTCCATCACCCTGGACGCGGGCAGCTTCTGCGGCGTGAACCAGTTCCACCACAGCGGTTTGGCCAGCCGGGGGTTGTCCTCCCAGACCCCCTCACCGCCGCGCCAGAGCCGCACCGCCTCGCTGTGCGGGATCGTGGCCAATGCGAAAATGGCCTGGCCAATCAGCGCGAAGATCACAATCAGGCCCGCGATGGCCGTGGGATAACGCCTGATCTCCTGGAGGTTGCGCAAGAAAGTCTTCATGCCTTCTGACCTCCGCCTCCCACCTTGACCCTGGGATCCACCAGGGCATAGATGAAGTCCAACAGAAATACGGTGATCGCCAGCAGATAAGCATAGATCACGGTCGAGCCCACGATCACCGGTGTGTCGTACAGGCCGATGGCCCGGTAGAGCAGGCGGCCCAGGCCCGGCCAGTTGAACACGGTCTCCAGGATGATGGCGCCGGTCCACAGGGCGATCAGGGTGAGGGCAAAGTTGGTGATGATGGTGGGCAGCGTCGGCCGCAGGATGTAGCGGCGCTCAATGGTCTTGGAGGGCAGGCCCTTGGCCTTCGCCATCTCCACATAATCCTCGCTGGAGTAGATCAGGAAAAAGGTCCGCCAGTTGTAAATCGCCTGGAAGATCGAGCTGATCAGCACGGCGGTGACCGGTAAGATCATGTGTTGGAGCGTGCTGATAGCGCGGGCAAGTGGGGCCTCAGGCGGGGGGGCGGCCACCATACCGCCGAAGGGCAACACGCCCAGCACAGCAGAAAAGATCAAGATCAAGAAGATGCCGTAAAACCAGCCGGGCGCAGCCGATGTCGGCGCTAACGCCACGACCAGCCGATCCATCACGCTGCCGTAGCGCCGCGAGAGCGACAGCGCGAAAAAGATGCTGCTGAAAAAGAGGAACATATTCGCGGTGGCAAAGAGCAGCAAAGTCGGTGGCAGACGCTCCAAAATGATCCGTCGCACCTCACTGGAGCCGCTGTCGCTGGTCAAGTCTTGGGCGCGGCCCAGGTTAAGCGACATGGCATTAGCCAGGAACCTCAGGCTGCGCACAAAGAACGGCTGATCCAGCCCGAAACGTTTCTCTTCGTCAGCTACAATCTGCGCGATGATCGCTTCGCGTTCTGCCCTGGGTAACTGGCGAAACACCGGGTCGAGGCCATACTGCGCGCCGACCTGCTCACGGATCTGGCTGGAGCGGATCTTATCCACGTAACCGCCCATGTTGGCGATCAAGATCGTCAGATACACGCCCACAACCATGGTCAGGAAGAGCGCCAACACTCGGCTGACTGTATACTTGAAGACCCGGTTCAGGGTGCCGAGGAAGGGGTTCGTCGTGCGGGTCACTTTGGCGCCCGGCTGCTGGGTCAGGGTTGCTTCTGCCATGCGATAACCTCGCCTCATGTCGGGAATTGCAGGTACAAACAGGGGCGAGGCGTTGCCTCGCCCCTGGGGGTGGCAGTAGTACGATGCTTCCGTTTGTCACTCTGAGCGGGTTAACGATTCAACACGGTTAACCACGCAAGACCAGCGAAGAGTCTCGGCCGCACATTAGGAGATGCTTCAGAGCCGAAGGCCCCCTGTGGGCTGGTGGCTCGCCGTACCGTACTTTGAGCGGTAGACCCGTTCACTATAGTGACAGATAGGATGTTTCTTTCCTGGCGGGCGCAGCGCGGCTGCGCCCGCCAGGAAGATACTCGCTTACATCACGCCCCGCTCAGTTCGCGGTCACGAACTGCACCGACGCCGACACCGGCACGGCCACCAGCTTGGAGATGACGACCGCCTCCAACAGGTTAGAGCCGGCCGCCAGGCCCTTGGTGACGTCCGCGGAGAGGGTGACCTTCCACAGGCCGTCCTGCGCAGCAACGGCCTGCCCGGAAGCAGCCAGCGTGCCGGTCGCGTCGAACACCAGGTACTTCACCTGGTTGAGGTCAGCGGTTGGGTACGGTGCGCCTGCGAAGTCCACGAACACCTCGAAGACCGCCTCAGACCCGATGGTGACGCGGGCCGGACCCTCGACCTCTACCTCAGGGATCACAGGCGTCGCGAAGCGTTCCCACCGATCGGCCGGGAACGGGTAATTGGGGTTGCGCTGCAGGACGACCATGCCTTCCACAGGGAAGGCGCGCTGCAGGTAGTAGGGGCCGGTGCCCAGTTGGAAGTGGCCGCGGGTGCGATACCACTCCGCCAGGTTCTTGTAGCGCAGGGCGATCTCGTCCGCGGAGATGAACTCGCTCAAGGTCGGGGCGTAGGGGAGCTTGCCTTCGGCCAGGGCCGCATCCAGCTCCGCCTTCAGGATCTCCAAAGTCGGACCGGAGACGTAGTTGAAGCGCTCTTTTTCGAGCTTGGTCGCCTTGGTGGGCGAGAACGCGGCTAACTCCTTCTCCTCCGCGAAGATGCCCAGCGCCAACATCTCCCATGAGCCGGGCCCCTGGGCGTAGTACGGCCACCATGAGTTGATGTTGAGCTCAGCATCCAACTGGTAGTTGTTGGTGTAGGTCTCGATCACCAGCGGATCCTGCGATAGGATGCGCACGCCCTTGAACGCCGACATGAACGACCTCAGCGTCGCTGACTTGGATGCGTCGTAGATGATGCTGCTTTCCTGGCCGCGGTCGAGGGTCAGGATCATGCTCATGACAAAGTCGCCAACGGAGACCGGGCTGCCGTTGTGCCACTTCAGGGTGTCGAACAGGTTGGCCGGGTAGTACACGGTGTTCTTGCTGGCCGATGTCACGGTCTCGGTGAACTTCTCGCTGGCGGTGATGAACTTCTGCGCCACCGGGTCCCAGTCCACCCACGCGTCGGCGGGCACCTCGATGGAGGGCGCGAACTTCAAGTCAACCCAGTCCAAGGTCTTGCCGACGGGCAGCCCTTCCTTGACGACGACCTCGGCCCGCTCGATGTAGTTCGGCCACAACAGGCCGGTGTAGGGGTCGGGCTTGGTTGCGAGCTCGCCGATGGCGCGCATCGGGATCATGTCGAAGACCCAGTTGGAGCCGTCCAGCGGGTTCCACGGTTGGGTCAGGATGCTGGGCATGGCCATGGTCAGGGAACCGCCGACCTCGCCCGCACGACGGATGGTGTTCGACCACAGTTGATGGCCGTAGGTGCCGGCGTACAGGTCAGAGGCAATCAAGACCTCTTTCCGCTGGGTGAAGATGGGCGCCCGGTCCACGATCCAGACCCGGTACGACTCTTTCATAGCCAGCTCAAGCGCGCGGGAGATGAGCTCGGAGCGTTCCGCCAGCGTCTTGAAGTCGTTGTTATTGAGCCGGTTCGCGATGTCGTAGAACTCTGGATCGTTAACATACTGCTGCCACATGTTCTCCGAGCGGCCCATGTCGGTGTAGAAATAAGCGAAGTTGGTGCCCAGGTCGCGCGGCACCGCGGTGGTGACCCAGCCGCCGGTGTAGATGTGGTAGCGGCCATCCTTGGGCTCGCCGCTCAGCCAGATGGGGCCGGCCTCGGCCGCGGTCTTGTAGTCGCGCACCACAGTGAAGCCGATGTCCTCCAGCAGTGTGCCGACGTAGTCGCCGATCAGACGGCGGGTGTCCTCGGTGCGGATCAGGAGGATGATCTCGACCGGCGCGCCCTCGAACTGCCACTTGCCGCCCACCTGGGTGGCGCCCAGTTTTTCCATCTCCGCAGTGATCACCTCAACCGCGCGATCCTTGTTGTGGGCATACTTGCGCTCCAGCGCCTTGGCCACATCGGCGTGTAGCGCGTAATCGTTGGATGCGTTGTTGAAGGGGAAGTAGCGCGGGGTCGCCATGCCGCCGTAGAGTTCTTTGGCGATGTAGTCACGGTCCACCAGCCAGTTCATGGCCTCGCGCATGGCAGGCACGAAGAAGGGATTCAGCTTGCCCGTGCCCTCGAAGGTCGGGCCGGCCGGGTTGAAGGAGAGCTCATCGTAGTTGCCGGACGCCCGCATGTAGCTGAGCTCCGGCGCGGCATAGACCGTCGCCGCGGTCTGCGCGTTGGCGATGGAGTTGGCGTAGAGGTCAATATCGCCGACCTGGAGGCGCCGGACGCCCGCGTTGGCGTCGGGCTCTTCCACCATCACAATCGTATCCAGCCATGCGCCGGTGCGGGTCACCGGCACGGGTGTCGGCGTCACCTGGACGATCTTCTCAACGACCTTTTCCTCGACCTTGGTGACGACCTGGGTCTCAACGACCTTCACCTCTTCCTTAACGACCACCGTCTGGACAATGGTCTTCGGTGTTGCGGGTGCGGGGCACGCGGTCAGGAGCATGCTCATGATCACGAGTACGCCGATCAAAAGCGACAGTTTCTTGGTAGACATTGCTTTTCTCCTCCGTATGGGGTGAATGTGGAAATCGTGAACTTACCGAGACGGCTGTGGGCATCCGTCATACGTTGCAACACTGCGCGCAGCGTCGCAACCGGATGCTGCAATGGCGAACCGGAACAGATGTTTGGGCTTAGTCGTGGCATCCCTCCCTTCACACACTCCCGCAAGGGTTGAGCGCTACGGCGCAGTCCGACTACCGCGCACGCCTGGGGCATGTGTGCAGGCGTTCCTGCACTCGATCTCGGGGCGTGCTCCGAAACCTACAGTTAAGCAAGAATAACATAAGCTGATCGGCGTGTCAAATGACTTGACTGCGCGAACAGCATTTTGAACCTTTATTTGTGTTGGTTCTTTAAGGTTGTGCTGACCCACCCCCCACGGGGGGAAACAGGCTGAGGGTGTCGGCATCACTCACGGGCGTCGCCAGCCCGCGCAGATATTCCACCGATCGTCCGTTGAGCAACACGGTGATGTAGCCAGTCAGCAAGCCACCGCGGTCCCACAGCTTGGCGCCAAAGTCGGGATGCTCGTGGGCCAACGCTTCCAACACGTCACCGACGGTCGCGCCTGCGACCAACGGATATTCCAGGCTGCGCCAGCCCAACAGGTCACGTAATGTGGCGTAGGATTTGATCAACATGGGTTTATCTCCACAATGCGATGCGCGCCGCGCCGGAACGAACGGCTGAACGCGGACGACGCGGAGAACGCAGACGACGCAGACAGTTCGAGTTTTTCCGCGTTGTCCGCGTCGTCTGCGTAGTCCGCGTCCCCCTACAGGCTCTCCTATTGTCCGTTTGCGCAGGTGCTTCCCCCCTGCCCACACGCCACGCACTCCACCTGCACCGTGGCATGCTGGATGCCGAAGCGGTCAGCCAAGGCCTGGCGCACGCGGGTCTGCACCTGCTGCGCCTCGGCCCATGTGACATCGGCCAACACCAGGTGCGCGCTCAGCGCCACGTAGCCGGGGCTCACGGACCACACGTGCAGGTCGTGGACGTCGGCGATGTTGGGCTCCCCACGCAGGGCCTGCGCGATCTCCAACACGCTGAGCCCGGCCGGCGCGCCCTCGACCAGGATGTGCACCGCCTCGCGCAAGATCCGGCCCGAGCCGGCCAGAATGATCATGCCGATCAAGATGCTGGCCAGAGGATCGGCCAAAGTCCAGCCGGTCAGCAGCATGATCACCCCGGCGACGATGACCCCCACCGACGAGAGCGCGTCGCCCAACACGTGTAGGAACGCGCTGCGCACATTGAGGTCGTCGTGATCATGCTCGTGGAGGGCCGCTGCGACGACGAGGTTCACGACCAGGCCGACCACGGCCACGATCAACATGGGGCCGGCCAACACCGGCGCGGGCGCGTTGATCCGCGCCCACGCCTCGCGGAAGATGCCGAACGCCACCAGGAGCAGGGTCGCGCCGTTGATCAGCGCTGCGATCACCTGGAAGCGATGGAACCCGTAGGTGTGGCGGTGGTCCGCCGGCCGGGCCGCCAAGCGCAGTGCGCCGTAGCTGAGGGCCAGCGCCAATACATCCAGAGCGATGTGCGCGGCGTCGGAGAGCAGCGCCAGGCTGCCCGTCAGCACGCCGCCGATCGCCTCGGCCAGCAGGATCAGGCCCGTGAGGCCCAGCGCCAGGATAAAGCGCTGTTCGATGCGGTGGGTGTCGCGAGTCATCAAGCGTAGTATATCAGGAAAGCGCTGGGCATCGGTAATCTGGCTGCCGATGCGCGCAGGCCGGACAAACCAGGTTTCTCCGAGAAACCTGGTTTGTCCGGCCTGTGGCTTCTATCGTCGCGCGGGGCTCGGCCGGCCCGCGGCGACGAAGGTCAGCTCCGAGCCCAGGTAGACCGTTTGATTCAGCGAGCCTTTCACGGCCGCGGTCTGGTCCACGCGCGTCGCCCGCACCTCAACCTGCTCGGCGCCGGCCCGCTGCGCCAGCGCCTCGACGCGGCCCGGCATCACCTCATCGGCATACACGGCCGCCTCGCGCAAGCCCCGGAAATCGCGTACGCCATCGGGCAGGTGCAGGCGGACGCCCCCCTCTGCGTCCAGGGGCGTGATGAACGCTTGAACGCGTTGGACGATGCTGCCGGAGACCGCGCCCACGGCGTTCGCCACCTCAGCATGGGGCGGGATGATCAGCTCAGTGTGCAACTGCGCGGCCACCTGCGGCAGGTAGGCCGCCACCGGCGCGCCGATGGCCACCACCGGCCGGCGCAAGGTCAAGGCGCACGCCAGATCGGACGGCGCGGCTGGCTCCGGCCCGCGACTGTCCAATGCCAGGCGCAGCAGCGCGGCCGCGGTCGGCTCCCCGGCCCAATCCGGCCGGCCGGCCTCATCCTCCAGCACTTTGGAGACCAGCTCGGTGGCCACGCGTTCCGAGAAGCGCGCCACCACCAACTCGCAAAACGCCGCGACCTCCAACCCGGCGTGGCGCGCCAACAGCGTCGCGGCCAGCCGGGCGGCCTCGGCATCCCACGCGGCGAAACGCCCCAGGACGTGGAGCGCGTCGCTGGGGGTGAAAGCCGCGCGGCGCACCAGCCCGCGACCCTCCAGGTCGGCCAGCCGGCGGCGCGCCAGCCCACCGGCGCGCGAGCGCTCGATCAGCTGCGCCAGCGGCCGCGGCCTATCCGCCAGTTGGCCGATCAGCTCCTGCTCCGCTTCGGTTAGCGGGCTGCGGGCCGGCCGGCCCAACAGCACAAACTCGGCCGCGCCGTCGTCCCAGCGCTCCTCGGCGCGCTCGCCCTGCTGTCGCAGCGCCGCGCTGATGCCGGGATGATCGCGGGCCAACAAAGACAGCGGCACCGCGCGCCGCGGGCCGATCAGCAAGCGGCCCGCGGCGTCGAAGCGCACGTGGCTGTCGCCGCCAAG
>DAOUAT010000008.1:0-3031 GCA_034433275.1 Anaerolineae bacterium
CCCTGGCGCTGGCCGTGCGGCGGGCGGAGGGCGGCGGCTGGATCGCGTGGCTGCTGGCCGGCGCGCTGGCCGGGCTGGCGGTGGGGTCCAAGTTCAGCGCGGTGCTGCTGGCCGCACCGCTGTTGGTCGCCGGGCTGCACGGGCTGCCGGCGGGATCGGCCGGCCACAGGCTGGCGGTCACTGTCGGGCGCATGGCCGCCGTGGCCGCGGCCGCGTTCCTGGCGTTTGCCGTCACCAACCCGTTCGCGCTGATCGAAGCGCGCGCATATGTCACGCAGATCTTCACGCAGAACGCGATGGTCAGCGGCGCCATGGACGCGCCCTTCACCCGGCAGTACATCGGGACGCTGCCCTATCTCTATTTCGTGCAGCAGCTCAGCCAGTGGGGGCTCGGCTGGCCGTTGGGCGTCGCGGCCTGGGGCGGGTTCGCGTGGGCCATCGTCCGGGCGTTACGCTGGCGGCGCGCGGCCCCCAGCCCGGCGCTGGTCGTCCTGCTGGCCTGGGCCGTGCCCTACTTCGCTACCACCGGCGTCTTTCACGCCAAGTTCCTGCGCTACATGGCGCCGCTGCTCCCGTGCCTGTTGGTATTCGCGGCCGGGTGGGCGGCCGCTGGCTGGCGGTGGCTGACGGCTCGGCTCGGCGGGTGGGGCCGGGCCGCCTGGGTCACGGCCGCGGGCGTGACGCTGGCGTTTACCGTGGCGTGGGCGTTGGCGTTCACCGGGGTCTATCGCCAGGAGCACCCCTGGATCGCGGCTTCCAGGTGGATCTATAGCAACATCCCTGCGGGCGCCAAAGTGCTCACCGAACACTGGGACGACGCGTTGCCCCTGGCTCTGGACGAGCTGTCGCCCCGGCCGGTGAAGCGTACGTACCAGGGCGTCGAGCTGCCGTTGTGGGACCCGGACACGGCCGAGAAGGTGGACGCGCTGGTCGCCCAGCTCAGCACCGCCGATTATCTCGTCCTCGCCAGCAACCGGCTGTACGCGCCGGTCCAGCGTCTGCGCGACCGCTACCCCATGAGCAGCCAGTATTATCGTATGCTGTTCGCCGGGGATCTGGGCTATCAGCAGGTAGCCGAATTCACCGCCTACCCGAACCTGCTGGGCGTGGCGATCCCCGACGACCACGCGGACGAGAGCTTCACGGTCTACGATCATCCGCGGGCGCTGATCTTCGAGAACGTGGGGCGGTACAAGCCGGATCTGCTGCGCGCCCGATTGGGTCGGTATCTGACATCTGGTGTGGAGTCGAAGACCTATCTTGTCTTCTCAGGGCAGATGTCCATGCCGCGTGCGACGCCACGGCCGGTGAAAGTGCAGCGGAGCACCCTGAGCGGAGGGCCTCAGCCCGAAGTCGAAGGGTGCGGAGCGGTCTTCTGGGCAAGGTCGCATCCTTCGACTGGACTTCATTCGTCAAGCACTTTGACTGGCAGACCCGCTCAGGATGCTCGTCTTTGGGCCCATCTGTGCTCATCTACGGCGCATCCTTCGGCTGGCAGCTCGCCGTCAAGCGCGTTAGCTGGCGGACCCGCTCAGGATGCTCGTCTCCGCGTTTATCCGCGCTCGTCCGCGTCCGCTCCTCAGACCAGTCCATGCCTTACCTCGCCCGGCCGGCCGCCGGGCCTGGCACGGATGCTGCCCCAGACGGCCGCGCCCGGCTCGGCGCTGCTGGATCGGCCGGTGGATACGCTGCCGGTGGTGGCGGATTTCCGCTGGAACCGCGCAGCCAGCGCATCAGCGCCCCTGGCGACCTTGCTGTGGTGGCTGGCCGTGAGCCTGTTCGGCTGGGCGGCTTGGCCGCTGCTGTTCCCCGTGTTGCGCGGGCTGGCGGATCGCGGCTACGGGCTGGCGCGGGCGGCGGGCTGGCTGCTGGTGGGGTGGGTCCACTGGCTGGGGGTCAGCCTGCGCCTGTGGGAGAACCGGCTGCTGCCCATCGGGATCATCCTCGGCGCCCTGGTGATCGCCGGCCTGGTCGCGTGGCGCGTCCAGCGGCGGCAGCTCGCGGCGTTCTGGGCCGCGCGGCGCCGGCTGATCCTGGGTTCCGAGCTGCTGTTCGGGCTGGCCTACCTGGCGTTCGTCGGCGTCCGCCTGCTCAACCCCGACCTGTGGCACCCCTGGAACGGCGGCGAAAAGTTCATGGAGTCTGCGTTCCTCAACGCGATCCTGCGCAGCGCGCACTTCCCGCCCTATGACCCGTACTTCGCGGGCGGCGTCATCAACTACTACTATTACGGCTTTTACCTGGTCAGCCTGCCCATCAAGCTGACCGGCATCGCGCCGGAGGTGGCGTTCAACCTGGCGGTGCCGGCCCTGTTCGCGCTGACGGCCGGCGGGGTGTTCAGTGTGGCCTACACGCTGGCCGCGCCGCGGCGGGCTGGGTTTGGGACGCGGATAGCATGCCCCGCAGTTTCGGGCACGAGCGCGGACGGGCGCAGACGGCTCTTCGGAGTTCAAGGTGCGCGACTGTTCTCTCGCAGTAGCGCAAAATCCACTATTGGAAAGGCTGTCATTCTGAGCGGGTTGACCCCGGGCCTCCCGCCACGGCGAGAATCCAGCGAAGAATCTCAGGCCGTAACGAGACCCTTCGCTAGAATATCATCACGACGGACTTCTCGGGACTCACCCGCTCAGGGTGACAATGGCGGCTCTTGCGATAATATGTTCTTGCAGCGCCGCGCGCGTCCGGCCCTGACCGCGCTGCTGTCGGTGGGCATGGCGATGGTGCTGGGCAACCTGAGGGGCGCGGATTGGCTCGGCCGGGCAGTGGCCAGCCTGGTGCACGGTGAGACGCTGCCGCGGTACGATTACTGGGCCGCCAGCCGGGTCATCCCGAACACCATCAACGAGTTCCCGCTCTGGACCTTCACCTTCGCTGACCTGCACCCGCACCTGATCGCCATGCCGTTCGGTCTGCTGGTGGCCGGCCTGGCGCTGAATTGGGTCGTGGTCAGGGGGCAGGGGACAGGCGTCAGGGGTCAGAGGGCAGGGGGCAGGGGTCAGGGGTCAGGGGTCAGCAAGTCTCCCCCTCTCCT
>DAOUAT010000009.1:0-7205 GCA_034433275.1 Anaerolineae bacterium
ACGACCTCGGCGGTTTCAGGGTCAACCCAATCTACGGCTTCCAGGTTGCGATGGTCGGGGAAGCGGCCCTGGCAATCACGGCACAGTTGGCCGCGCACGGCCACGCGCAAATCCTTGCCGGTGCTCTGCCACCAATCATGGTCAATGTGGAACTTAGTCTCCAGTGATGGACGTTTCCAGGCTGCCATGCGCTCCTCCTCTTTTACGCCACAAGCCGGAAGATGTGCGGCTCAGTCTCTTCCAGGCGCGGATCTGTAGCCAGGGCCGCGAAAATCGGCTCGGGCGGGCAGCGCCGGACGACGTTTACTGCGCTGTAAACCGTTTTGGCGTGAACAGTGGTGCTCAGGCCGGCCAGATCGGTGAACACTTCAAAGACCAGCTCGTTCAGTGGCATTTGTGCATAGGTGGGCGTGCTGCGCAAGCCCAGGATTTCCTCGCCTCGGTCATCGCCGATGATCATCAATTCGTCGTACTCGCACGCAACCTCTTGTTTGCGGAGTTGAATGTCCAGCAAACGACCCTCCGTGACCTGGGCCCAGCGGGTCCATTCGCGCCGCATGCGCTTGGGTCGGAAATCCACCACCACTTCACCTGAATCGTCGCGCCGTTCCAAGGTGATGTGTACTCCGGCCGGCAACTTGTGCTTATCGAACAAGGGGCGAAGCCCGGCAATATAGCGACCCGTGTGGTTGGCCCAGGCCGAGAAGCGGTTGCCCCACCGGCCGTCAATCAGCGTCACCAGTGTCCGCTCGCCGTGGCCTTTGGGGAAGAAGGGGCGGGTGCGGCGGTTGAGCGGCAGCGTGCCCGATGCCAGGTGGGGGTAGGTGAGCAGAATGGTCGTCGTGCTGACCTTGGCCCGGACATCCGAGTCAATACCCAGGTCGTCCGACCATTCGTCGTCCAACTCCCAGGCCAGCTTAGCCAGGGCGGAAGGCAGCGTCGCCGGGTCGTAGGGGTGAGGCGTGTAGCGCAACGGCAGCGGGGTATTGAGTGCCTCGGCCGGCGCCAACCGGCGTAAATACCAGCGACGCTCATCGCCGGCGCCTACCTGGTCAAACCGGCCATCGGCGTTGAGCGCGCTTTGCAGCGAGAATGCCTGGATATCGGGCGCGATCTCGGCCGGTAAGTCCAGGTCCTTAAGAAGGGCCTGGGTTGACAGGGCATCGCCGCCCATCTCGATGAGCGCCTCAGCGATATTCAAGTGCCCGATGTGGATTTCTGCCAGCAGGTCACGGTGAAGCCAGCGATCTTCAAAGGTGGCGAAGGCCGGTTCTTGCCCCAGCGCAATCGCCAGGACCTCCAGCAAGTTGCGCGCAAGGGTGGTTAGCAGCCTTTCGGGGCTGGCCGCCGCCGTCGCCACCAGCAGGTCGGGCGTATCCGCGTTCAGTTTGTGCGGCGTGCTGAGGCGCGCGGCGAAGCTGCGCTGGCGCCGGTTGGGGCCGAAGTCCACGGTGATGACATCGAAGTCACCATGTTCCGGGTTTTGGCCGGCGCGGAGGGCAACGACCTCGCCCAGGCGAAAATCGAACGCGGGGAAAATGATCTTGTCACCCACCGCGAAGCTTTTCTTAGGTTGGAAAAGCACACCACGCGTCAACTCGGCGCGCAGGTCGGCTTCTTCGCGGCGACAGCGTTCTGTCACCAGCGCCACAGCCAGCTCGCGCGTGCTCAAAGGGCGTTCCAGGTCGAGCAAGTGATTGCGCAAGGACTCTAGGTCGGCCGGGGTAAGCAAGAAGGCTTGCCAATATTCTGGGGTCTGCGTTTTGCGTTGAATCACGCGACGGCTCTCCTAATGGATGAGAAAGGCCTGTTGCTGACAGGCAAGACATGAGTATACCAGGAATCAGCAGCGCACGCAAAATCGCAGCCTGGCAGTTCTACTCGTTTCGTTTTTACGTCTCCTCACTGAGATCAGCCTGCCATCCGGTGTCCTCGGCCGCGCCCGGCTCTTCCGTGATCAGGGCCAGCGCGTCATCAGCCCAGGCTTCTGGGACTTGAACCTCCACCAACCCCAGGCCATCAACAGTGAGACCCAGGATCGGCCCGGCCGACTCGTAGCGCAACAGGGCCGGCACTCCGGCCGCTTCGAGTTTGGCCTTCACCACTTGGGCGGCCAACAGGCCTTGAGACTGGTAGACGGTGACGAGATGTTGATTTGGCATGATGGCATCCTCCTGTGCTTTTCGCAAAGTATAGCACGGAACGCGCCTCGTGTCATGTTTACTGCGCCCTGGGTGCGTCTGGAACTGGGGCGCAAGCACGCCAGGCTGACGCGAATTCCTGCCTGGAAAACGGGTCGTTTCTGTCTTGCGGATTGGCGGTCTTGTGTGCGAGAATGGGGAGGGAGGTACTATGCCTTTCGTTTCTTTGAACGGGATCCGTTTGCGCTACGAAACGTGGGGTGTGGGGGAGACGCCGCTGCTACTGCTCCACGGCCTGGGTTCGTCGGCCGACGATTGGTTCCTGCAACTGCCCGCGTTCGCGCCGCACTATCGCTGCCTTGCGGTTGACCTGCGCGGACACGGGCTGTCGGAGAAGCCGGCCGGCGCGTATTCGATGGTGCTGTTCGCGGCCGATGTGGCCGGGGTGCTGCGCGCACTGGACGCAGGGCCGACCCATGTGTTGGGCCTCAGCCTGGGCGGGATGGTGGCGCAGCAGCTGGCGATCGCGTATCCCGACCTGGTCCGCAGCCTGATCCTGCTGAACACGTTGCCCGGCCTCTGGCCGCCGACGCGCGGGATTGTGCGGTTGGCCGCGCGCCGGCTGGCGGCCCCGTGGCGCCGGCGCACCATGGCCCAACAGGCCGCGCGCGTCGTGGCTGATCTGTTCCCATCCCCCCAACACGCCGTGTTGAAGGCCCAGGCCGAGGCGCGGCTGGCGGCCAACGACCCCGCGGCTTATCAGCGGGCGACGCAGGCCATCCTGCGGTTCCGGCCGGGCGCGGCGCTACGCCAGGTGGCTTGCCCGGTCCTGATCGTGGCCGGGACCGTCGATCGGGTGGTGCCGGCGGCCTACCAGGAGCGCCTGCGCCGCGCCCTGCCCCACGCCCGGTTCGCGTCGATCCCCGGCGGCGGGCACGCGTGCAACATCGAGTATCCCGAGGCGGTGAACGCCGCGGTGTTGGGGTTTTTGGAGGAGGTGGGAGACGGAAGGAAATGAGGGAAATGAAGGAAATATAAGGAACTGAGGGAACTGAGTTCCCACAGTTCCCACAGTTCCCTCAGTTCCCACAGTTCCTTATATCCTTGTTTCCTTGTCTCCGTATATCCCCGTCTCCTACTCTGTCACCGTGAACACGCTCCCTGCGCCGCGGCCCCAGACCTCGGGGAAGTACATCTGGTAGGCGGTGGCGGGCAGGGTCAGGAACGTGCCGGGCAGGCTGGCGCGCGCCTGGTAGGTGAATTCGTAGGTGCCGGGATCAAGATAGGTGGCGAACAGCACGGCCTTCTCGTCCCGCAGTTCGACGTGGGTGGGGGTCCACCACCAGTCGTACCAGTTATTCTCCGCGCCCTCTTTTCCTTCCGCCATGTTTGGCCCCTCGGCCGTCTGGCTGGTGATGCGCAGGCTGGTGTCCACCGGCTCCAGGCCGGCCGGCAGCGGGTCTTCGGTGACGACGTAGTAGCTGCTGTGGGGCACGACCACCGTCACTTTGACCCGCAGCACGTCGCCCACGCGCGCGCTGCTCACCGGCGGGCAGGCGGCCTCGGGGGCTTTGGCCCCGGCCAGCTTCTGCGCGGTCAGGCAATCGGCCAGGCGATACTCTCGGCTGACCGTCAGGCCGCGGCTACGCGCGGTGATGTCCGGGACGGGCAGGTAGGTCTTCAGGTGCGCGGTGTAGTAGAGCTGCCCGGGGCCGGCCGAGCGGCTGAGCGCCAGGCCGTTGGTCTGATCCAACAGGAGTTGCGTGATGTCGGCCCGCAGGGACGTCACATCGCCGACGGTGGCCGGCGTCACCCTGCCCTCGCCCAGCGTCCCGCCGTTGAGCGTCACCGTCCAGGTGTAATCCCCTTGCAACTCGCCCGTGGCCGCCATCCACTCGGTGAGCGCGATGATGGCCCAGGCGTTCTCCTGGGTGGTCTCCCAGCGATCGGCTTTGCGCGCGGTCATCAGCCAGCGGATGGCGTTGGGCCCCAGGCTGTTCTGCGGGTCGAGCTTTGCGATGGCCAGGATCGCCAGCGCAGTGCTGCGGGTGTCCGTGTTCATGTTCCAATAGTCCACCAGCCCCTCCTCCCAGTGGGCGGAGGTGGCGGTGACCAGCGCTTCGTGGCCCAGGTCGGTCAGCAGGGTCTTGATGCGCGCGGGCGCGGCCGCGTCGTTGATCAGGTTCAGGGTCAGCGCCAGGTAGACCTTGCCGAACTTCGCCAGCTTGGCGTTCTCAGCGAACAGCGCGCCGGCCCGGTTCGGCTCCAGTTGCCCGGCCTCAGCCAGCGCGTAGAGGATGAACGCCTGCTGGTCGAGCTGCCATTCGCGCAGGTCCTTGGGCGCCTTCAGGTTGCGCTGCAGGAACTTGACCCCGCGCGCCAGCACGTTCTCATCCACCGCGAAGCCGGCCTGTTTGGCCTTAGCCAGGCCGAACACCACATACGAGCTGACGGCCACGCTGCTCTCGTCCCGCTGCCACCAGCCCCAGCCGCCATCCATGTGCTGCTGGTTGTAGATCCGCTGCAAGCCCACGCCGACCTGCTGCGGCAACTTGGCCTCGAGATCAGGGTTCGACTGCCCCAGCCGCTTCAACGCGGCGTAGCTGACCACGTTGGGCAGGAAGCGGCTCATGGTCTGCTCGACGCACTCGTAGGGGTAGTGCTCCAGGTAGGTCAGGCCGCCGATCATGCCCGCGGCCAGGCTCGGCTCCAGGGTGACGTCCAGCTCGGCGCGGGTGGGGTCAATGCCCGCGGGCAGCCGCACCAGCTCCAACGCGTCGCTATCCGCGGCGACCTGGCCGCTGGTCCCCACCACTTCGGGGGTCGAGTAGCGGTACACCGGCAGGGTGATCGCCACGGCGTCGCGTAGGGGTGGGGTAACCCCGCTCGCACCCCCGCCCGTCGCCTCGGCGCGCATCTGCGCGGCCACTTCGCTGGCATCGGCCTGCACCGTCACCGGCCAGACCGCCTTGTAGGTGCCGCCCGCGGGCACGTTGACCGTCTCGGCCGCCGTCGCCGGCAGGTCAAGCCCGGTCGCGCTCAGGCTGATGCGCACGGAGAGGGGGTCGGCGGTGGTGTTGTGGACCACGCCCGCAATCTCGGCCCGGTCGCCGGCCACGAAGAAGCGGGGCAGCACCGGCCGCACCAGCAGGTCCTTGGTGGCGATGATTTCGGCCCGCGCCTGGCCCACCCGCGTATCACCCGTGGCCGCGCGCGCGTCCATCACCCACGTGGTCAGGTTGTCGGGCAGGGTCACTTCGACCGAGCCCTTGCCGTTGGCGTCGGTGCTGAGCGAGGCGCGCCAGAGCGCGATGTCGGGGAAGTCGCGACGCACCTCGTTGAGGCCCGGTCCGTCGCCGCCACCGCCGCCGCCCTTGCCCTCCTCGGCCAGCTGCGCCACTAGCCGGTCGGCGTTCAGCACCAGGGTCAGGCCGGTCACCACGCCCAGCCCGCGCTGGCTGTAGAAGCGATCCACCAGCTTGCCGGCGTTGTCGCTCGCCAACGTCAGCACGGCCTTGTCCACCAGCGCCAGCGACACATCGGCCTGCACCGGCTTGCCCGCGGCGTCCAACGTCTGCACGTCCCACGTCACGGTCTCGCGCGGGGCGAATTGTTTTGGAAGTTGGACGCTGGAGGTTAGAGGTTGGAGGTTGGAGATTGGAGGTTGGGCCTGATCACTGACCCCTGACTCCTGACCCCTGGGTGTCAACACCACCTGCACCACCTTGTCGGCCACGGAGACCTTGAGCTGCGCCAGGCCCATCTTGAACGACGGCGCGGGGCTGGTCTCGTCCATGCCCTTCATGATGATCACGGACACGTAGACGTTCGGCGCGTGGCCCGCGACGATGGGCAGCTTGAGCAATTGGCTGTTGCCGGCCAGCTCGATGACCTGGTGGCTGATGACCCGGCCGCGCTCCACCGTGACCAGCGCCGTGACCTTGCCCTGGTAGGGGCTGGGGATCAGGATCTCGGCCGTGTCGCCAACTTTGTACTCGTTCTTGTCGGCCACCAGCTTGATGCGGTCGTTGTTCTCCTGGCGCCACGGCACGAAGTCGCGGCCGCTGACCCACACGTAGGTCGCGCTGCTGAGCTGATGGCCGGCCTTGTCCCGGCCGCTGGCCGCGATCTTGTACTCGCCGGGCGTTCGGGGCGTCCAGGTCAGCAAGGCCGCGCCCTGCGCGTCGGTGGTCAGCGTCCTGGTGACGACCGGCGTATACTTGGGCCGGGTGACCCAGTAGAAGTTGCCGTCCTCGGCCTGTTCGCGCACGCTCTTCCACTCCACCTGGCTGACCACCGCGGTGACCGAGACGCCGGACACGGGCTGGCTCTGCGGGTCAACGGTGATCACGTCCACCTCGCTGGTCCCGCCCACGGTCTGCACATAGGAGCGCGGGCTGAGGCCGATGTAGAATTCGCCTTTGTGGACGATCGCGGTCGCCTGGGTCGAGACGGACTGATTGTTCACGTCCTCGATGGTGATGTCGAAGGTGAAGCGCTGGCTGGTGCGGTACCTGGCGATGTCGGCCGGGGCGCTGAAGGTGAAGCGGCCCTGGTCATCGGTGCGGCCTTCGCCCTGGCTGAGCTGACCGCCGAACGGGCCGGCCCGCACGACGTCCCACCAGGCCCAATCCTCGAAGCTCCAGTAGCCCTCGCCGGTGTAGTTGAAGCCCGCGTCCGCGGTCAGCAGGGTCCAGCGCGCCTTCGCGTTCTTCACCGGCCCGCCGAAGAAGTAGTTGGCCTGCACGGTGACGTTGATCTGCTCGCCCTGGGTGTACTCGGGCTTATCGCTCTGGCTGGCCAGCTCGTACTCCGGCTTGCGATACTCGGCCACCTGGAACCCGACCCCGAAGTTCACATCGTCGGTCAGGCGGAGGCTGGCGTAGTAGTAGCCCAGGGTTGCATCCGGTCCCAGCGCCAGCGAGCCATCCACTGCGCCCAGCGCGTTCAGCGTGAGTTCCTGTTGCAACACCAGGTTGCCCTGGTCATCATTGATGGTCACGGTGACCGGCCGGCCGGCCGGGGGCAGGGTGTAGGTCGCGTCGTTGTCGCGGCGGATGATGC
>DAOUAT010000010.1:0-8878 GCA_034433275.1 Anaerolineae bacterium
GGCCATGTTCGTGCCCAAGACCTTCGAGGGCGACATCACCAAACAGCCAGTGGGCACCGGCCCGTTCCTGCTGGAGGAGTACGTCGAGACCGAGCGCTGCGTCCTCAAGCGCCGGCCGGATTACTACCGCATGGGCGCGGACGGCAAGTCGCTGCCCTACCTGGACAAGCTGGTGTATTTGGACCTGGGCGAAGATCCCGCCGCCCGCATCGCTGCCATCCGCAGCGGCCAGGTGGACAACATCTTCAACCCCAACGGCGATGAGTGGCAGGCCATCAAGGATGTGCCGAACCTCAAGGTGTACGCCACCCCCACTGCGCAAACCTTCGTCATCCGCATGCGGGCTGACAAAGAGCCCTGGACCGATGTGCGCGTGCGCCAGGCGCTCAAGAAGTGCATCGAACGCCAAAAGATGCTGGACCTGGCCTGGTATGGCGAGGGTGTGTTGGGGCACGACACGCACGTGGCTCCGGTTCACCCGGCCTACTGCGAGAAACCGATCCCGGTCTACGACCCGGAAGGGGCCAAGAAGCTGCTGGCCGACGCCGGCTACCCCAACGGGCTCGAAGTTGAGCTCACCGCCCAACAGGCACGCGCCGAGCCGGCCATGGCCCAGGTGCTGAAGGAATCGGCTGCGGCCGCGGGTCTCAACATCAAGCTAAACCTGGTGCCTTCCAGCCAGTACTGGGATGTCTGGACCGAAGTGCCGCTGGGCATCACCATCTGGGCGCACCGGCCGTTGGACACCATGGTGCTGGCCCTCGCTTACACCGCGGACGCCGAAGGCAAGCCGGTGGCCTGGAACGAGACCGGCTGGACCGACCCCGAATTCACCAGGCTGCTGAAAGAAGCCGAGCAGACACTGGACATCGAAAAGCGCCGCGGCCTGATGTGCCAGCTAGAGGACATCCAGCAGGAACGCGGCTCCGTCGGCATCGCGTTCTGGACCAGCGTCTGGTACATCGCGCACAAGAAGCTCCAGAACGTGGCCGCGCATCCGACCAACTACGATATCCTGTACGAGGCCTGGATTGACGAAACGGCGTAAAGCCGGACAGAGCATCATTCTGAGCGCCTATTTTACCGCAGCGCGTTGTGCGCGCTGCGGTAAAAACTCCTGCACTGTCATGCTGAACGGGTCTATCACCCAAAGTTCGCCACGGCGAGCCACCAGTGGAGCATCTCGCCTTGCGCGGCCGAGACTCTTCACTGGTCTTGCGTGGTTAACTGTGCTGAGTTGTTAACCCGCTCAGAGTGACAGGAGGGAGCGGCCTTCCCCCACACGCACCCACCGCGGGCAGCATCCGGCCCGCAGGGAGAAGTAGCCATGGCCAGATACATCCTGCGCCGCCTCGGCTTCATGGTGCTCACCATGCTCCTGGTCTCCGTCGCCATCTTCGGCATCTCGGAGATCGCGCCCGGTGACGTCGCCCGCCACATCCTCGGCCAGTTCGCCACCCAGGAACAGGTTGAACTGCTGCGCTCGCAGATGGGCCTCGATCAGCCCCTACCCGTGCGCTACCTGGACTGGTTGGTGGGCAACGATTGGCGCCTCAACCGGCTGATAGGCAAGCCGTTGACCCAGTACAAGGCCTCGGAGTTTGCCGACCTCACCTGGTGGGTGCAGGAGCCGGACGGGACGCTGAAGCAGTGGCGCTCGCGGTCAAACATCGGGCTGGTGGAGATCAGCCTCGGCCCCGATGGGAAGCGGCAGGAGACCCCCGTCACTGCATGGCAGCTCGACGCGAATGGTGAGGAGATCTTCTGGGGGGTGGACACCGCGAATCGCGTGGTGATGTGGCGCCGATCCAGCCAGGCGCAGCGGGTTGGCCCCGCCTCGGCCGGCCGCACCATGACCGAGGCCAGCGGCGAGCAATACTATCCCCTGCGCAAGGGGTTGCTGCGTGGGGATCCTGGCACTTCGCTGCGCACCAACCGGCCCGTGGGCCCCACGCTGGTGCGCCGGTTGCGCAACTCCTTGACCCTGGCCGCCATCGCTTTCGTGGTCATCATGCCGCTGGCGCTGCTGTTCGGCATCCTGGCCGGCCTGCGCGAAGGCAGCCGCACCGACCGCACCATCTCCATCATGAGCCTGGTGACAACCTCGATCCCCGAGTTTGCCAGCGGTGTGTTCCTGATACTTATCTTCGCGCTCACCCTGAAATGGCTGCCCGGCGCGGCGGTCTACCCCAGCGATATCGCGCCCTGGCAGAATCCCAAGCTGTTAGTCCTGCCGGTGGCGACTTTGACCCTGGTGGAGCTGGGCTACGTCACGCGCATGACCCGCGCCAGCATGATCGAAGTGATGAACGCGCCGTACATCCGCACGGCCTATCTGAAGGGGTTGCCTTACGGGCGCATCGTGGCGAAACATGCGGTGCGCAACGCGCTCATGGCGCCCATCACCGTGATCATGCTCCATGTGAACTGGCTGGTCGGCGGCCTGGTGGTGGTGGTATCGTTGTTCGGCTACCCCGGCCTGGGGCTCTACCTGCTCGACTCCGCGTTGTTCAAGGACATCAACGCCATCCAGGCGGGCGCGCTGGTGATGGTGGCGCTGGCCGTCAGCACACAACTGCTGGCGGACATCATCTACACCTTCTTGAACCCGCGCATCCGCTTTAGCTAGGAGGAGACCACCATGACAGCGACCGGCAAGGCGCCAGCTCAGGCCCGCCGCCCCCTGCTCATCAACATCACACGAGTGCGTGACAGCCTCGCGATCATCACCAGCTCACGGGTGGCGGTCATCGGGCTGACCATTGTGATCTTCTGGATCGCGATCGCGCTCCTGGCGCCGGTCATCGCGCCCTACAGCCCCACCGCTCAGGATACCAAGACCGTCAACCAGGCGCCCGGCGCCGCACACCTGTTGGGCACCGATCACCTGGGCCGCGATATCTTAACCCGCCTGATGTTCGGCAGCCGCACCATCCTTGTCCTGGCGCCCCTCTCGGTCTTGGCGGCGGTTATCGTGGGCACGCTCCTGGGCCTGCTCGGCGGCTACTACGGCGGGCTGATTGACGAAGTGGTGATGCGCATCCTGGACGCGATCATGGCCTTCCCCACCATCCTGCTGTACCTGATCATCATCTCCGCCATCGGCCCATCGGCCATCAACGTCGTCATCGCCATCACCTTCGTCGGCGCGCCGGGCATCGCCCGCCTGGTGCGCAGCCTGACCCTGGACATCCGATCGCGCGACTACATCGCGGCCGCGCGGCTGCGCGGGGAGAACCCCTGGTACGTCATGCTAGTCGAGATCCTGCCCAACGCCCGGGGCCCGCTGATCATTGACTCGATGCTGCGGGTCGGCTATGCGGTCTTCGCCATCGGCACGCTGGGCTTCCTGGGGCTGGGTCTGCCGCCGCCGACGCCGGACTGGGGCGGCATGATCAACGAAGCGCGCAAGTTCATTTTTGTCAACCCGTGGGGCGTGCTCTGGCCCGCGATCGCCATTGCATCACTGGTGGTGGGGCTGAACCTGTTCGCCGATGGATTGCGCGAGGAATCGACGCGGTACCAGTGATGAGGAATTGAGACATGCTGTCACACAAACCCCAAACACCGATCCTGGATGTGCAAGACCTGGCGATCTCCTACGCAACGCGGCGCGGAGACGTGCCGGCTGTGCGCGATGTGCGCTTCGACATCCAGCGGGGCGAGGCGCACAGCATCGTGGGCGAATCGGGCTGCGGCAAGAGCACGGTGGCCTTCGGCATCGTTAACTTCCTGGGCCGCAACGGCCGGATCGTCAACGGACGCATCCTGTTCCAGGGGCAAGACCTGGTAGGGCGCCCACCGGAGGAGCTGCGCCGCATCCGCGGGGATCGCATCGCCATGGTCTACCAGGACCCCATGGCCGCGCTGAACCCCTCCATGCGCCTCGGCGAACAGATGGCCGAAGTGCTCATCGTGCACCGCATGATGAAGCCCAAAGAAGCCGAGGAAGCGTGCGTGGAGATGCTGCGGCGGGTACACATGCCCGACCCGACCAACGTCATCCGCCGCTACCCGCACCAAATCTCCGGGGGCCAGCAGCAGCGCGTGGTGATCGCCATGGCGCTGCTCAACGACCCTGCGCTGCTGATCATGGACGAGCCCACCACCGCGTTGGATGTAACGGTGGAGGCGACCGTGCTGGACCTGGTGGCCGAGCTGCAACGCGAGTTCGAGACCGCGATCATGTACATCAGCCACAACCTGGGGGTGGTGGCGCGCGTCTCCGACCGGGTGGCCGTGATGTATGCGGGCGAGATCGTGGAGCGGGCCGCGGTGCGCGATCTGTTCGCCCGGCCGCAGCACCCCTACACCCAGGGCCTGCTGCGCTGTGTGCCGCGCCTGGGCATGGACAAACGCGACAGCGTGCTCTACCCCATCCGCGGCCGCGTGCCGTCACCCAATGCGCTGCCGCCGGGCTGCGTCTTCGAGCCGCGCTGCGATTACGCGCACGAGGAATGCCGCCTGCGTAAGCCGGAGCTGCGCCTGGTTGCCACAAGCCACTTCGCGCGCTGTCACTTCGCCGAAGAAATCCGCGGCCTGCCCTGGCAGCCGTCGGAAGAGCTGTTGGCGCAAATGGCTGCGCCGCCGGCCGCGGGCGCTGCGCCGCTCCTGCGGGTGGCCAACGCCAAAACCTATTATCAGGCGCCCAATCGCAAGCTCTTCAGCCGCGAAAAACTGCTGGTCAAGGCCGTGGACGACGTCAGCATTGAGATCCAAAAGGGCCAGACTCTGGGCATCGTCGGCGAATCGGGCTGCGGCAAGAGCACGCTGGTGAAAACCATCATCGGCATGGAGAAACCCACCGGTGGCGATTTCGAGTTCATGGGCGTGGACATCTCCGGGCCGATTACGCGGCGCAAGCTGGCGACCGTGCGCGAGATGCAGATGGTGTTCCAAAACCCCGACTCCACCCTCAACCCCTCCTTCACCGTGGGTTATCAGATCGCCAGGCCGCTGCGCCGGTTCAAGACCGTGCCGGCCGGGGAAGTGCGCGACGAGGTGGTCAGGCTGCTGGAAATGATGAAGCTGGGCGAGCGGTACTACGATCGCTACCCGCGGCAGCTCAGCGGCGGCGAGAAACAGCGGGTCGGCATCGCGCGGGCTATCGCGGGCCGGCCGGGGCTGGTGCTGTGCGACGAGCCGGTCTCGGCCCTGGATGTGTCGGTGCAGGCTGCGGTGTTGAACCTGCTGCTGGAGATCCAGCACAAAATGGGCGCCACCCTGGCCTTCATCGCCCACGACCTCAGCGTCGTGCGCTTCTTCTGTGACCAGATCGCGGTGATGTACCTGGGTCAGGTGGTGGAGAGCGGGCCGGCCGACGCCATCTATGCACCGCCCTACCACCCGTACACCGAGGCGCTGCTCTCCGCGGTGCCGATCCCGGATCCCAGCGCCGCGCAGAAACACATCCGCCTGTTGGGCACAGTGCCCAGCGCACTCAACCCGCCCAGCGGCTGCCGGTTCCACACCCGCTGCCCGCGCAAGGTCGGGGAGGTCTGCGAGCGGGAAACGCCGCCCTGGCATGTGGAGGAGAACGGTCATCGCATCTTCTGCCACATCCCGCTGGCGGAGCTGCGCAAGGTCGAGCCGGTGATCACCGTCGCTGCCGGAAAGTGAACTTCCAAGGAGCGTTCTATGCTCGTCAAAGACTACATGACCCGCCATCCGCTCATGGCCGATCCGGAGATGTCCGTCGTGGAAGCCCAGAAGTTCATGGGCGAGAACAACATCCGTCACCTGCCCGTGGTGGGCAGCGGCAAACGACTGTTGGGCCTGGTGACGCGCCAGACATTGCTGGTGGATCCTGGCCGCCTCGGCAGCCTGAGCGTTTGGGACATCGCGCGCACCCTTTCTAGCTTGACCGTCAAGGATGTCATGCTCAAGGCGCCGCAAGTCATCACGGTCAGCCAAGACATGACTATCGAGGACGCTGCGCTCCTGATGGTACACAAACGCATCGGCGGCTTGCCGGTGGTGGAGCACGGCATCCTTATCGGCATCATCACCGAAGTAGATCTGCTGGCACACCTGGCCGAGCTGTTGTCGTCCCATGCCCAGGGCGTGCGTATCACCGTACGGATGCCCAACGTGCGCGGGGAATTGGCGAAGCTGGTGGGCGCCGTGGCAGCGCAAGGATGGGGGATCTCATCCCTGGGCGGCGCGGCCAATCCGAAAGACCCGAGCAAGTGGGATGCTGTGATCAAGTTGAGGGTCCCCAAAGAGGAAGCCCTCGCGGTCCTCAGGGGCGTCCCAGGCCACGAGATCATTGACATCCGCGAAGTTTGACGTTTCGCGGTGCGGCGCAACGACTCACAAATCCATCCATCCCGTTGATTGCCATCGTAGACGTGCGAACGCGCAACGTCGCGATTGAAACGCGCCTTGAATGGTTTACACCCAAGAAGAAAGATGCGCGGGGCGTTTGACAAAACATCATCTCGTACTGTAGAATGCCTCTCCAGTAACTCACATCGGTTTGAGCGGATCCCGGATCAAGGATGATACGCCGCGCGGGTTCATCGGTGTGATCCTCCTCTACCTCAACCGCTCCCAGGCCAGCCAAAGCACATTGCGCGTTTACATCATGTGATCCGA
Source organism: Anaerolineae bacterium (assembly GCA_034433275.1). Lineage (GTDB taxonomy): Bacteria > Chloroflexota > Anaerolineae > CG2-30-64-16 > CG2-30-64-16 > DAOUAT01. Next base: position 6,598 of record DAOUAT010000010.1, read on the forward strand.
TATCCGTGGAAGGAGGTGATGATTCCAGGCTGAGCGACGACATAACGGACACCCTGAGATATTCATATCCTGACCCAACACACTAGGAGGAAAAGATCCCATGCGTAAGTTCCAAATCATCTTGGCCATGGTCATCGTGCTCACGATGATCCTGACAGGCTGCGGTGGCCGCGCTACCCCAGCGCCTACACCCGTTCCGGCCGCGCCTGTTGCCCCGGCTGCGCCGGCCGAGCCGACCAAGGCCCCTGAGGCCCCGGCCGCCCCGGTCGCCGCGCCGTCCAAGTACAACGAGGCGCCTGAGCTGGCCGCCCTGGTCAAGGAAGGCAAGCTGCCGCCCGTGGAGGAGCGCCTGCCCGAGAAGCCGCTGGTCACCGTGCCGGTGGAATCGGTCGGCAAGTACGGCGGTGAGATCCTGACCGCCAGCTGGTGGCCCGAAGCCGGCAACGTCCAACTCTACTTCGCGGTGGACGCGCCGATCAAGTGGAAGGCTGACCTGACCGGCTACGAGCCCGCCCTAATCGAGAGCTATGAGTTCTCCGCAGACGGCAAGACCTTCACCATGCATCTGCGCAAGGGCCTGAAGTGGTCTGACGGCGCGCCGTACACCTCGGCCGACTGGAAGTTCTGGTGGGAAGATCTTTTGAACGCCCCGGACCAGAAACTCTACTCCATCCCGGCCTACCTGCGCAACACCGATGGCAAACCCATCACCATAGAATTCCCGGATGAGTATACCGTGATCTGGAAGGCGGACAAGTCCCTGGGCGTCAGCGCGAACTACATGGCGCAAGGCTTCTGGGAGTTCGCTAAGACCATGATGAAGCCGGCGCACTACCTGAAGCAGTTCCATCCCAAGTACACCCCCACCGCCAAGTGGGAGGATATGGAGAAGGCCGACAAGTGGTGGCAGACCGCGGGCTATCCCTGCATCTTCGCTTGGTGCAACACCGCTGTCTCTGCAGACGGCACCCGGTACTCCTACACCCGCAACCCCTACTTCTGGCGCGTGGACACCAAGGGCAACCAACTGCCTTACATTGACGCCGTCAACGTCGAAATCGTGTCCGACGAGCAGGTCCGCCTGCTGAACGTCACCCAGGGCAAGTACGACACCGCGTTCCGCGTGATCGGCAACCCCAACGACATCCCGTTGTTGCTCGAAAACGCTGCGTCCGGCAACTACAAGCTGCTGGACGGTTGGATGAACGGCGCGGGCGCATGGCCCGGCTACATGGTGAACTCCTACTACGTCGAGGGTGGCAAGAACTACGCGAATGACACCCCCGATATGGCGAAGAAGATCCGTGATGTGCTGCGCGACAAGCGCTTCCGCCAGGCCCTCTCCATGGGCATTGACCGCACCCGCATGATTGACGTGGCCTGGAACGGCATCGGCGACGCCAAGCAGGCAACCCTGAGCCCGCAGTCGCCACACTTCGCCAGCCCCGAAGGCCAGAAGGTCTACGAGGCATGGGCCAACAATTACACCAAGTTCGATGCGGCCGCGGCCAACGCGCTGCTGGACGCGATGGGCATGAAGAAGGGGGCCGACGGCTTCCGCACGCTGCCCAGCGGCGAAGCGTTCCTCCTGACCCTGGATATCTCAGACTGGGGCGGCAGCCTCAAGGTGCAGACCGACGCGGCGGCCGAGGCCGAGAAGCAATGGGAGACCAACCTGGGCATCAACATCGAGGTCAAGAACCTGCAGGGCCAGCCCGACCTGGACATCCGCACCAACAACGGCTACTTCATGCTGCGCGCGGCCCACGTCTCCGAGTTGGACATCTGGACCTACCCGGACTGGCTGTTCCCCATCGTGAACCGCTACTACATGCCGCTGGAAGGCAGGTGGTATGCCAAGGGCAAGGACACCTGCAAGGCGGATCCCGCGATCCCGTATGACTGCGGTGTGAAGCCCGAGGACGGCAGCCCGGCCCAGAAGCTGCAGGCGCTGTACGAGAAGGGCGTGAACGAGCCGGATGAGGCGAAGCGCAATGCGATCGTGTGGGAAGCGGTGCAGATCAACATTGACGAAGGCCCGTTCATCATCGGTATCTCCGGCGACCAGCAGATGCCTATTGTCGTGAAGAATTACATGCGCAATATCCCGAACTACGGCGTGGTCGGCCCGTGGGCTCCGGCAACCCCCGGCAACACGGTGGCCTCGCAGTGGTGGATGGATAAGTAAATCTCGTTTGTAGTAGCGACTTTAGTCGTCTCCCGTAACACGAGCGACTGAAGTCGCTACTACGAACCTTGGCAGACCGTGGCGGGCGGAGCG
>DAOUAT010000011.1:0-10780 GCA_034433275.1 Anaerolineae bacterium
GTCAGCGATGGGCAACGTTTGACCGTCAAGACGCAGCGAAGCCCTTGAGCGTGAGAAGGTGTGGGGGTATGGGGGTATGGGAGTCAGCGATACTTCTGCAGTCCCTTACTTCCACACTCCCACACGTCCACACCCAAATCCGGAGACCCCAATGCGACTACTCATGTTTCAGGCCCAACGCTTCTGGTGGAAATCGTTCTCCAAGACGCTCGAAGATGTCGAGGATGTGCAGGTGGAAGATGCCGTGACCGACGCGGTGGTGATCTTCATGCAGGCCGAGGCGAAGGATGCGGCCGCGCGGGATGATGTCTTCCGCAAGACGCTGAAGAACATCAAGTGGCTGGCGAACAAGCGCGAGCTGAAGCGGGTCGTGCTGCACTCGTTCACCCACCTGGGCGGCGAGAACGCTGAGCCGGAGTTCGCGGCCGCGTTCATCGCGGAGCTGGCCGACCGCCTGTGCGGCGCCGGCTATCAGGTCTGGACCACGCCGTTCGGCTACTTCAATGAGTGGGAGTTGAAGGTGTACGGCGAGAGTCTGGGGAAGGTGTGGAAAGAGGTGTGACGAAGAGCGAATCAGCGCATGTGCGCGGGAAACGGGAACTGCGGGAAATGAGGGAACTACGGGAAGTGAGGGAACTATGGGAAATGGAGGAACTGCCGGGGCGGCTGTATGGGACATCATGTTCCGGGGGGGCCGGAGTCGAGGCTTCAGCCGGTCTCTCGCGTTGTCCACCCGATCGGCTCTGATGGCGCCGATGACACAAGCACGCATGAACGACGAACTATCCGCGCTCGTCCGCGGCCCCTACTCGTCCACTCACTCGCCATTTACCCCCAGCACGTCGGATTCAACAGCACCGCCATGACGCGCGGCGCCCAGCGTTCGGGGCCGGGCGCGATGGTGAAGCCGAGCCGCTGCAGCAAACCGATGGAGCGCCGGTTGTCTGGTTGGGTGATGGTGACCAGCCGCAGCAGGTTCATCTCCTCGAAGGCGAAGCGGATCAGGGTGAGGCAGGCCTCTTCGGCGTACCCGTGGCCCCAAAACTCCCGGCCCAGCTTGTAATAGAGCTCCACTTCGGGCGTCGCAAACGGCCCCCACGGCAGCACGTAGAGCTGCAAGCCCGCCTGGCCGATCATCTGGCCTGATGCTTTCAACGTCACGGCCAGGGTGCCTTCGCCATCCTCTTCGTTCTGCGCGACGTGCTGGCGCACGATGGCCGCCCGCTGTTCTCTGGTGCGCGCAAAACCGGGATCGTAGCCGTACACCTCCGCATCGCTTTCGAACAGCGCATACGCCGTATCAATATCGGCCTCGGTATAAGGCCGCAACACCAAACGCTCCGTCGTCAAGACAGGTGGCATACGTCACCCCTCAGTTCCAGTAGATCACAGATTCAGGCTCAGAGGGGGTCTGTGACCCCCGACCGCCGGTCAGTGCGCGGCCTCCCCTTGGGCCAGACCGGCTTGGAGCATCAAAACTATGATCTACTGAGTTCCCTGAATTCCCTCAGTTCCCTCAGTTCCCTTGTTTCCTTGTCTACCAATCTACCCCTCCACCCGCAACCCCAACCCCGGCTCCACATCAAAATCCAGCGCGGCCGGGCCGTCGGAGCGCAGCCGATAGTGTCCGGCCGCGCCGATCATGGCCGCGTTATCGGTGCAGAGGAAGAAGGGCGGGATGGAGGCCGGGACCGGCAGGCGTTCGGCCACGGCGGCCCGCAGCGCCTGGTTGGCCGCCACGCCGCCGCACACGCAGACCCGGCTCACGCCGAACGCGCGCGCCGCGTCCGCGGTCTTGCGCACCAGCACGTCAACCACCGCGGCCTGGAAACTGGCGGCCAGGTCGGCCAGGGGCAGGCGGCCGGGATCATCCGCGCCGCCCAGCTCGCGCACCTGGCGCAGCACGGCCGTCTTCAGCCCGCTGAAACTGAAGTTGTAGCGGTGCTCCGGCTGGATCGCGTAATTGGTCAGCCCGCGGGGGAAGGGGAACGCGGCCGGATCGCCACCCTCGGCCGCCCGCTGGATCGCCGGGCCGCCGGGGTAGCCCAGCCCCAGCAGCCGCGCCACCTTGTCGAACGCCTCGCCGGCCGCGTCATCGAGCGTCGCGCCCAGGCGTTGATACTGGCCGTGCCCGCGCATCAGGATGATCTCGGTGTGCCCGCCGGAGACGATCAGGGTGAGCAGCGGGAAGGCGCGGCCCTCGGCGTCGAGCGCGGGCAGGCTGGGCCGGGTGATGGCCGCCGGGTCAATCTTGCCGCCCTCATCGAGCCAGTTGGAATAGAGGTGGCCCTCCAGGTGGTTGACCGCGACGATGGGCAGGCTGCGGCCCCAGGCGATGGCCTTGGCCGTGTTTACGCCCACCAGCAATGAGCCGGCCAACCCCGGCCCGCGCGTCACCGCCACGGCCGCCAGGTCGTCCCAGCCTGCGCCCGCGCCGGCCAGCGCCCCCTCGATCACCGGCACGATGACGAAGACGTGCTGCCGCGACGCGATCTCCGGGAACACGCCGCCGTAGGGCCGGTGCAACTCGATCTGCGACGCGACGACGTTGGACCGGATGCGATGCCCGTCCTCGATGACGGCCGCCGCGGTCTCATCGCACGAGGTTTCGATAGCGAGAATGAGCGTCATCGGGTAGAATGCTCCGTGGTGCCGTATTGCGTACTGCGTGTTGCGGATTGTCCTGATTCGTCTATCGTCGTCAGTCGTCCGTCATTCGTCTTCCGTCGTCGGTCGTCCGTCATTCGTCTTTCGCCATTCGCTGATTCACTAATCCGGAGGCCCTCATGACCGTAACCCTTGCCGAGTTTCAGGCCGAGCGCCTGGCTGCCAACGAGCGCATCTTGGGCGGCGACAACCGCGCCATTAAGCGTTTCTTTCGCCTGGATGGCGAAGCCTACGAGGACGGCGCGCTGCCGGCCAAGACCAAGGAGCTGCTGGGCCTGGTCGCGTCCCTGGTGCTGCGCTGCGACGACTGCATCACCTACCATGTCATCCAGTGCGTCAAGTGCGGCGTGACAGTCCCGGAATTCGAGGAGGCGTTCGCCGTCGCGCTCATCGTCGGCGGCTCCATCGTGATCCCGCACCTGCGCCGCGCGTATGCGCGGATGGATGAGGTGCTGGCCGCGGCGTGATGCGTGGTGCGTACTGCGTATTGCGTGACCGTCGTGTTCAGGGAATCTCTCTAACGAAAAACGTCACCGGCGCCTGCGGCCAGCCCACTTGCGCGACCTACGATCCCCCCGCCGCAGGCATCAGGTGGACGAGATGTTAGGCCCCGCCCTGGCAACATGCCGCACCCACGCGAGATTTATTTAGGGTGGCAAACCGTTGCCGACCGCCGCGCTACAACGCGAGGCTACGCAAACGCCGCCACTGCCACCGCGCGTTCTTGTGCCCACGCACGCCGGTGCAGCTTGATGCGTTCGATCTCGTGCAGCGTTTCGGCGGTGAGGTAGCTTTCGCCGCAGTTGGGGCAACTAACGATCGGAATGTTCTCAATGACAAACAAACTGGCCCCGCGCCCATAGCTGCGCGATACGCGCCGCACATGCGCACCACTCTGACCGCAAATATCGCATACCATAAAGCTCACCTGCTACTCACAAAATACCGTAATCATCACCAGTTTGTCGGTGGCGCCGAACTTGGCTACGACGATCGCGGCCGCGCCAGTCAGGGCTGGCCGCTCACGAGATATTTCCACTCATCGGATTGCCGGTCTCGCTGGCGTTCAGTAATCTGACCGGTTAAGATGACGCTCTCGATGTCGAAAATCGTCAAACCGTCCGCATCCATCTCATCTTCGGCGTGTAGTGTCATCACGTATCGGCGGGTACGGATCAGATCGCGCATCCGCTTGAGTTCAGCGTCATACATGAACAGCCCCCACGCACATCATTTGATGGAGCTATTGTATCACAGTTGGGGAGGAAAAAGGAGCGTCAATTGCTGGCTTTGAAGGCAAGCCGGGCACTTATTTCGCCGGTTGACCCACTCAACTTGCAATCCGGCAAAGCGCAACGCCTCAGTCAAGCGTTCTTCAACAGGGCTCTCCCAGTCAATAGTCATCTTAAACCTCATTGACTATGTTGATTAGCTGCCTAACAGCCGCATATCACGCACCACGAAACACGTCTCACGCACCGCGTCCAATCGGCTCCAGCCGCGCGGTAAAGTGCCGCAGCACCGGCGCCTGGGATGTGATGCGGTAGGGCGGCAGGCGGTCGCGCTGCGCATGGACGGCCAGGATTACCTCGGCCAGGTAGTCCACGTGGCTCTGGGTGTAGACGCGGCGCGGGAAGGCCAGGCGCACCAGCTCGTTGGCGGCCGGCGTTTCCGTGCCGTCGGGGTGCAGCCCGAACATCACGGAGCCGATCTCGACCCCGCGCACGCCGCCCACCAGGTAGAGCGCGTTGTTCAACGACCAGGCGGGGTAGCGCAACGGCGGGATGTGCGGCGCGATGCTGCGCGCGTCCAGGTAGACCGCGTGCCCACCCGTGGGCTGCACGATGGGCACGCCCGCGCCGGTCAGCTTCTCGCCCAGGTAGGCGATGGAGCGGATGCGATAGCGCAGATAGCCCTCGTCCAGCGCCTCGTACAGGCCCACGGCCACCGCTTCCAAGTCGTAGCCGGCCATGCCGCCGTAGGTAGGGAACCCCTCGGTCAGGATCTCCCGCGTGCGGCAACAGGCGGCCAGCGCGTCATCGTTCAGCGCCAGGAAGCCGCCGATGTTCGCCATGCCATCCTTCTTGGCGCTCATGGTGCAGCCGTCGGCATAGCTGAACATCTCGCGCGCGATCTCGATGGGGGTCACCTCCGCGTACCCCTCCTCCCGCAGCTTGATGAACCAGGCGTTTTCGGCGAAGCGACAGGCGTCAATGAAGAAGGGGATGCCGAACTCCCGTGCGACCGCGCTGACCGCGCGGACGTTCGCCATGCTCACCGGTTGGCCGCCGCCGGAGTTGTTGGTGACGGTCAGCATGATCGCGGGGATGCGCGCCCGGCCGACCTCGGCGATGGTGGCGCGCAGCGCGTCCACATCCATGTTGCCCTTGAAGGGGTGGATCAGCCGGGGCTGCCGGCCTTCCGCGATCACCAGGTCGCGCGCCTCCGCGCCGGTGTTCTCAACGTGGGCGCGGGTGGTGTCGAAGTGCGTGTTGCTGGGGATCACGTCGCCCGGCTTCGCGATGGCCGGGAATAGGATGTGTTCGGCCGCGCGGCCCTGGTGCGCCGGGATCACGTGCTTGAAGCCGGTGATGTCCTGCACCGCGGCCTCGAATCGGTAAAAAGATGCCGCGCCCGCGTACGACTCGTCGCTGGCGATCATGCCCGCCCACTGCCGCGATGACATGGCGCCGGTGCCACTGTCGGTGAGCAGGTCAATCAGCACGTGCTCGGCGCGCAGCAGGAAGGGGTTGTAGCCGGCCGCGGCCAGATAGTGTTCGCGCTCGGCCCGTGTCGTGAACCGAATCGGCTCCACCGAGCGCACGCGAAACGGCTCGATGATGGTTTTTGGGTGAAACTCGTCCAAGGCGCCTCCCATGCGTCTCCCTGAAAACTGTTTAGCCATAGTGGAGCATCCTGAGCGGAGGGCCGCACCCGTGCGCGGCCCGAAGTTGAAGGATGCGAAGCGGTTATCGCGTGCGGCCGCATCCTTCGACGCCACTGCGCACCGCGCCGCTGACTGATGCGGGCGGTGCTCCGTTCCGCTCAGGATGCTCTGCTCTTCTGCCTCTATTCGCCATCCTGCCACCCCAGCCACTGCGCATAGAAATACGCGCTGCCGCCGGGGGCCAGTAGCGTCTCTGGCGGCAGGTCGGGGCCAATGATCTGCGCGCCGCGGTCGAGCAGATCACCCAACGGCCGCGGCGCGGCGTAGGTGTAGACCAGCGTCTCCGCGTCCATCAGGAGCAACCCGGAGATCTCGGCCGACGGCGCCGGCCGGCCCAACGCCGCGCCGCGAAACACCGCGGTCACCATGGTCACCGGCCGCCGTTCCCGGTTTGGCCCGCGGCGCAGGTTGAACGTCGCCACCCACACCAGCAGCGGCCGGTAGGGTTCGTCCCAGCGATAGGCGATGGGCCGCGGCGTCGCGTCCTCGCGGCACAGGTAGGTCACCGCGCTGTCGCCCAGCGCGACCGGGACGCACGCTTCTTCCACTGCCTCGCGCACCACCGCCTGCGTCCACCCCTCACCGGGGTCCAGGTGGCCGCCGATGCCGGTAAACGCGACGATCCCGTTCTGGCCGCGCGCGCCGAGCGGGATCGCGCGCAGGTCCAGCCCGAACACCAGCCGGTCCCGCCACGTCAGGATCAGCCCGGTGCTCAACTCCGCACCAGGCCCGCCCAACTCCGCCAGCCCCGGCCCGTCGCCCCGTATCAACGCCGGCACATCGCCGGTCAGCTCATTGTAATCATCCATTCGCTATTCGCCATTCGCTGATTCGCTATTCATCACACCGGCACCGCCGCATCCGCCCCCTCCATGTCCGGCTGACCCTTGACGCCGATGGTGTTCAGCGCGGCCACGGCCAGTTGGTCGGCCCGCTCGTTGAGTGGATCGCCCGCGTGCCCCTTGACCCAGTGCCACGTGACCCGGTGTGGCTTGATGGCTGCGTTGAGCGTCTGCCACAGATCGCGGTTCTTCACCGGCTGCTTTGTCTGCGTGCTAGGGTTATAGCGCAGCCAACCGTTGCGCAGCCAGCCGGCCATCCACTCGGTGATGCCCCGCTTCAGGTACTCCGAGTCGGTGTGGATCTCCACCACGCAGGGCCGGGTGAGCGCCTGGAACGCGGCGAGGGCCGCGCGCAGCTCCATGCGGTTGTTGGTGGTCAGCGATGCGCCGCCCTGCAGCACCTTCTCGTGCGGCCCGAAGCGCAAGATCGCGGCCCACCCGCCCGGCCCCGGGTTGCCGGAGCACGCGCCGTCGGTGTGGATGATGACGGGGATGGGGTCGGGCACGGGTGACTCCTATTGGGCGGTCTGAAATTTCGGCAAACGCTTGACAATTCGCCTCTGATATGGTTGAATAGATATCGAAGCGGTATCGTAAGTCCTGGGATGGCTGGGCACCCGTAGGGCGCCCCATTCCGGCGCACAGCGCCGGTGGTTATCGGCTCCCAGGCAGAGCCGCTGTTTTATTTCCCGAGATCACCTCGGACGCCACAATGCGTGCGGCCAAGAGATCCCCCCATTGGGTAACCCCGTTGACCTGCTGCGCTAATGCCAGTCGACGAAATCCACGGTTGCAGACGGCGAAATCGCAGTTTTGAAGTCTGTATTAATCTGTTACTACTCGCGCTTGACCTTCTGCCAGCGACTTTCGAGCAGTGGAACTTGGTTATCTAAGCCTCGGCCCAAAGAAACACGCCTATACCGTCCACCCGCATCCTGTTTGACCTCTACAGACACCCACTGCACATGATTCCTCATGTTCGCATCAGGCACTCCAAATGCGCGCAGCAAGGCCACAATGAATTCACAGTCACTCAATGAATTCAAAGGCGGCTTGGGATTGCTGGTGTAATGGGCCTTGGTACGCGGAAGCAAGTATACGCATGGGGCCGACATCCAATTGCCTTCGGGATAACCAGGTACGTCTGTGGCAGCAGTCCGCAAGCTGCTGGTTATACCAAACTGATAAGGACACTGCCGAAACGAAGATGCACAACGGCCATCATAAAAAATCATAGCATCCACTCGTTGAGTGTCGCTTTCCATCATGTGCGGGAACAAACGGATGCTCAAGCCGCTCCAAACACCTGCTCCCGGGTCCTTTGCAAGTGAGTCTGGGCACTGACTCCAAATAATGAATTCATCTGCCCAGGATGGGCGCTCATAGATAGTCATGTTGTTCCCATCAGGACATCCTTTGGCCTCAATAGCGACACTACGACCATCAGATAGGTTAACGCGATAATCATTGCGTCCCTGGGTTCGAAGGTCCTGCCACTCCACAATGAAGGACTGCTCCTTCATAAAGTTGAGGATTTGCGCCACAAAACGACGCTTGTCGCTGGTGGTCGCTGCAGATGTGCCACGCAGCGATTGAATCGCGCTATTGAAAAGCAGCGGATAGTCAACCGAAGAGATATCATGCTCTGCAAGTATCTCTGGATGTTCTTCGGGCAGTTCGTGAAGAAGCTCTTTCAGGCGCTTGACCATGTTACGGTCGAAGGTGTGACGACAAGGAGTCGCATCGTTTCGCGGTAGTCTGGTAATTGGCGTGGTTGGCATATCATGTCCTTGACAAACTAGACCTCATTACCGTAGGTCTGTTGTAGTGGTCGTCCCCGCATCAATTCAGTGACAACCGGATTGAGATAATGTTCTGCAATCCAAGAGATGACTGGAACGCAGACTGCATCACCAAAACCGAACAAGGCTTGGTTGAGTGGCACAGATAGTTTGAATTCATCAGCCCCCATTAATCGCGCTGCTTCGCGCGGAGTAACAAGGCGGGCATAACATTTGCCTTTCCCGGCTTTCAATAAGATTTGCCGACCACTTCCTCCGCGCGGTGTGCGCAGACAGCCTGCGATGCCATCGGTCCGCAACTCAGCCATTGACTTGCCATTCCGTACCCGTCGGAAAATGGTCCCGTAAGACCATGTGTCGCCAGCTATCATTTCATCAGCCTTTTCCCGGTGACGGGGACTCATTTGGTTCAGTAAATATTCCACCCGTTCCCAACTCCACCACTCCGTAGCATCGTCCGGCAGGTCCTCAATAATTGACTCAAGAAGCTGGTCATTGTCAGGCAAGGGTGGTAATGAGCGCACGAGCCAGCGAATATCGGGATTTGCCAAGATAAAATCTGCTAGAGCTTTTGGCCGGGTGTCGCTTCCAAAAAAACCATATTCCCTTTTAGGTTCGCTGAATTGGGATTGCGTTTTGAGCACCCCTACCACGAACAGTCGTTGCCGGCTCTGTGGAACGAATCTTGCTGCGTCTATAATGAACGAATCTACGATGTAGCCAAGGTCGTTGAGGGCCTTCAAGGCCTCTTTGAAATCAGAGCCGCCATGTGAAGTTAGAAAACCAGTGACATTCTCAATCAAAACTACTGGCGGGCGACGATGCCGCATTTCCGTAAGAACTCGAACAAAGCCCCAAAAAGCCGAAGATTGCTTGCCTCCCAGCCCAGCTCGCGCACCAGCCAGAGAAAGATCATTGCAAGGGAACGACGCAGTCGCTAGAGTCACGGTCGGAACTCGATCAGCGGCAAGCTCATGAATGTCACCGAGACTGAAGTGCCCATTTACGTCCCCAAATTGATCCTGATACATCTCTAGTTTTAGCGGATCTATGTCATTGGCGAATGCGAGTGTCCAACCTTGCGCCTCGAGTCCCATACGCATCAGCCCGATGCCAGCAAAGAATTCGGCAAAGGTCTTATCCGGTAACACCGAGAATCCATCCTCGATCACTAAAGTATCACGTAGCTGCATAGTCATTTCTGCACATTTCTCCGGATTTTTGAGAACATCGCTCTCCCAAAATCTGATCACCTTCCAGCCTTGCTTAAGTAACTTACTGGTATTCGAGCAATCCCGCTGCATGTTTCTGCGGATTTTTTTCACCCAATACTCTCGGTTGCGTGCTCCTTTGAACTGCTGATCAAGCGTGGAGCGTTGGCGACGTCGCCATTGCATTCCATGCCAGAACTCGCCATCCACAAAGACTGCAACTCGCTCTCTGGGCAAAACGATGTCCGGCTTGCCGGGTAGATCAGCCGAATGAACCTCATACACGACCCCTTGTTCGCGCAACACCGCTTGAAGCGCAATCTCGGGCGCAGTGTCGTAGGAATGAACTTTGCGCATGACCTCCGATACTTCTTCCGGTGTGCGTTTCTGACTCGTCATGGCAGAATCCTTTTGCTGCGGGCCTACCCCCGCACCCGAAACCCGCGCTCGGCCGGCGCATCGGGCAGGCTGGCGATCTCCACGTTCGTCACATCGGCCATCATCTGCCCCTGCCAGCACCAGTCAATCATCTGCGCCACCGCGGCCGCTTCGCCCTCGAACAGCGCCTCGACCGCGCCGTCCCAGCGGTTGCGCACCCAGCCGGTCAGGCCCAGGCCCGCGGCCTGCCGCGCGCAACTGGCGCGATAGCCCACCCCCTGCACCCGGCCGGTAATGACGGCTTGGACGCGTTTCTGAGCCATAGCTACCTCACCGCCTGCAAGCCGACCACGACTTCGGCCATCCCCTCGCCCCGGTACGCGTGCGCCAGGTAGGGCGTGCTGTGCGCCAGGCCGATCTGCCCGTCGGGCGCGATGCAGATCACGCCGCCCAGGCCATCCACCCGGTGGCGAAAATACGCGATGGCGACGTTGGCCGCGGTTGCCGCGTTGCCCAACAGGGCGATTTGATCCACGGTCGTTTTCGCCAGCACGGTCTTCATGATCTGCTCGCCCCACCCTGTGCAGGCGGCCGCGCCCAGGGTGTTGTCGGCGTAAAAACCACAGCCGATGATGGGGGTGTCGCCCACCCGGCCAGGGTGCTTGAAGAAGGTGCCGACGGTGGAGTTGCCCACGGCCAGGTCCCCCGTGGCGTCCAGCGCCACCGCGCCCACCGTGTCGGCCGCGCCGAAGGCCGCCCGTCCTTCGTTTTTGGTCCTCCGTCTTTCGTCCCAAAGCAACCGCTCGCGCTCCACCACCAGCGCCGCCGGCTCGCACAGCGGCAGCCCGGCCGCGGCCGCAAACCGCTCCGCGCCCTCGCTCACCAGAAAGACGTGCGGGCTATCGTGCAGCACGCGGCGGGCTACCGTGATGG
>DAOUAT010000012.1:0-2642 GCA_034433275.1 Anaerolineae bacterium
GGTCTGCGCGTGCCGCAGGATATCGCGGTCATCGGTTTCGACGACCGGCCAGAGAGCGGCGTGCAGGAACCGCCGCTGACCAGCGTGGCGGTGCCGCTGTTCGAGATGGGCTACCAGGCAGCGACGCAGCTCGTGCGCCAGATCCAGGGCGCGCCGCCGCTGGCCGAGCCGGTCAAAGTCGCCACTCATCTCGTAATTCGGGAATCGTGCGGCTGTGGCCGCGGCGCCAGGGCGAGGGAGAATGGGGCGCCCCCGTCCGGCGCTGAACCGGAAGAGATTCACACGGTGCGCGCGCACCTGACCGAGGCCTTCATCACCAGCGTCGAGCAGGACGCCCCGAGGATGCTGCGCGCGGCTGTGGATGCGATCTTGCATCAGGCGGCGCAGGGCTGGGACGATGCGACCATCTGGCAGGCTGCTTTCTCGGTGATAAGCGATGATCTGTCCGTGTTGGCTGAGCGCTGGCCGGACGATACGCGCCGGGTCCGGGCGCATCGCCTGTTGGAAGCCGGCCGCCAGGCGGTCGCGGCCGGCACGTGGCAGCGCCACCGGCGTTACGTGATGGATCAGCACTGGACGGCCGATCGCGTCGGCGTTTTGACAGCGCAACTCCAGGCCGCGCTCGATGAAACGCAAGTCTATGATGTGTTGGCGCAATACCTGCCTGAGATGGGCATCTCGTTCGCGGCCGTGGCCCTGTTTGAGCACGCCGAGGACGACCCGGCCGCCAGCTGCCTCTTGCGCACGCTGACCCCGCGCTACACGGAGCCGCTCCGGTTTCCCTGTGGCGCGTTTCCGCCCCCCGGCCTGCTCCCTGCCGACCGCCCCTCTAGCCTGGCACTGCTGCCGCTGGTCAACCCGCGTGGGCAGTTGGGGTTCGTCGCCTTCGACTCCCAACAGCTCGACCTTTACGGCGCCATTGTCCAGCAGTTGGCCGCGGCGCTCAACACCGCGCAATTGTACCGAGAAGCCACCGAGGGCCGCCGCCTGGCCGAGGAAGCGAACCAAATGAAAAGCCGCTTCCTGTCCACCGTCAGCCACGAGCTGCGCACGCCGTTGAACCTGATCGTCGGCCTGGGCGAGATCCTGCTGCGCGACAGCGACAGCGGTGGTGCGCCATTGCCCCCCGCGGCGCGCAAGGATGTGGAGCGCCTGAACGCCAACGCGCAACACCTCGGCCGGCTGATCGGCGATGTGCTCGATCTGGCCTCCAGCGACGCAGGGCAGTTGCGGCTGACCAACCAGCTCATGGATCTGGGGCAAATGCTGCGCACCGTGGCGGAGACCGGCCGCCGGCTGGCGGCGGACAAAGGTCTGACGTGGCATGCACACCTGCCGGAGTCGGGGCCGTGGGTGTGGGGCGACCGCACGCGGCTGGCGCAGGTGGCGTTTAACCTCATCAGCAACGCGATCAAGTTTACGGCGCAAGGCGAGGTCTGCCTCGCCGTGGAGACAGGGCCGGAGTCGGTCACCGTCAGCGTGCGCGACACCGGGTTGGGCATCCCGCCGGAGGAACAGGGCGCGATCTTCGACGACTTCCGCCGGTCGGAGCGGAGCATCACCCGCGGCTACGGCGGCCTGGGCCTGGGGCTGGCGATTTGCCGGCGCCTCGTCGAGCTGCACGGCGGCACGATCGCCGTGCGTTCCGCCGGCCAGGAAGGTGACGGCTCGACTTTCTCCTTCACCCTGCCGACGGTGGCGCCGCCGGTCGCGCCGGCGCAGGTCACGGCGCCCGCGGCGAAGGCTGCGCCCTGGGTGCTGGTGCTCACCAGCTCCCCGGACATGAACGAACGCCTGCGCCTGCACTTGCAGCAGCGCGGGTTCACCGTGCAGATGGCGCTCATAAACCAGCCCGTGAGCTGGCAAGCGCAACTGGTGGCCGCGCCACCGGCTGCGGTGGTGGCGGATGTCACCCTGGCTTCGGATCAGGCCTGGAACGTGCTCAAGATGCTCAAGGCCGATCCGGCCACCCGGACCGTCCCCGTGCTCTTCTACGCGCTCGCACAAGACAGCGGCGCGGTGCTGGAGTTCGACTATCTCACCAAGCCCATCGAGCTGGCCGAGCTGACGCGCGCGCTCGATCAACGCTGGCTGTCCGCCGATGTGACCCACCCCCAGGCCACGTTCCTGGTGGTGGATGACGACCCGGAGACGCTGGAGATGCACGCCCGCGTCGTGCAGGCGCGCTCCGCGGCCCATCGGGTGCTGAAGGCGCGCAACGGGCTCGAGGCGCTGGCGATCCTCCAGCGCGAGCCGGTGCACCTGGTGCTGCTGGACCTGATGATGCCTGAAATGGACGGTTTCGCGGTGCTGGAGGCGATGCGCGAACGACCGGCCCTGCGCGACATTCCTGTCATCGTCGTCACCGGCCAAACGCTCACCGAAGCGGAGATGGCCCGGTTGAACCTGGGCGTGACGCGCGTGCTGAGCAAGGGCATTTTCAGCCTGGAAGAGACCCTGGCGCACCTGGACGCCGCGCTGGCGCGCAAGCGCGAGCTGAGCAGCGAGGCGCAGCGGCTCGTGCGCCAGGCGATGGCTTACATGCACGAGCATTGTGCTGAACCGCTCTCGCGGCAGGAGATCGCCGATCACGTCGGCCTGAGCGACGACTACCTGACCAGTTGCTTTCGCAAGGAGTTGGG
>DAOUAT010000013.1:0-18354 GCA_034433275.1 Anaerolineae bacterium
TCAAACCTGAACCGCTTCTGAAACCTTCGGAGCACGCGCAAAATCGGGCCACCGAACAGCAGGATGAGCAGCGCGTTGCCGCCGGCGCGGGCGATGTCCCACCACAATGACGTCGTCACGTAGAACACCGCGTACGCGCGCAGCGTCGGGCCCAGCGCCATGCCGGGCTGCCAGGTGGCGCTGGCGGCATCGGGCAGGGCGGGGCCGGCCGCGCCGCCCGCCAGGAACGGCCAGAACCAGATGTTCATGATCGCGCCGAAGATCAGCCCCAGGACGCCGCCCCAGGCCGCCAGCATGACCGCCTCCCACCGCCGATGGGCCGGCAGCCGGGGCAGCAGCCCTGAGAGCAGCCCCATCCAGCCGGTGGCAAACATCTGATACGGCAGCCACGGCCCCACGCCCGCGCCGATCAACGCGGACACCAGCAGCGATAGCGAACCCAACAGGAACCCGAAGGCCGGCCCGTAGGCGTAGCCGGTCAGGATGGGCAGCACGAAAATGGCGTTGAACCCGGCCGGCCCCGGCACGACCCGCAGCACCGCGTTCAGCGCGGTCAGCACACCCAACACCGCCACCAGCTTACTGGTCATCTGCGCGCCGGTGAGGCTGGAGAACACGGCTGCCAGGCACAGCCCCAGCAGCAGCACCGTCAGCAGCGGCGCGTCGTTGGCGTGGGCCATCATGCCGGTGGCTGGCGCGACGGTCATGAAGAAGGGATACAGAAACGCCCCCAGGCCGAGCACGCTGGCGACGGCCAGGATCGCGCCGGACAGCAGGGGCGTGCTGCGTGTTGTGTGTTGCGTATTCCGTGATGTGCTCATTCGTTCGCCATTCGCTGATTCGCTCATTGACCACCAGCCATCAGCCATCTGCCACCAGCACCACATCCACCGCCACCAGGAACCGCGTGTCGCGGAACAGCTTGTTGATCTGCGAAGCGAAGACCTGCGAGTCGCTCATCACCTGGCGCGCGGGGCCGTCCACCACCACCTGGCCCTCGGCCAGCAGCACGACGCGGTCGGCGCAGGCCGCGGCCAGCTCGACGTCGTGGGTGGCCATGATGATCGTCGCGCCCTCGCGCTGCAACCCCTGCAACAGGGCCGCCAGATTGCGCTTCTGCTCGTAATCCAGGCCGCGGGTAGGCTCATCCAGCAGTATGATGCGCGGGGCGGCCACCAGGATGGCGGCCAGGGCCGCACGCTGCTGCTCGCCGCCGCTGAGATCGCGCGGGTCGCGGTCGGCCAGGGAGGCCAGGCCCAGCCGCGCCAGCAAATCGCGGTCGGCCGCGGGCTCGGGGGGCAGGCCGTGGCTTTTCCGGGTGAACGCCAGCTCCGCGGCCAGGGTCTCGCCGAAGAGCAGTGCGCCGGGGTGCTGAGGGACATAACCGACGTGCTGGATGATGGCGTCGGTGTCGGCCTTGCTCGTGTCGAGGCCCGCCACACTCACCCGGCCCTCCTCCGGTTTCAACAGGCCCACCAGGTGCTTCAGTAGCGTGCTCTTGCCCGACCCATTGCGGCCCAGCAGCGCGATAAACTCACCGGCTCGTACGGTCAGGTCAAGCCCTCGCAGCGCGACGCGGCCGGTGTAGCTGTAGTGTACGTTGTGGACGGTGATGAGTGTGGGGGTGGGTGAGTGTGGGGGTGTGGGAGCGGGTGAGTTTTCCTCGCGCTCATACTCCCATGTGCCCATACCCCCATACCCCCTTACCCCCAACTCCGCTAACAACGCGCGCGCAAACCCCCGTCCTTCCTTGATGGTCAGCGGCAACGGCTGCCAGCCCAGGGCGCGACCGACCTCGATGAGCGGGGGGACGCTGGCGACCGGCAGCGCGGCCAGCACGGCGCGTGGTGCATCCAACACGGGCGCGGCGCCCAGGCCGGGCAGGTAGAGGATGCGGTCGGCGTACTGCGCCACGCGCTCCAGCCTGTGCTCGCTGAGGATCACGGTCAGGCCCAGATCTTCGTTGAGATGCCGCAGCGCCACCAGCACCTCTTCGGCCGCCTGGGGGTCGAGTTGCGAGGTGGGCTCGTCCAGCACCAGGATCTCCGGCTGCAGCGCCAGCACCGCCGCAATGGCCACGCGCTGCTTCTCGCCGCCAGAGAGGGTGCTGATGCGCCGGGTCCGCAGGTGCGCGATGCCCATCTGGTCCAGCACCTCTTCCACCCGTTTGCGCATGGTGGCTTGGGGCAGGGCGAAGTTCTCCAGGGCGAACGTCAGCTCGTCTTCCACCGTATCCACCACGAACTGCGCCTCCGGGTCCTGGAACACGAAGCCCACCAGGTCTGCCATGCCGCGCGGGGCCAGCGCCACCGGGTCACGACCCAGGATGCTGGCCTGACCGGCCCAACGGCCGCCGTAGAAGTGCGGGACCAGGCCGTTCAGGCTGCGCAGAAAGGTGGACTTGCCCGCGCCCGACGGCCCGACGACCAGCACGAACTCACCCCGGCGCAGCGCGACCGAAAAATCGGCCAGCGCCGGCGTGACCTGGTCAGGGTAGGTGTAAGTGACGTGAGAGAGTTCAATCATGCTGAATTCGACCTTCAGACAAGCACCCGGTCTTCTCAAACCTGGAATCGAGGTTTTAGTCGGTCTCGCCGGACATGAAAGCAACCGGCTGAAGCCTCGATTCCAAAAATCCTTCCCGCACCCGCAGCATCACGCACCACGCATCACGCATCACGCATCAACACGGCCGGCGCAACCAATAACGCAATCAAAACGCCCAGCAGCGGGTTGAACGCCGGCCAGGGTGAATAAGGCGGGTAGGGATAATAGAACAGCCACGTGCTGCGCAGCAGCCAGGCCGCAGCCCAGCCGATCAAGCCGATCAGCGCAACGGCCAGCATCGTCCGATCTAGGCGCCGCCAGACCCAGCGCTGATAACGGCTGCGGCGGATGCGCCGGCCCTGATCCCAGAATGCCCACAGCAGCAGCGCCAGCCCGCCCGCTAACAGCAGGCCGCTGCGCCAACGGCCATCGGTCATGAAGCCGGCCGCGGTCAGGCCGCCGCCCAGCAGCCCCAAGCCCAGCAGGATGGCAAGCTGGTTCAGCAAACGCTGGCGACGGGTGGCTGCGACGGCCTGGCCGCCGAACCCGCGCGCCTCCATAGACTCAGCCAACTGCATTGCCCGTTCGAGCGCCGTCACCAGCAGGGGCAGCAGCAGCGGCAGCAGATCCCGCACCCCGCGCACCTTGTGCCCGCGCACTTGCTGCGCTTCACGGATCGCCTGCCAGGCGGCGACCATCTGGGGCACAAAGGCGACCGCGATGCCTGCCACTACACCGGCCTGATAAACGAAGCCCGGAGTCATGCGCAGCAGCCGGGCCTGGTCCACCGCGACGTTGAAGGTGGCAAAGACCAGCAGCAGCGTGATCAACGCCAGGCCGCCGGTCAGCCCGTAGAGGAACGCCTCCAGCGTGATCGGCCCGCCCACCACCGGCCAGGTTTCCGGCAGCCGAAACAACACGAGCACGCCGTGGTGCGAGGTCAGCATAGTGAACGGGATGGTGAACAGCCACAGCCACGCGCCGAAGCGCACGAACGCGCCCCAATTGCGCGCCAACTCACTGCGCCGGCCCACGGCCACATATGTGATCGCCACCGCCAGCAGCGTCAGGCTGAGATAAAGTGGGTTGCGCGTGGAAAGCGCCGGCAGCACGGCGGCAGCCAGCCAGGCCAGCCAGGCGAGAGGGTGGAAAGTATCGGATGAGGTCAAGCGTGTCTTGCGTACAGCGTATTGCGTACTGCTTCCTGCCCGATCTGTTGACCGGGTTCACCGCGACTCATGATGATGAAGCGTTTCTTCGGGAACAAGGGCCCGGTCTTTGCGTCGCAAGACAAGTGCTCCGGCAAAAACCAGGGCGGCCGCGGTCAGGAGGTAGGCTGCGTAGCCGGGCAGCAGTTCTGGCGTGAACGCCCGGCCTCGTGCCGCCGTGATCCCGGACACGCCCCCCACTGCCGCCGGTTGCGTCGGGGCGCCGATCCCGGACGCGTCTGGCCCACAGACCTCGTCAAAAGTCACCTTGGGCGGCTCGGTTCCTGAGGTCCAATTGCCCGGCCCCCACGACCAGGCTTCCAGCGCGCCATCGGTCACCTGGCGGCCGCTGGCGCCCACCGCGGAGTAGCGCCAGGCGCCGTCCTCCCAGTAGTAATAAGCCCAATACTCGCACGAAGCGCCCTGGCAGCGGCAAAAGCAGCTCTCGGCCGGGAACGCGCACCCCGCCTGCTCAATGCTGCACACCGCGCCCCCCAGTCCCGCGTTGTAGTCCAGCACCGCCGGCAGCCCGGAGCGCGCCAGCAGGTCAGCGCCGGTGATGACCGGTTCGCTGAACGTGACGCAGCGCGTTTCCAGGGTCTTATCGGGGAACTGGACCACCAGCGCGGTGCGGCCCGGCGCTTGCTGACCGATGGCGGGCACGGCCAACACGCGCTCCACCGGAACACTGACCAGGCCGATCAACAAGAAACCCAGGATGCTCACTTGGCGAAAGATACGGGGCATACGGCTCACTCTTCACAAGATGCCGGGCTGTGCAGACCACCACAGCCCGGCGTTAGCACACGTCACCGGCCCGTGCGCCGCGAAGCAACCAGCAACGCACCCGACAGCAGCAGGCCGCCGGCGGCCGCGACAACCGGCAACAGCCCACCACCCGTCTGCGGCAAGCTGGTCGGCTGCGGCGCAGCACCGATCTGCGCGAACGTTAACACGGTCGGCTTGACCGTGGGGTTGAAGCTCGCATCGAACTCACTCCACGCAAAGCCCTCGACAGCGCCGTTCGCGGGCACGAAGGCGCCCACCCCTTCGGCCGCCGAGACCCATGCCCCATCAACCAGGTGATAATAGGCCCAGAACCGTTTGGGGTCGCAGAAGCAGTTATCGGCCGGACACCCAACCCCCTTGATGCTGCACACGGCCGGCCCGAATGCCGTGCTCTGGCTGACCAGCGTCACATTAGCCGCCCGGAGCACGTCGAAGGTCGTCGCGGCCACCGGCACAGTGACGATGGCGGCATATTCGGTCTTATCAGGAAACACGATGACAAGGCCGACCTGTTTGGTGTCGCCTTGAGCCGCGAGCGCGACCCCCGACAGCACGAGTGTTAGCGCCACGGCCACCAAGACGACAAAAACGATACGTTGTTTCACGATTCCTCCTGAGCAAAGCTGATTATCGTTCAGGGGTGCGCGTTGTGCGCAGAACCCAGAATACGATCGCAAACAAAATCCCTGCCCCTAATAGCAGCCCCACAGACAGCGTCAAAAACCGCTGCGGAGACGCCGCTTCCGGCAGTTCGACCTCCGGCGTGGGCGTCGTTGCCTCACCCAGGCGCAGCAACGCTGTTGCAGTTGGTCCAGCAGGCAACTCCCTCCGCATCGGTGTTGCTGTGGCCGGCGCGCCGAGGAGCAAAGCCCGAAGATCAGGCGTCAGCGCGGCGGTCGTAGACGGCTCAAGCGCAGACGGAGGTGTGACCGCGCCTGCCCCCACCGTTGCCGGGCCAGGAGTCTGTGGCCCGCCTGTCCAGTCTGGTACAGGCGTCACAGTGACGGCCGCAGTTCGCGGCAACGACACCACCTGCACCATCACGTCTCGCGTTGTTTGGCCCGCCAGATTGCTGGCCGTCAACACGAACCGTTGCGTGACCTCTGGGCACACCTCTCTTTGATCCGCTATGGCAACAGGCTGGCCGTCTAGCGTCACCTGGTCGGCGTTCAGCACCTGCCAGCGCAGCGCCGTACAAGCACCGGACATCACCTGCCAGTCGTCTGCCTGGAACACCACCTCTGGGACCAAGGGCTGGGTTGGCATCACTGTGCTGGTTGGCTGGCTGGTCGCGGTCGGTGTTGGCGTTGGCGGCGCCCCCGGCGATGGGCATATCTGCTCAAAAGTAATCAATGGCGGTGGGACGCCAATAGCGAAGTTGGCGGAGCCCCATGACCAACCCTCAACCTGCCCATTGCGCACTTCAAACCACGTCATACTATCGAGTGCGCGTTGCCATCTATCGCCAACCCAATGAAAGTAACCCCAGAATACACATTCAGCTACGCCGCACTGGCAAAAGCAATTGCTAGTCGGGCATCCCACCGCCTCGATGCGGCACACTTCACCTCGCTGGTCTAGAGAGAAATCAAAGCCCGCGCGCAGCAGCAACGCCTCGGCTGTGATCACCTGCTCCGTGAAGGAAACACACTGTGTTTGAACGTTGTTGTCGCCGAAATTCACCACCACGGCCGCGCGATTGACCTCTTGTTGCGCCGGCGCTGCGGCGCTGACCGCCGCCGTTGGCCGCGTAAGCACGCCGGCAGTTGTAGCCGCCGCTACGCCCGCGACCAACACGCACACCAGTGCGGCCCCCACCACCCATCGTTTTCGCAAGACTGACTCCTGTGAGAACCTCAAAGCACCAAGATGAGCGGCAAGTAGATGCCGGTCGCCAACGGCGCGCGCCAGACCGGGTCAACGCGCCTTTCCGGTTCAACCGCTTGTTCAGGCGGCCCGTCACCACAGAGCGCCTGGGCTGGCAGCACGGGCGCTAATGCGATCAAGGCATCCAGGGTCGCCATCAGGCGCACCTCCTCCTTGCCTGGCTGCCGAATGTAAACGAACGCGCCGGTGTCTTCTTGAAACGAGAGCAGCGTGGTCAGGAGATTATGGCCCTGCCTCTCAAATTCAGGCGACTGAGGGTCAAACCCAGCAGCCAATAACCCATTTAGAGCGAGCGCCGTGGAGTTGCTGTTGGGCGGCGTTGACGCATCAGCGCCCCACCCCCCCTCAACCGTCTGCACTTGCGCCAGGAACGCTGCTGCCCGGTCATAAGCCTGGGACGCCGGGAGGCGCGCTTGTCCGGCGAGCAGTTGCAGGACCCGGCCCGTGGTGTCCACGTCGCTTTGTGTCCCATCAAAGCTCCAAAACCAGCCGCCATCAACCAGCTGTGCGCTGACGAGGGCGTCTAGCGCCGCCTGAGGCACTGCAACACCGGAGCGCAGCAGCCCTTCCACGGCCAGGGTGTGCCGGAACAGGAGTGCAGGGTGATACCGGCCTGTTGCTGGGTCGTAGGCAGCTTCGATAATCGCCACCAGATCCATGCCGGCGAACGCACGCGGATCGCTGCCGGCCAGGGCGACCGCGCGAGCCACCTTGCCGGCCTGCCCCGCATCGGCGCCCACATAAGCCGGCGCCAGCGCAGCCAATGCTTCAACGGCGGTGTATCCCGCGCGCGTCCAGGCCGCCCCGTCCGGCTTTTCACCCAGAAGCGCCAATGCATACACGGCATCTGCGGTCACGCTGGCACTGGGTTGGTAAGCGCCGTTGGCCAGGCGGAAGCCGAAACTGCCGTCAGGCCCCTGCTGGGTCGCCAGCCAGCCCAGCGCCCGACAGACGGCTTCGCTGGGCGCGTCAACTTGGGCCGCAATCGGTGCGGGGGACATGATCGCGGTCAACAGGGAGAGGGTGATCAACAGGCGCAGCGCCCAACGGAACCACATGAAGTTGTTCGCTCCAACAAAAAAACGCCCGGGGCAGGGGCGTTTACAATAAAAAACCCTTGCCCAGCAACGGCAAGGGGAGCGGCAGGCGTCACAGTTGAGCGACGCAGTTCCCACTCCCTTTACCTCGAAGGTCGTAGAGAACAAGGTGAGCACGGGTTTTCTGGCTTCCTGACCGCGATTCGGCAAGGATCTGTCGCTTGCTTTGGCGTCAGGTTACAGTTGCGGGACAGCGCCGGTCTCACACCGGCTTTCCCCTTAAGCCTCACCTTGTTATGTGCTTGACAACTTGTGTTAGAGTAACACAGGCTACCAGGGCTGTCAAATGATCTCTGTCATAAATCCCTCCATCACAGGGCGCTCTGGTCGTGTTACTGTAAGCCAGACGTCTAGCCGAATTAGGCGATGTCTGATATAATGTCTTCACTTGAAATGGAGGCAAATATCGTGAGTGCCAATTGGCGAAAGAACGGATTTGTCTATCTGCTGATCATCGTCGCGGTGGCAGTCCTGTTTTATAGCGCTTCGCAGTCCAACGAACGGCCGGCGGAAAAAGGTCTGACCGAGGTGGCAACGCTGATCCAGGCTGGCAAGGTGAGCCGGATCGTTGTGTCTGGGAATGAGATCCAGGTGGAAACCACGGATCGGGAGATCTTCCGCTCGCAAAAAGAAGAAGACGTCAACCTGACGACCTCCCTGGTCAAAATGGGCGTGACGGCCAAACAACTCGCCGCGGTGGAAGTCAAGATCGCGCCACCTAGCGACATGGCCGGGTGGATGACCATCCTGGGCACGTTAGTGCCGTTGCTGTTGATCGGCGGCCTCTTTTTGATGATCCTGCGCCAGGCCCAAGGCTCCAACAACCAGGCCATGTCCTTCGGCAAGAGCCGGGCGCGGGTGTTCACCGGCGACAAACCCACGGTGACGTTTCAGGATGTGGCCGGCGCAGAGGAAGCCAAGCAGGAGCTCCAAGAGGTGGTCGAGTTCCTCAAGGAACCGCAGAAGTTCGCCGCGCTGGGCGCGCGCATCCCCAAAGGCGTGCTGCTGGTCGGCCCGCCCGGCACCGGCAAGACGTTGATGGCCAAGGCCATCTCGGGCGAGGCCGGCGTGCCGTTCTTCTCCATCTCCGGCTCTGAGTTCGTGGAGATGTTCGTGGGCGTGGGCGCCAGCCGGGTGCGCGACCTGTTCGAGCAGGCCAAGAAGAACTCGCCGTGCATCATCTTCGTTGATGAGATCGACGCGGTGGGCCGGCAGCGGGGCGCGGGGTTGGGCGGCAGCCACGACGAGCGGGAGCAGACGCTGAACCAGATCCTGGTGGAGATGGACGGCTTCGACACCGACACCAACGTCATCTTGATCGCGGCCACCAACCGGCCGGACATCCTGGATCCGGCGCTGTTGCGGCCCGGCCGGTTTGACCGCCAGGTCGTGATGGATCGGCCCGACGCCAAAGGTCGCGAGGCGATCCTGAAGGTCCACGTCAAGGGCAAGCCATTGGAACCCGACATAGACCTGCCGACCATCGCGCGCGGCACCCCCGGCTTCGTAGGTGCGGACATCGAAAACCTGGTGAACGAGGCCGCCATCCTGTCCGCCCGGCGCAACAAGCGCGCCATCGGCCTGCCGGAACTGCAAGAGGCCATCGAACGCGTCATCGCCGGCCCCGAGCGCCGCTCGCGCATCATCTCGACCAAAGAGAAGGAGATCATCGCCTTTCATGAGGCGGGCCACGCGCTGGTGCGCCGGATGCTGCCCAAGTGCGACCCCGTACACAAGATCAGCATCGTCAGCCGCGGCATGGCGCTGGGCTATGTGATGGCGCTGCCAGAAAACGACCGCGTGCTGGTGAGCAAGACCAAGTTTGAACAAGACCTGAGCGCGGCGTTAGGCGGCCGGGTGGCTGAGCAATTGGTCTTCAGCGATGTGACCAACGGCGCGGTGGATGACCTGGACAAGGTGACCAAGCTGGCGCGCGCAATGGTGACTCAGTACGGCATGAGCAGAAAGATGGGGCCGATGGTGTTCGGCCAGCGGCACGAGATGGTGTTCCTGGGCCGGGATATCGGAGAGCAGCGCAACTACAGCGAACAGGTGGCGCGGGAGATTGACAAAGAGGTCAACCGCATCGTCACCGAGGCGTATGACCGGGCCAAAGCGATCTTGACCCGGTATAACGAGCTGCTCCACACCATCGCCCGGCGCCTGATCGAGGTTGAGACACTGGATGTCGAGGCGTTCGAGGCGTTCTTTGCCGGTGTGCCGGGCGTGCCCCCACGGCCCGTTGAGGCGACGCCGGCGCCCGATAGCTCTGCGCCGAGCCGCACCCCTGACTCGCCCGTGGCTGGCAGCGATCGGCCGTCCAGCATGCCCGCGCCCAGCCCGCTCCCGGCGTAAAATCCGCATGAAAGCAGGGGCGGGTTTTGCCCGGTTAACGGCCCGGCAGCAGCGTGATAGCCGCAGGCTCGCCGCTGATGCGGAGAAACCCGCCCCTACAACTGGTTTGTATCAATCGGAGGATCAATGCCCGAGGATAAACCCCAGTTTCCGATCGGACTCATCGGCGAAGCCACAGTTCAGGTGGCCCCGGAGTTGACCGCCCGCCACTTGGGCAGCGGCACGGTGTCCGTGTTCGCCACGCCCGAGATGGTGCGTCTGATGGAGCGCGCGGCCGTCCACGCGCTGGCCCCATACCTGGCCCCTGGCCAGCAATCGGTGGGCGCCCTGGTCAACATCAGACACCTGGCCGCCACGCCCGTGGGCGCCACGGTCACCGCGCGCGCCGAATTGGTGGCCGTTGACGGTCGCCGGCTCACCTTCAAGGTATCGGCCCACGATGGCACGGATCTGATCGGCGAGGGGCTGCACGAGCGCGCGCTGATCGATCTGGCGCGGTTCGAGGCAAAGGTGCAGGCCAAACGCTGAGCGAAAGGGAGTGGCCTATGTCCCGGACGCTCAAAGCCCGACCATGTCGAGTGTTCAACAGCGACATACGGCTGCACATCCAGAAAAGCGGCCTCTACACTTATCCCGACGTCATGGTCGTGTGCGGCAAACTCAGGTTCCTGCAGCGCCGTGATGACACCCTGCTCAACCCGCTGCTCGTCATCGAAGTGCTATCGAAGACCACCCGCGACTACGACCGCGGCGCCAAGTTCGAGTTCTACAAGGGGATTGAAACGCTGCGGGAGTATGTCTTGATCGAATCCGAATCCCCGCGCGTGGAGTTCTATCGTCGGGGAACGGTCAACCAATGGATCGTCGAGGCCTACCATGGCCTGGACGCCATCGTTCACCTGGAATCGTTGGGCCTCGACCTCCCCCTACGCCAGATCTGTCACAAGGTCTCGTAGACGGAGTGAGATAGGGAGAAGGAGAGCGGGGGGGGGAAGGGGAGATAGGGAGAGGTCTCCTTGTCTCCCCTTCTCCTTGTCTCCCCCCTCCTACCGGATCCCGCCCGAGTACACCAGTGCAAAGTCCTGCGGCCCTCGCGGAATGTTGAACCCGCGCACCCGGATGGTGTACCGGCCAGGCTCAGGCTGCGGAATCACGATCCGCTCGACGTTGTTGACCCGATCCGGCGCGCCGCCCGGCTGCCCGATCGGCGCGTTGCCGTAGTACAGCTTGCCGGAAGGACTGGTCACCACCAGGTCCAGGTCGTTCACCAGGTTGGGATACACCCCGGCCGTGGCCGGATAATCGGTCCAGACCAGGGTCAAGGCCAGGGGCATGGCTGTATCATCCACCCAACACGACCACCGCCAACTCTGACCGGTATTCAGCCCCTGGCGCAGATCATACCAGCGCACCGAGACGTTCGCGGGCGGGGCCAGGACGGCGGTGAGGAGCACATGACCCCACCCCTGCGCCTCATCCCAGAGCACGTTATCGGCCGCCGGGGCGTGGCGATAGCGCCACCGCTGCGCGCCGTGCAGCAGCGTCGCCTTCACCAGAGCGGCCGAGGGCGTGGCTCGGCGCTTCACCTGGCGGAGGTATTGGCGCACGAGGACGGCCGCGCCGGCGGTCAATGGCGTCGCCATGCTGGTGCCGCCATCGAACATATACTTGTTGCTCTTGCTCCACGCACCCCAGCCCGGCGTGATGCCAGCCGCCAACGCCTGGGACCGCGCGGAAAGGATGTTGGTGCCCGGCGCAATCACGTCGGGCTTAAAGCGCCGATCTCGCGTCGGCCCGCGGCTGCTGAACGCGGCAATGTCCGCGGCATTATCCGACGGTTTGTCGGTCCGCAGCGCGCCTGCCGGATAATCGCTCGGCCAAAGCTGGCCCCACCCCGACTGGTAGCCGCCCTGCGACCGCGCCGATTCGGCCGCGCCCACAGTAAGGCAGTTCTTGGCCGTTGCCGGCGGGGTGATGCTTCCCCCGTCCACGACGCCATCCCGATCGCCATCGGACCCGTCGTTACCGGCCGCGAACAGGATCAGAAAATCTTTGTGCTCCCACATGAAGCGATCCACCGCCTCGCAATACTCGTCGTAGACGCCGAAGTCGCCGCCGCCCCAGCTGTTGTTGTGGACGCGCGCGCCCGCATCATATGCCTGTTGGAACAGCGTCTTCAGGTCAACCGGCAGGCCGGCCAGGCCGTAGTCGGGCGGATAACGGCGGTAGCGCTGGTAATAGGCGTTGCGGTAAGCGGTCGTCCACTTCAGCCGTTGCTCGACCGCCTGGAAGACCACGGTTGCCTCGTAGGCCAGGCCCCGCACAGGGTCAGCCTGCACGAGCAGTGAGGCCGACCCGTTTCCGGCCATCGAACCGGTGACATGCGTGCCGTGGCCGGAGCGAGTATCGGCCGGCCCGTCATCTTCCCCTACATTGGTGACTACAGAAGCCCAATCGGAAGCGACAGGCCAGCTATGGAAGGCAGCGACCCGCCCGGCAAAATCCGGGTGCACGGTCGCCGGGTCGCCGGTGTCCAACCCGGAGTCTGCCACACCTACAAACTCGCCCCGGCCACTAAGACCTAACCCCGAAGGATTTGACACCTCCTTGCCGCCCATCAACCCGGTGGCGATGTCGTTTCGGAGCTGGCGCAGCACATAGGGTCCCACAGAGTGTACACCGTGCAAGTGCGCCAACTGTTCAACCTTCCCGGTCACGTCAGGCGCGTCGGGCTGAAAGCTGACGGTCAGCAGGGTGCTGCCCGGGTCAACATCCCCCGGTGTGCCACCCATCTGGCGGATGACCGGCAAAGCCTGGTGCAGAGCATCAGGCTCGAAGAACTTCAGCAAAAACGTGTTGGTCACGCGCTCGGCCGGCGCCGGCCGCAGATCTGCGGCCGGCGTGTCGGCATGAACGCCCCCGCGCGACTTGAGAGGATCCTTCTCGATGCTATCCAATAGGTTCGGCGCCAAACGCATCTCAGGGCTGTAGTGGGACACGCGCGTCACGTAGCCCGGCATCGTGGCCAACCAGTCATACGCGGTCTGGTCTAGCGACACAATATAGCCGGCCGGGGGCACGGGGTTTTCGATCCCGCCGCCGTTGGTGCGAATCTCGTCCAGCCATGCCTGTTTCACCGGGCCGATGAACTCCACCAGGTAGTAATGCTGCCCAGGACCATATTCCGCTGGGGGCGGTCCCCAGGGCAACGCTTGCGCTTCTGCAATCATAGCGCGCGTTCCTTTCGTTGCTGGTTGGGCCATGGCCGGAGCCTGATAAAACTCGATCTCATACCCCCCGCTCTGCAACATCGCGATCTGTGCATCATCCACCCTGGCCAACACATAGTCCTCGTACTCGGTCAGGATGTTCAGCCCTTGCTTCATCAGCCGCGCACGCTGGCGGCGCGTCGCATAAATGAGAATCATTTGTGCCATAGCGACCTCCTTTTGAGTATCAACGAACCTGGGGCACGACGTTTACTCACACCCGACTAGCGCTTTTTATTATACCACATTTGTGCAACGGCCGCTTTCGGCATCGCAAACGACGAGCGATTTTCGCAGCCGGGCGTCAGGTCTGGTAAAATGGGGGTGGGAGGAGCAGCGAACGTGGGCGAGACACTGCGCGGCGTCATTGAGCGCATCACCTACCACAACGAAGAGAACGGTTACACCGTCGCCCAATTGACGCCGGACGGCGCGTCGTACACCGTCACCGTCGTAGGCAACATGCTGGGCATCAACGTCGGCGAATCGGTGGCCATCACCGGCGTTTGGGCTGCGCACCCCCAATATGGCCGCCAGTTCAAGGCGGACACCGTCCGCACCGTGCTGCCGGCCACCATCGCCGGGCTGGAAAAATACCTGGGCAGCGGGCTGATCAAAGGGGTGGGCCCGGTGACGGCCAAACGCATCGTGCGTAAGTTCGGGCTGGACACCCTGCGGATGATCGAAGATGAGCCGGCGCGGCTGCGCGAGGTGTTGGGCGTGGGCCGCGTGCGCGCCGACCTGATCGCCCGCGCCTGGGCCGAGCAGCAGAAGATCAAAGAGGTGATGCTGTTCCTGCAAAGCCACAACGTCTCCACCGGCCTGGCCGTGCGCATCTACAAGCAATATGGCGACGACGCGGTGCCGATCGTGCAGACCGACCCCTACCGGCTGGCGCGCGAAGTGTACGGCATCGGCTTCATCACCGCGGACAAGATCGCGCGGGAGCTGGGCATCAGCCACGATGCGCCGGAGCGGGTGGCCGCGGGCATCGGCTACGTGCTGGGCCAGGCCGCGGCCGAGGGCAACGTCTACTTGCCCGCGGCCGAGCTAACGACGCGCTCGGCCGAGCTGCTGGGCGTCACCCCGGCCCAGGCTGAGGCCGGCATCCGGGCGCTGAAGGAGGCTGAAGAGGTCTGGGTGGAAGAGCCCACGCCAGCCGCGGCCCCCCGCCTGGCCGAAGAGCGCCCCGTCTACCTGAT
Source organism: Anaerolineae bacterium (assembly GCA_034433275.1). Classification (GTDB taxonomy): domain Bacteria; phylum Chloroflexota; class Anaerolineae; order CG2-30-64-16; family CG2-30-64-16; genus DAOUAT01. The sequence continues at coordinate 14,355 of DAOUAT010000013.1, forward strand.
CCCCTTCTACCGCGGCGAGATCGGCGTCACCAACCGTTTGCGCCGCCTGACCGAGGCCCGCGAAGATCGGTTGACGACGTTCCGAGCCTTCGACTGGCCCGCTGCGTTTGCCGTGCTGCAGGCCCAGAACCGCATGCCCCTGACCCCGAAACAGATGGTCGCGGTGCAGGCTGCGCTCACCCATCGGCTGACCGTGCTGACCGGCGGGCCGGGCACGGGCAAGACCACCACCGTGCGCAGCATCCTCCGCCTGGCGGAAGCGGCCGGCGCCCGCGTGCTGCTGGCCTCACCCACCGGCCGCGCGGCCAAGCGCCTGACCGAAACCACCGACCGCCCCGCCAAGACGATCCACCGGCTGCTGGAGTTCAAGCCCGCCGAAGGGATGACCTTCCAGCGCAACGAGGAGAACCCGCTGGAGGCTGACCTGATCATCGTGGACGAGGCCTCCATGCTCGATCTGCTGCTGACCAACCATCTGCTGAAGGCGATCCCGCCGGGCGCGCACCTGCTGCTGGTGGGCGACATTGACCAGCTCCCCAGCGTGGGCGCGGGGAATGTGTTGGAGGACGTGATCGCGGCGATCGAGCTTGAGGTCAAGGCTAAGGTTAAGGTTGAGGGAGTCTCAGCCTCAGCCTCAACCTCAGCCTTGACCTCAGCCTGTTCCGTCGTCCGCCTGGACACCATCTTCCGCCAGCCGGAGGGCAGCTATATCATCACCAACGCGCACCGCATCAACCGCGGGGAGATGCCGATCCTGGACAACAAGACCGCGCTGGACTTCTTCCTGTTCAAAGAGGAGGACCCGGCCGCGGCCGCGGACCTGGTGGTGGAGCTGGCGCAAGAGCGCATCCCGCGCAAATTCGGCCTTAAGCCGGAGCAGATCCAGGTGCTCAGCCCGATGCACCGGGGCGAGGTGGGGGTGGCGGCGTTGAATGCGCGCCTGCAAGCCGCGCTGAACCCGCCCGCGACGGGCAAAGCGGAACGCATCGTCGGCGGCCGGGCCTTCCGCGAAGGCGACCGGATGATGCAGATCCGCAACAACTACGACAAGGACGTTTTCAACGGCGACATGGGCCAGGTGATGCGCATTGACCTGGAGAACCAGATCGTGGACGTGCGCCTTGACGACCGGGGGGTCACCTACGATTTCCTGGAGCTGGATGAACTGGTGCACGCGTACGCGGTCAGCGTCCACAAGGCGCAGGGCAGCGAGTTCCCGGCGGTCGTCATCCCGCTGCTGCCCACGCACTACATGATGCTACAGCGCAACTTGCTCTACACCGCGGTGACCCGCGCCCAAAAACTGGTCGTGCTGGTGGGCAGCCCGCGCGCCATCGGCATCGCGATAAAAAATGACCGGGCAAAAGAGCGCCATTCGGGCCTGGCGGAGAGGTTATCGTTCTGAGCATCCCAACCTGGACTCGAGGCTTTAGCCGGTCTCTTGCACTGACCCTGTAACCGGCTGAAGCCTCGATTCCAGGGGCCGGGCGCCGGTTTTCGGGACAACGCCCATGTCGCCAACGACGTAAGCCGCGCTGAACTGAAAACATCCGCGCTCGTCCGCGTCCTACTTTAAGGCTAGACGGAGGTATCCCATGCCGATCATCACACTCTCCCGCGAGATGGGCAGCCGCGGGGACGATATCGCCCTGGCCGTGGCCGAGCGGCTGGGCCTGCGTCTGGTCGGCCGCGAGTTGATCAACCGGGCCGCGCGCGCGGCCGGCGCGCCCGAAGTCGCCCTGGCCGAAATTGACGAGCTGGGGTTGCTGGGCGTGAAACCGAGCCCGGCCGCGCTGCGCCTGTATCACGAGAAAGTGACCACAGTCATTGAAGACTTGGCGATTGAGGGGAATGTCCTGCTGGTCGGTCGCGGGGGCCAGGTGGTGCTGGCTGGCCGGCCCGGCGTGCTCCACCTGCGGGTAATCGCGCCGCACGCGCAGCGGATCGCCACCGTGCAGGCGCGCTGCGGGATCTCGGCCGCAGCGGCCGCGGCACGGATCAACGCCTCGGATCGAGCACGCGTAAGCTTTCTGCGCCGCGACTACGGCGTGAAGTGGGACGACCCCGGCCTGTACGACCTGGTGCTCAACATGGCGCAGATGGATGTCGCGATCGCAGTGGATGTGGTGTGCGCGGCCGCGGCCGGGTTGAGCCGGCCCAGGCAAACAGAAAGCGTACAGGAGGGGTGCGAATCATGACCGGTGATGTCCCTGCCCCCTTCTCGCACCCGGTCGAGGCCGAGTTCGCGCGCATCCTCGACTTTTACGGCATCCCCTGGGAATACGAGCCGCGCACCTTTGTGCTGGAACAAGACCCTCGCGGCAACGTCACCGAGGCGTTCTCGCCCGACTTCTACCTGCCCGACCAGGACCTGTACGTCGAGCTGACCACCATGCAGCCGCACCAGGTGCGGCACAAGAACCATAAGCTCAAGCGGCTGCGCGAACTTCACCCGGAGATCAACATCAAGCTCTTCAAACGCGGCGACATCCGCAGTCTGATGCTCAAGTTCGGGGTCGAGGAGTACCCCGACATGATGGCGAACGAGCTGTAAGAGGTCGAGTCAATTCCGTTCGGACAAAGCCCCCAGCTCAGCAGTCCGGAATGGAGGCTTCAGCCGGTCTCTCTCGGCAGAGAGCCAACCGCCTGAAGGCTCCACCCCGGTCCGTTGCACGGGGTTACCGCTATCAGGAGCCTTGCATGGCATCGAACATCTTCTCTTCTGGCCAAAACGACCTGACCCGCGGCGTGGGCCGCGTGCTGTTCAGCGAGGCCGACATCCGCCGCCGCGTGGCCGATCTGGGCGCACAGATCAGCCAGGACTACGCGGGCCGGGATCCGCTGGTGATCGGCGTTCTGCGAGGCGTCGTCTTTTTCATGGGCGATCTGCTGCGCGCCATCACCGTGCCGGTGCGGGTTGACTTCATGGCGATCTCCCGCTACAGCCCCGGCGAGCGCGCCAAAGGGCCGGTGCGGCTGATCAAGGATCTGGATCTGTCCGTGGAAGGGCAGCACGTGCTATTCGTGGAGGACGTGATTGACACCGGGCTGACCCTCAGCTACCTGCTGCGGCTGCTGCGGGCGCGCGGGCCGGCCAGCCTGGAGGTCTGCACCTTGTTTGACAAGCCCCAACACCGGATCGCCGACATCCCCCTGCGCTACAAAGGTTTCGAGTTGCCCGATCGGTTCGTGGTCGGCTATGGGCTGGATTACAAGGAAGCCTACCGCCACCTGCCCTACGTGGCCGAGCTGAGGCCAGAGGTGTTGAAGCTGAGCTAATCTTGTGACTTGGCAACCCGCTACCTGGAAACTCCCGGCGCCGAGATGCTTCGCTGGACACTCGCCGCAACGAGCCTTGAGTCGTTGACCCGCTCAGCATGACAGGTGAAAGTTTGTTGTGGGAACGCATGTCGCGCCGCGGCGTCAAGTGTCTCAGGGTGACACCGACAAGTCCCCGGTTCTTGAGCTAACGCCGATACGCCGCCAGCGTCCGCTCCCGCGCCAGCGCGTGATCCACGATGGGTGCAGGGTAGTCCTGGCCGATGCGGCAGCCGGCCCGGATCTGCTCGTCCGCCGGCATCATCCACGGCGCGTGCAGATACTTGAGCGGCACGCGCGCCAGCTCCGGCGCCCACCGGCGGACGTAAAAGCCCTCCGGGTCGAATTTGGCGCCTTGCAGGCTGGGGTTGAAGACGCGGAAATAAGGGGCCGCGTCGGTGCCTACGCCGGCCGTCCACTGCCAACCGCCGTTGTTGGCGGCCGGATCGCCATCTACCAGGTGCTGCACAAAGAACCGCTCGCCCCACCGCCAATCAATCAACAGGTCCTTCACCAGGAACGACGCCACGATCATGCGCGCCCGGTTGTGCATCCAACCGGTCGTCACCAATTGGCGCATGGCCGCGTCCACCGCGGGGTAGCCGGTGCGGCCCGCGCACCAGGCCGCGAACTCGGCCTCATCGTTGCGCCAGGGGATGTCTCGCAGCTCCGCGCGAAACGC
>DAOUAT010000014.1:0-2739 GCA_034433275.1 Anaerolineae bacterium
GAACGCGCCGTCGGCCTGCCGCACCAGAAACGCGGTCTCGGAGAGGTTCATTTCGGCCGCGACGGCCTGCATCCAGGCGTCGGCCGCGGGTGCCGGCAGGACGCACACGGCCGCCGGGTTGCCGGCGAAGGGCCGGTCGGTGAAGGCATCAACTTGATAGATTGTTTGGTGCATGGGAATTCCTTTTGTCGTGTTGGGCCGGGAGCGGATCGTGGTCGCGGGGTTGTACGAGATCCCACTTGTTGCCGTAGAGATCGTGGAACACGACCACCCAGTCGTAGCGTTCCTCGCGCGGCTGTTCGGCGAAGCGGACGCCGTGGGCCAACATGTGGTCGTAGTCGGCCCAGAAGTCGGCGGTGTGCAGGAACAGGGCGACGCGGCCGCCGGTCTGGTTGCCGACGCGCGCCGTCTGTTCGGGGGCGGCGGCCCTGGCCAGCAGCAGGGCGGCCCCGCAGCCCTCCGGCGGTGCAACCACGACCCAGCGCTTGCCGTCGCCCAGGGGCGTGTCTTCGCTGACGACGAACCGCAATGCTTCGGTGAAGAAGGCGATGGCATCGTCGTAGTCGCGCACGACGAGTGTCACCAGCGCGATGGAACGGCTCACGGTTGCCTCGCTGACGTTGGTATCACCTGCGAGCCGGCCAACCGGTCGTAGGGGGTGCGATGGGATCGGCTGAACCCCAGCAGCGCCAGGTAGGTGATCACCAGCAGCCACACCAGGCCGAAGCCCGCCAGCACCCAGGCCGGCGGCGCGGCTGGCGCCAGCGGCCAACCGGGGATGTGGAACAGGCAGGTGTGGGATCTGCCAGGGCAGGAACTTCGCGCCTGAGCGGACGAGCGCGCGGCCCAGTGACAACTGCCCGCCGTCCAACCCGGTCACGCGCAGCCCCAGCTTGCGTTTGCCCCAGGTGGCCTGCCGGGCCGAACCTTCCTGCAGGGCGAAGTAGAGGATCACCGGCAGGACGACGGTCACGAACGCCACGGCATCGCGGGAGGCCGGCGTCGCCAGGAGGACCGCCAGGGTGCGTTGCAGGGGACTCGCGGCCGCCACGAATGTGACCGCGGCCAACACAGTGGCGTAGGCGGCGATCTGGATGTAGTCCAGCGCGAAGGCGAGCACGCGCGGCCGTAGGCTCGCGGCCTGCGCATGGACATGGGCGGTCATAGCCGTTTCCGCAGCACGGCGGCCGTGTTGTCCCGCTTGCGCGGGCTGCCGATGATGGTTGCGATTTTCATGGTCGAACCTGCGAGTTGATGTTCATTGGACAGGCCTCTATCCTTCAGCAGGCCCAAAGATCAGTGTGTAGTAGAAAAAGGTTCCGATCTGCTTGCGAGGACGCAGGCCCGCAGCGGTCGCCCACCGGGTCACGGTGGCGGCGCGCGGGTAGTCGGGGTCCACCAGGATCTCGCTGACGGCCAGCGTCCCTGACGGCTTGAGCACCCGGCGGAACTCCTGCATGGCGCGCACCGGGTCAGGGATCTCGCCGGTCACGGTGATCAGGTAGATCGCGTCGAAGAACGCAGCGTGGTAGGGCAGATCGTAGGCGCTGGCCACGCGCGCCTGGATGTTGGTCACGCCCTCTGCGGCCGCGCGTGCCCGCACCCGCTCGATCATCTTCGGCTCGATGTCAACGGCATGCAAGCAGCCGGCCGGACCGATGCGCCGGGCCGCGGCGATGCTGTAGCGGCCGTTGCCCGGCCCCACATCCAAGACCGTCATGCCGGGCTCAATGCCTTGCCGGATCGCCGTCGCGTCGGGCGGCTGGATTCGGCGCCGCAGCGGGTTGTCAATGAGGTTCGCGAGGAACTGCGGGATGGGGAACTTGTAGAACCGCCGGATGATCCGCACCAGCGTGTGCCAGGCGACCAGGACGACCGGTAGGAGCAGGATGGTATTCAGCAAGCTGCGCCACATAGTGACCTCCTATTTCCGGGCCAGCGCCTCAGCGCGCTCCCTGATGACCAGCAGGCATCTCCGCATCATGACGATGTCGCCTACGTCCAGCAACAAGCTGAAGAGAATCGTTGGCGACAACCAGTCATAATGCATCCGGACGCGGGAGACCAGGCGCGTGGCTTTCTCGTCCACCGGATACAGCCCCCAGACCCAGGTCGTCTTGCCCTGTCCCTTGTCATCCCACAGCAGCCACTGGCGTGGCTCGAAAGCGCGGACGTAGACGCCGAACTCGCCCACCGGACTCATCGGTACCAGGTCGCCGGCCCGTGGCTCCTGATATTCGGGCAGGATGCGGCGCGCACTTGGGCGCCCCAGGCTATCGATGAGATCGTAGCTGTACCAGCCGGCGCGGCCGATGCCCATCTGCAGCAGCCAGGGCCAGATGTGCTCCGGGCCGGCATGCACGGTGATGGCCCGAGTGGCATTGAAGTGCGGCCGGGCGACGAGCTCATCGCCCGGCATGGGCCGGTTGACTTCTTCAGCGGTCGCGCCCCAACGCAACTGCCAGGGGCGAATCCAGATCAGGTAGGCGGACGCCGTGACGCCAGCCAGTGCGAGCCATGCTGCTTTGCGTGCGGCGGACATGGGTCTCTCCTTTTCAGCCCAGCGGCAGCGCTTGGCTGATGCTCACCGAGAGAATCGCGTTGAGCGCGACCGCCGCATAGTAGAACCTGCCGATGCTCCGCGCTACCGGCTTGCCATTCTCCTCGGCGACCACAAAGTCCAGCCAACTGCGCTGGAACCGCTGCGTCTGGGCACGATAGATCAGGTGGACGACGAGG
>DAOUAT010000015.1:0-1852 GCA_034433275.1 Anaerolineae bacterium
CAAATTCAAGGATGAGGCGGCGCGGCGGGGCGCGTTCAAATCGCTGTTCATCACCGGCGGCGGCGGGATCGCGCTGCTGGCCGGACTGCTCTTCGTCGGTTCGACGGCGGGCGGCATGGATTACGTAACCATCCTGCGCAGCGGTGACCTGCTGCGCGCCAGCCCGCTCTACGGCGTGATGCTGGGCCTGGTCGCGTTCGGCGCGTTCACCAAGAGCGCGCAGGCGCCGGCGCACATCTGGCTGCCCGACGCTATGACCGCACCCCCCCCCGCCAGCGCCTATCTGCACTCGGCCACCATGGTCAAGGCCGGCATCTACCTGCTGGCGCGCACGAACCCGGCGCTGGGGCAAACCGAGGCCTGGTTCTGGCTGCTCACCGGCTTTGGGCTGATCACCATGCTGACCGGCGCGTACCTGGGCCTGAAACAGCACGACCTGAAGGCGCTGCTGGCCTATTCCACCGTCAGCCAGCTCGGCGTGCTGGTAATGCTGATCGGCGGCGACACGTCGGCCGCGTTCAAGGCGCTGGTGATCAGCGTCGTGGCGCACGCGCTGTACAAGTCGGCCCTCTTCCTCACCTTCGGCATTGTGGACCACGAGGCCGGGACGCGCGACCTGCGCCGGCTGGGCGGGCTGCGCCGCGTCATGCCGCTGACCTGCGCGGTGGGGCTGGTGGCCGCGCTCTCCATGGCCGGCCTGCCACCCATGTTCGGCTTCCTGGCCAAGGAGACCCTGCTGGCCTCGGTGACGCACCCCAGCATCCCGCCCGTCGGCGTCGCGGCCCTGGCCGCGGCGGTCGTCGCCGCGGGCGCGCTGATCCTGGCCCAGGCGGGCACGCTGATTTGGGACACCTTCTTCGGAGCGGCGCGCGACCCTCACGTCCATGCGCACGAGGCCCCGCGCTGGATGATCGCCATGCCGGCCATCCCGGCGCTGCTGTCGCTGGCGTTCGGCTTGCTGCCCGAGCCGGAGGGCCTGGCAGCCTTCCTGGCGAACGCGGCCGGCGCCGCCTACGGCGCTAAGGTCAAGGTGTCGTTGGCGCTGTGGGCCGGCATCACCCCGCCGCTGATCCTCAGCATCGTAGCGGTGTCGCTGGGCTTCACCCTGTGGGCGTTGCGCGGCCGCGTGCGGGTGCTTCAACAGCGCGTGCCGGAGCGCATCAGCTTCAACGTGCTGCACACCGGCGCCCTGCGGCTGTTGGATGGCGGCGCGTATCTGGCGACCCGCACCCAATCGGGCCAGCTCCGCCGCTACCTGGCAACCATGCTGATCAGCCTGGTCGTGCTGATGCTGTTCTTCGGCCGGATAGACCTGACAGGTTTGCGAAACCTGTCAGGTCTGCAACTGGATGAGTTGACGATCCTGCGCGTCTTCACCCTCGCGCTGGCCACCACGGCCGCAGCCCTCAGCATCTTCCTCCGCCGAGATTTCAACGCGATCCTGGCGCTCGGCGCGTCGGGCCTCAGCGTGGCTGTCATCATGGTGCTGGAGCCGGCCCCCGATGTGGCGCTGGTGCAGGTGGTCGTGGACATCCTCAGCGTGGTGATCCTGGTGTTGGCGCTGAGCAGCCTGCCGCGCGCGCAGCGCCGCCGCGCCTGGGAGCTCACCTTCAAGCAGAGCCGTCTGGGCCTGGCGCGCGATGCCTTGATCGCGGCCTCAGGCGGGTTCGCCGTGATGATCTTGACCCTGGTCGCGCTGACCTCGCGCCCGCGCGCGAGCATCGTCACCCCGTTCTACGAGGCCAACGCTAAGCCCCTCACCGGCGCGACCGACATCGTTGGCGCGGTCGTGATTGACTTCCGCGGCTTCGACACCCTGATCGAAATCGCGGTTTTCGGCCTGGCCGGGATC
>DAOUAT010000016.1:0-1994 GCA_034433275.1 Anaerolineae bacterium
ACTCCAGGTAGGCGGTGGCGCCCGGCCCCTCGACGACTACGCGGCGTTCCCCGCGCTGGGGCGGTTCCAGCGAAGTGACCGGGGGCGGCTCGGGGCCACGCGGGATGCCGCCGAACACCTCCTGGATGCGCGCGAGCATGGCCGGGGCTGTGAAATCGCCGGCGACGGCCACGATAGCGTTGTTAGGCACGTAGTAGGCGCGGTAGTGGGTGTATAGCTGGTCGCGCGTCATGGTCTCCAGGTCACACTGCCAGCCGATCACAGAATGATGATACGAGTGCGCCTGGAACGCGGTCGCCTGCAGCGCCTCGCTGAGCAAGAAGCCGGGATTGTTCTCGTTGCCCTGCCGCTCCGAGATGATCACGGTGCGCTCCAGCTCGGTCTCGGCCGGGTCGAAAACCGCGTTCACCATGCGGTCCGCCTCAGCGCACAAGGCGAGGTCAATGCGGTCGGCCGGCAAGGTCTCGAAGTAGGTGGTGAAATCGAGCCACGTCATGCCGTTGAACATGCCGCCCTCGCGCGACACCGCCTTGTCGAACTCGCCCTGGGGATAGCTGGGCGTGCCCTTGAAGAGCATGTGCTCCACCCAGTGTGAGATGCCGGTGATGCCCGACCGCTCGTTGCGGCTGCCCACCCGGTACCAGACCCAGAAACTGGCCACCGGCGCGTGCCGCATCTCGCGCAGCAGCACCGTCAGCCCGTTATCCAACACCGTCCTGCTGAAACCCTCTTCCATGCCCGTCAAAACGCCCTCCGTAGATTCAATCTGCGTAGTGAACCGCTGCTGGCCGTATCAGCCCGCTCCCTGGTCTCCATCCTGTTTGTACCCCCGGCCGATGCCGCGATACAGGAAGCCGGCTTGCCACATCATCTGCGGTTCGTACACGTTGCGGCCATCAATCACCACCGGGGTGCGCATGGCCGCACGGATGCGCGCCAGATCCAGGTGCTTGAACTCGTTCCACTCTGTCAGCAGAACCAGCGCGTCCACCCCATCGGCGACCTCGTAGGGGTTCTTGGCCATCTTGACCTCTGGCATTATCCGCTCGGCCACCGGCATCGCCACCGGGTCATACCCCTTCACCTCCGCGCCCTCGCGGATCACCATGTGGGCGATCTCCACACTGGGCGCGTCGCGCATGTCATCGGTGTTGGGTTTGAATGCCAGGCCCAGCAGGCCAATGCGCTTGCCGCGCAGCGCGCCCAGCATCTCGCGCAGCTTCTGCACCACCAGCCGGCGCTGGTCGCGGTTGATCTCCATCACCGCGCGCAGCAGCGACGGGTGCGCGCCGTGCAGCAGGCCCATGTATTCCAGGGCTTTGACGTCTTTGGGAAAGCATGAACCCCCGTATCCGACCCCCGCATCCAAAAACGCGCGGCCGATGCGCTTGTCGTAGCCCATGCCGGCGGCCACTTCCTTGACGTCGGTGCCCAGCTTCTCGCAGATGTTGGCGATCTCATTAATGAAGGAGATGCGCGTCGCCAGGAAGGCGTTGGACGCGTACTTGATCATCTCGGCGGTGCGCAGATCGGTCAGCACGATCGGTGCGCGCAGCGGCAGATGGAGCTGCGCCACCTTCTCGGCCGCATCGCGGTCCAGCGAGCCGAGCACCACCCGGTCGGGGCTCATGAAATCGGCCAGCGCCGAACCTTCGCGCAGGAACTCAGGGCACGACACCACCGCGAATTCAATGGGCACCGGCTGGTGCCGGTGGACGATATCGGCCACCCAGTCGCCAGTTCCCACCGGCACGGTGCTCTTGTTGATGATCACCAACGGATGATCCATAGTCCGGGCGATGGTCTCGGCTGCCATGCGCACGTACTGCAGATCCGCCTCGCCGTCCACCCCCGAAGGTGTGCCCACGGCGATGAAAACGAACTCAGCATCCTGCAACCCTTCCGCGTAGGACGTGGTGAAGCAGAGACGACCAGCGGCTACGTTGCGGCGGATCACCTCTTCCAGGCCAGGCTCGTAGATGGGCACCCCACCC
>DAOUAT010000017.1:0-2116 GCA_034433275.1 Anaerolineae bacterium
AAGTGGGGCACGGTCTACAAGGAACTGGATGTCAACCTGGACGCTATCAGCCTGGTAGGCAAGGCCGTGAAGCCGATTAAGCCAGATCCCGGCACGAAAGTTGATCCGGGCGGCAAGGTGGTCGTCGGCCCGTCCTGCGGTGGCGCGAATATGGTGGCTAACGGTGATTTCGAGGGTGGTTTCGTCGGCGGCGTGGGCAAGGGGTGGACCGCCTTCAACAACGGCGGCCGCGCAGCCTACGGCTTCTATGACGAGCAGTGGAAGCCAGTTATCAAGGACGGCAGCCACGGCCAGCTCATCGAGATCAACACCTGGGGCCTGGCTGCGTCCGATGCAAATCGCTATGCCGGCATTTTCCAGGTCGTCCCTAAGCTAACCAAGGGCGCCACCTATGAGCTCTCCCTCTACGGCATGCTGCGTGAAGAGGCGGCGCACCCGGGCGAGGATCCGTTCCGCTACCGGGTTCAGTGGGGCTATGTTGCGGCGGACGCGACTCCGAGCCAGGCTGATATCACTAACTGGCAGGAGATTCCTTGGGACAAGATCTACGTGCGGACTGCCCCAGGGACGATGGCTGCTTTCAGCGTGAAGTTCCAGGCGCCGTCGGATAAAGTTGTGTTGGCCTTCCGGGCCTGGAAAAAATGGGGCACCGCGCAGCGCGAGTTGGATGTGAACCTCGACGCCATCACTCTGGCGCCGTGCAAGGGCGGCGGTGAGGTCTGCGAGTACATTGTGAAGGCCGGTGACACGCTGGGCGCGCTGGCCAAGAAGTACGGGACTTCCGTCCAGGCGCTGGTTGATTTCAACAAACTGCCCAATGCTAACATTCTCGTCGTGGGGCAGAAGCTGATCGTGCCTTGCACGGCAAATGGTGGCTCTGATGATGGGGCGAAGCCACCGCCCCCGACTGATGCCTGCACTTGGCATGTGGTGAGGCCCGGCGATACTTTGTTCAAGCTGGCGATGCAGTATAACAGCACGGTCGCGTTGATCGTCGAGAAGAACCAGATTGCCAATCCCAACCTGATCCGGGTGGGACAGAAGCTCTGCATCATCGATCCGTGAGCGTTTGGGTGAGTGCAGGAGGCAGGACGCGCATGGGCTCCTGCCTCCCATCCCGGTTCCCAGAAAGGAGGGTGTCGGCCGCGTATCCCGCTATCAGCAAAGGGTTGATTCAGCACATCTTCGTTCACTGAAACAGGGCGCTGTGCGCCAAGGAGCTGACAGCTATGAAACACCGCAAAGCGTTGGTTGTTTATCGGGCCCTGGCAAGCTTCCTTATATTTGCCATGTTGCTGATGTTCGCCCCCGGTTGGGCCGTGGCCCAGGCGTCTGCTCAGGTTGCCGCCCCGACCGGTATTTGCGTGAACGGCCAAGTCATTGACAAGAATCATGTCGGTATCGGCCCCGGCATCCAGATCGCCGCCACCTTGAACGGCCAACCCGGGGGCATTGTTGAAACAGACGCCAAGGGCAATTTCGCCTTCAAGGACTTGCAGCCAGGCCTATGGACGTTCCGGGCTACGATCCCCGATTCGTGGGAAGCAGTGACCGCCCAGGAGTTCCAGGCTGAGTTGGGCTATGGCCATCCTGGCTGCTACGTGATCCGCTTCAAACTGAACCCGCTCGGCTGCATCCTGGTCAGGAAGCTGGATGTGGACGGCAAGCCGGTGGTGGATTGGCTGGTGAGAGTCTCCGGGCCGATTGACCCCGAGATGAAGACCGACGCCAATGGTGAAGCGAAATTCACCAAGCTTATCCCCGGCACCTATGTGGTCTCCGAAACCGTCCCATACCCCTGGAAGGCCCTGACGCCGACCTCCTCCGTAGTCAAGGTCCATGCGGCGATGGACGACAACGACTGCACCGTCGTGGAGTTCAAGAACGAGCGCCAGCCGACTTCGTGCGTCACCGGCGCCAAGGTGGATGATCAGCACAGGCCGTTGGCCAACTGGACCATTTATGCGCAACGCACCGATGGCAAGAGCCCGGTGTTTATGCAACAGACCGCCGCCGATGGGTCGTTCACCTTCAAAGATTTGACCCTGGGCCAGTGGACGATCTGGGAGACGGTGCCGACGGGGTGGACGCCCATCACGCCGGCCAAGTTTACCGT
>DAOUAT010000018.1:0-9165 GCA_034433275.1 Anaerolineae bacterium
TCACCTCCCCGCTGCGCAGCGGCAGCGCGGCCAGCGAGTGCATGCCGTTGGCACGGCAGTCCTCCGATGTACAGCGCGGATCGCTCTCGACCTCCGCCGCACACAGCGTCTGCCCTTGCTGCACGGCCAGGCCGCACAGGCATTCTCCCACAGCGAGCGCAGCGGTCTGCTCGCCGGGGCGCGGTATGGCCGGGCTGGTACACACGCCTGCCAGGCGCAGCCGATCCCCCTGCAACAGGTAAACCTGGGCCAGGTCTAAGCCGGCCAGGGACACCAGCCTCTCAAGGTACGTCTGGATGATCTCATCCATCGGGAAGCGGAAGCTGATGATGTGGCCCAGCGCCTGGAGGACCGACAGCTCTTTGAGGTGCTGGTCCAAAACCGATCGCACCCGCTCCCGCTCGGTGACGTCCTGCACCATCCCGCCGACGCGCACCGGCTGCCCGGCCGCGTCGCGCACCAGTTCGGCCATGCCGTGGACAACGCGCAGCTCGCCACCGGGCAGGATGATCCGATACACGCTGTTGAACGGTACACCCGTCTGCAGCATGTGAGCATAGGCGGCCTCGACCGTGCGATAATCCTCCGGGTACACTGCGCCCCAGATGTCCTTGCGCACGTCCTCCGGCGGCGTCCCGGAGCTGATACCGAAGATGCGGTGAGTCTCATCGGACCAATACAGATCACCGGTGATCAGGTCCCGTTCCCAGCTTCCCACGTGGGCGATGCGTTCGGCGTCGTTCAGGATGCGCTCGCTGCGCGCCAGCGCGGCTTGTGCGGCGGTCCGCCGGGCGATCTCCGCTTCCAGATCACGGGTGCGTGCCCGCACTTGTTCTTCCAGGTGGCTCTGATGGCGTGTCAGTTCCGCCAGCATCCGATTGCGTTCCGTGACATCACGGATATTCGCAACGAAGGCGACCCCGGCCGGCGCATCGGCCCACGGGATTTGGGCGACACTGTACTCTGTCACAAGAACGCTGCCATCCGGCCGCGCGACCTCAACTTCCATGCCCCTGGCGACACGCTCGCCCCGCTCAAACGCTGTGGCGACTTCACGGTAGAGACGGTCATACGCTTCCGGTGTTGTGAATTCCCTGGCGCAGCGGCCGATCAGTTCGCTGCTGTGGCCGTAGCCGTGCACCTGGACGAATTGCTCGTTGCAGGCAAGGATCCGGCCCGTTATATCCGTGACGCTGATGCCGTCGGGCGACAGCGCCAGCAACATGCGGTAGCGCTCCTCGCTGGCGCGCAGCGCCTCTTCACCGCGCGTGCGCTCGGCCAGCTCGCCCTGCAACTGCTCAAGGAGCCGGCAGTTCTCCTCTCGAAGCAAGAGCCGTTCGTTGAGCTGCAAGTGATTTTCGATCAAGTCACGCATCTTCTCGAGCAGCGCGATCACGTCGGGACCGTACTCGTGTTCCCGATCATCGAGCACGCAGATCGTGCCGAACGGCCGCCCGCTGGCCAACCGGATGGGGAAACCCAGATAGGAGATCATGTTCAGCTTGATATCCGGGTTGTTTCGCCATTCGTCCGATTTCAGCGCGTTGGGAACGAGCAGTTGCTCCTGCGTGGCAATGACCCGCTCACAGTAAAGGCCCGAACCGCACAGCTTCTCTTTATCGCCCACTTCATAGGGATTGCCTGCGCTTCGGCTGGAGACAAAAACCTCGATGTCGTCGTCGCGCACCCGCATCACCAGGCCCGCGCGGACATCGGCCACGCGCGCGACCAGGTCCACGATGCCCTGCCATTCCTGGAGCGTTTGGCCGAAAATCGGGTGATCCCAAGGATCGATCATCGCGTACCCCTCTCCCCCACCTGATCAGCACAGCACGACACGATGCCAAGATGCGACCCCCTGCCGCAACCAAATCACCGGACACAGATTCACACAAATTGCACGGATTTTGATCTGTGTTCATCTGTGCAATCCGTGTCCCACATTCCCGCGCTCAGCGCAGATATCGCGGGGTAATACTATCACCAAGTTTACACGTTCGGACGTATTTGGCAAACGTGCTCAGGGCGCCGATCGCATCGCCTGGGGCTGACGCCGGTCAGCCGCACGGCGAACAGACAGTGACGAGGTGACGAGACCTAAGGGCATAAATCCTAGATATCCTATATAATTGTAGACGAACCGTCGGCTGAAAAGTTACCGATCGATCGATGGCTGATCTCTATGGTGAAGAAATGTGATATACTTCAATGAAGATTGGAGAGCAGGCGCCCGATGCCTAACCTGTTGCTGGCCAAACTCATGCTGCCGCCGTTGGCTGGCGATGTCGCCACCCGGCGTCGCCTGCTGGCGCATTTGGACCGCGGGCTGGATAAGAAGCTCACCCTGGTCTGCGCTCCGGCCGGGTCCGGCAAAACCACCTTGATCGCGTTCTGGCTGAACTCGCTGCGAGAGCGGGACACGACCATTCGGGTGGCCTGGTACTCCCTCGACAAGACCGATGATAGCCTCCCCACCTTTCTCAGCTACCTGGCGGCCGCCATCCGCCACGCCGATGCCGGGGCGCTGCCCGACTGGGTGGACGTGGAGCGTCGCCCCAGTACGCCGGGGCCAGAGGCGCTGGCGGCCGAGTTGGCGCAAGGTGTTGACGCCCTACCCGGCCGGCTGATCATCGTGCTGGACGACTATCATTTCGTCACTGACCAGTCGGTGCACCAGTTGATGGCCCATCTGCTCCGCCACCTCCCGCCTGCGCTGCACCTCGTCATCACCGCACGCAGCGATCCGCCCCTGGGCATCCCACACCTGCGCGGCCGCAACCAGGTCAGCGAGCTGCGCGCCCACGACCTGGCCCTCTCCCTGGCCGAGGCCGAGGCGTTTCTTGTTGGCGTCCTGGGTCCGCTAGAACCGGGCATCGTCCAGGCGCTATGGGAACGCACTGAGGGATGGGCCGTTGGGCTCCGGCTGGCAGCCATGTCGCTGGCATCCAGTGAGGACCGCCGCCGCTTCATTTATAACTTTCAGCTGCACAGCCACCAACACATCATTGATTACCTGGTGGACGAAGTGCTGCGGGCCCAACCGCCGGAGGTGAACGACTTCCTGCTGCGCACCTCGATCCTGGATCGCCTGTCCGGTGACCTGTGCGCGGCCGTGTTGAACGTGGAAGATCATATAGCCCGGGCCATGCTGGCCAGCCTGGCGCGCGCCAACTTGTTCGTAGCGCCGCTGGATGCGCACGGCGAATGGCACCGTTATCACAGCCAGTTCCGCACCATGCTGGGCAACCGCTTGCACAGCCTCACCGCGTCCAAAGAGATCGCGGCGCTGCACCGCCGGGCGGCCGCGTGGCTGGCGGGCCGTGACCTGGTGGCCGAGGCGCTGCCCCATTACCTGGCTGCAGCCGAGCCCGAGGCGGCGGCCGACCTGGTGGAGCGCCACATCCCGGAGCTGATGAACCGCGAACGCTGGCAGACCTTGAGCCGCTGGCTGGCGCTGCTGCCGGATGGCCTGATCCAGCAGCGGCCAGCCCTATTGCTGCTGCGCGCCTGGGTGCTCAACTTCGACTTCAAACTGAACGCGGTCAGGCCGCTGGTCGAGGGGGCCGAGCGGCTGCTGCGCGCGGGCGGGGAAATGGGCGCGCCAGCGGATGCGCTGTGGGGGCAGATCCACGCGCTGCGCACCAGCACCGCGTTCGCCGCGGGCCCCACCCCCGAAGCGCTGGCCCATGCCGCGCAGGCGCTGCGCCTGCTGCCCGCCGCACAGGGCTGGGCACGCGCCTACGCGTTGGGCTACCTGGCGCGGTGGACGCTGGCCCAGGGCGATTATCCGGCGGCGCGGGCGCTGCTCGAGACGGAGATCGCGGCGGCCGGGCCCGTCGCCACCGCGCACCTGGTGCGACTGTACTACGCCTGGAGCGTCATCACCTACCTGGCCGGGAGCCTCGATGATTTCCATCGTGCAGTCACGCGTTATGAGGCGGCCGCGCGGCAGCTCGACATGCCGGCCGAGCTCAAATGGGCGCAATGGAGCCTGGGCATCGTTCACCTGGAGCGTAACGAACCGGAGCAGGCTTTACAGTATCTGGAAGCCGCGGCCGCGCACCCCGAGCTGGCCCACTTTCAAACGCTGCGGCTCGCCACCTTTGCCCTGTTGGAGCTGTGGGCCAGGGCAGGCCAGGCCCCCTTGGCGCAAGCAGCGCTGGCCGCCTTGCGCCAACGCCTGGGCGACAACCCCGACCCGGACAGCCTGCGCGAGGTCGAAGCCCTGGAGGCGTATTGGGCGCTGCTGAACGACGACCTCCCAGCCGCACTGCGGTGGGCCCGGGCGGCGCCCGAGGACGCGCCGATCGAAAAGCTGGCTTACCGGGGCGCGATCCAGGTCCGCATCCTCCTGAGATCAGGCGCGCCGGCCGACCTGGAGCAGGCGACCGTGCTGGCCCAGCGCCTGTTGGACGCGTATCGGCGGATGCACTACCTGGGCGCGCAGGCGCCGGCCCTGGTGCTGTTAGCGTTGGCCCGCTGGCGCCGTCGGATGACGGGCCCGGCGCTGGCAGCGTTGCGCGAGGCGTTGACCCTCGGCTACCCCCAGGGCCGGCGCCACATGTTCACCGAACACGGCGCGCTCATGGGCGAGATGCTCACCCTCCTGGCGCGCGAGCCGGCCTGTGCGGCCATGGCCGGGGGCCTGTTGGCCGAGCTGGGCCGCCTGGGCCAGGCCACCCGGCCGTGGGGCCAGCAAGAGGCCGGCGATGAAGAGATCATCGAGCCCCTCACCGAGCGTGAAACCGAAGTCCTGGAGCTGATGGCCGGCGGCCTGAGCAACAAAGAGATCGCCCACCGCCTGGGCATCTCGCCCTTTACCGTGCGTAACCATACGGTCAACATCTACAGCAAGCTCCATGTTATCAGCCGGCACCAGGCGGTCACCTGCGCGCGCCAACTCGGCTTTCTTTCTCCGCCAGGCACAGCCACGACGGCTCATAGTACAAAGTAGTACATCCCCCGCCGCGCTTGCACCATCCGCCCCCCCGGCTGATTCGGCTATACTGATGACACTTCTTACACTTGGTACAAAGTAGGCAGCGCCGTGCAGGTATTTACAGAAACAACACATACACCCTCGCCGCAGACCTACCGGGTCTCCGTCGAGTCACACCTCTCGCCGGATTGGCTGGCCATGCCGGGCGTGGTGACCTTGACGACGGGATACGATGCCACAGGTTGGCCCACAACCACCCTGTTGCTGCGGGTTGTTGACCGGGCCCAAATGCTCGGCGTCCTATACGAGATGCACGATCTCAATCTGTCGCTGCTATCTGTTGAGTTGGTGCGCCAACCTGATTCGCCAAACGCAACCTCGCGCCCCCAGCGCCCCGCGCCTGAGAACGGAGCCAAGAACTGCCATGTATAGCGATCTCGACGAATACCTTCTTGAGCTGATCCTGATGGATACCATCGCCGTGGTAGGCGGCCGCTGCGATCCTGGCGCCGAACAGGTCATCCAACGCTATCTGCCTGCCGGTCTCTATGACCGGATCATGGCGCGCTACGACGCGTTATCAGAGTACTGGCCGGATGACGATCCGAACCTTCTGGCGCCCTGGCTGCGCCGGGCCGCGGCCAGGGATAGCCGCTGGAAGCGCCGCATGATCGTCCGGTTTCTGTGCATTATGCGCGCGACTGGCCCGGTCGGCCCTGCGGAATGGGCGGAGGTGGCCGCGCTGGCTGCTGCAATGGACGCTGGCCGGGAGTGCCGCCAAGTCTTCAGCTACTACCTGACGCCGCCACACCCGCGCAACTCTTTGCACGCACAAACGCGTAATACGATCCGAAATGTTGCTGTGTGATAATTCAGGGTAGGTCTGTCCGGTCTCCCGAGGTGCGACAGGTTAGCCCGGACAAACCGCAACTTTTTTGACAAAATGAGGTGAAGACCGCCTCTTGCACATTGTAACCAACTCTGCTAAACTGAATCAGATATCAGTACATATCGGCAACTTGTTTGACACAATAAACAGTATTTATCGTTACGGAGGTGAGACCATGACCCGCGCCCTGTCAGCGCTTGTGCTGGTCACCCTGGTCGTGAGCCCGTGGCTCGTCCCGCCTGTACAGGCGGCGGCGTCCACGGGCATTGTGTGTTACGCGGTCGCGAACTGGGGCGGCGCTTACGGCGGCGATGACCTGCTCACAACTATCACGGTGGATGACTTTAACCCGGTCACCAACGAAACCACCCTTGGCCCAGGCACTGGCACGTTCGATATCGCCGCGCTGGCCTATCGGGCGGCCGACGCGCAGCTTTACGCGGCCAACGACTTCCAGCTCGGCACGCTGAACACGGCCACCGGCTTTTTCACCGCGCTGCCGAAGCCGCTGGGGAGCGGCCGCGGCGCCCTGGGCAGCCAGCCCTTCGCGGCCGCGCAGGGCCTGGCCTTCGATCCGACCAACGGCGCCCTGTACGTGACCGTGCGCACGGCCGGCCCCAGCCTGCTGCTCCGCGCGGACCCGGCCACCGGCGCGGCGCTCAGGGCGCCCTTCGGTTTGTTGGAGGTTGATTACCTGGTCATCCAGCCGCCACTCCCCTTGACCACCATCAGCGATATCGCGTTCGACCCGGCCGACGGCCAGTTGTACGGCGTCGCGATCGACGAGGCCGGGAATTACCGGCTGGTCCGCATTGACAAGGCCACCGCAGCGGTCACGGTTATCGGGCCCACCGGCGCGGCCATCGAGAGCTTGAGCTTTGCGGGAGATGGCCGGCTGCTGGGCGCCACGGTGGGCAGCGAAGAGAAGCATGCGCTCTACGAGATCAACAAGAGCACGGGCGCGGCATCGGCGCCGCGGCCGCTGGACAACGGCCGCGGCTACCGCGGCCTGGCCTGCCCGCCCGGCCCGTTCAACACCATCGCGGGCAAGGTATTCAGCGACCAGGACGTCAACGGCCGTTTCACCCTCGGCGATATGGGCACCGCCTCGGTCAGGGTCTTGCTCTACCGCGATCTCGACAGCGACGGCGTGGCCACCAAACGCGATGCGCTGCTGCGCACTGCGCACACCGACACGCGCGGCGACTTCAGCTTTAACCTCGCTGAGACCGGGACATTCGTGCTGACCCTGAACAAGAAGGACCTGCCGCGCGGCCACGGGCTCACCACCAACTCGAACCGGCCGGTTTCCCTGCCCGTCACCGGGATGCTGCACACCGGCAACGACTTCGGCCACGCGCCGCAAAAGTCCATCCCGGATGAGATCGTCGTCACCTTCGTGCCGGGCACGCCGCAAACGCGCGTAGACAGCCTCTTTGCGAAATACAGTCTGACCCTGATACGCTATACCCCTGGCCTGGAGCTCTACCTGTGCAGCACGCCGGCCGGCAAGTCAGGCCAGGTGATTGACGGCCTGCTGCGCGAGCCCGAAGTGCGTTATGCAGAACACAACTACGAAGTGGCCGAGCTGCTGACGCCCAACGACCCCGATTTCAACAACCCGGCCCTGGTCTGGGCGCCGCAGCTCATCGGCGCGCCGGCCGCGTGGGACGCCACCACGGGCAGCCCGGGCCTTATCGTCGCAGTGGTGGATTCGGGCATCTCGCAGACGCACCCGGAGTTCGCGGGCCGCATCCTGCCGTGCGTACATCCCACCACCGGCCAGCCGGACATCTGTGACTTCGTCAACAACGACTCGAACCCGGCCGATGACCGCGGGCACGGCACCCATGTCGCGGGCATCCTGGCGGCCGCCATCAACAACGCCACGGGCAGCACCGGCATCGCGCCGGGCGTCAAGATCCTGCCGGTGAAGGTGCTGAACTCGTCCGGCATCGGCACCACGGCGAACGCGGCCGCCGGCATCGTCTACGCGGCGGATCACGGCGCGCGCATCGTCAACCTGAGCCTGGGCTTTTTGACCGACGCTGCGGTGCTGGGCGAGGCGGTGAACTATGCGGCCAGCCGCAACATCCTGGTGGTGGCCGCGGCCGGCAACGCGGGCGGCGGCGGCTACGTGTTCTACCCGGCCGCGTATGACGCCTCCTTCGCCGTAGGCGCCACCACTGTCGGCGACAACCTCTGGGTGCTCTCCAACTTCAACGACTACCTGGACATCGCGGCGCCCGGCGAGAACATCTGGAGCACCGACTGGACCAGCACGGAGCCGATCACCTACACCAAGCGCAGCGGCACCTCCATGGCCGCGCCCCACGTCAGCGGCCTGGCCGCGCTCATTTGGTCGCTCCGGCCGGAGCTGGGCGCCGCCGATGTGCGCGCGGTGATCGAACAAAGTGCGCTGGACCTGGGCGCCGCGGGCTGGGATCCCCAGTTCGGCGCGGGCCGCATCCGCGCGGACCAGGCCCTGTTAGCCAGCGGCGCGTGGGCTCCCTTCACACCCACGCCGACCCCCACGCGCACGCCCACGCCCACTGCGACGCCCACCAACACCCCCACACCGACACCCACGCCCGTCCCCTATGTGCAGCGGGTCAACTCGGGCGGCACGGTCTTCACCGATGGCGCCGGCACAAGCTGGGCGGTGGATCAGGCGTTCGCGACCGGCGGCTGGGGGTACACCGCGGGCACGGCCAAGTCGGTCACCACGGCGGTCAATGGCACCACCGATGACCTGCTGTACCAGAAATACCGCGCGCTGGTGGGCGAATATCGTTACACGGTGCCCAACGGCGCCTACAACGTCACCATGAAATTCGCCGAGTTCGAGACCACCAATGCCACCGATCGTGTCATGCAGATCACCATCGAGGGCGTCGTGGTCGAAAGTGCGCTCAGCGTGTGGGCGCTGGTCGGCAAGGCGACCGCCTACGACAAGATGTACACCGTCACCGTGAATGACGGCCTGCTGAACATCGCCTTCGCGCGCGGCGCGGGCGCGCGGAAAGACCCGGCGGTTTCAGCCATTTCAGTTGTCAGCGCCGGGCCGCCGCCGACCCCTACGCCCACGCCGACCGCTACCCGCACCGCCACGCCCACCATCACGCCCGGCGGGCCCACCCTGACGCCGACGCCGTCGCCCACGCCCACGCACACGCCGACGGCCACCGCGACGCCGACGCGGACGCCCACGCCCACCATCACGCCGACGCCGCTGCCTTATCTGCAGCGGGTGAACGTTAACGGCACGACCTTCACCGACAGCGCGGGCCTCACATGGGCCGCAGACAAGGCGTTCGCGACCGCCTCGTGGGGCTAT
>DAOUAT010000019.1:0-3991 GCA_034433275.1 Anaerolineae bacterium
CCCCAGCCGCCGGCTGCGCCGCATCACCTTCATCCCTACCTCCCTGGACCGTGTGCTGGCCGCGGAAGAGATCAACGACCTGTGGCTGAAAAGCCCCGCGCAGGAGCGCCTATGGGCCGCGCTGCGCCAGGCCGACCTCCACGCGGAGCGGCAGCACCCCCTACGGGAAGACCTCCCGCAGTACGTCGCCGATTTCGCCCTGCCCTGTCGCACGGCGCGCCTCGCGATCATCGTGACCGACGAACCCCAGGCCGACGCCGAGCTCCGCGAAAGCCCTGCGCCCGACTATCTGCTGGCCGCGGGCGGCTGGACCGCGCTGCGCGTCACCCGCGCCGACCTGGCCGGCGACCTGACCGGCGTGGTGGCGCAGGTCGCTGCGCTGACCGTTGCGCTGGGCGGCGTGCTGCCGGCAGCGAGCGAACAAGAACACCACAGTCAATCCCATCCCAGCAGGACGGAGTATCGTGGAAGCTGACACCAATCCGACCTTCGACTTCGATCGCATCATTGACCGCCAGGGCAGCGACAGCATCAAGTGGCGCCTGTACGGCGACGCGCTGCCGTTGTGGGTGGCCGACATGGACTTCGTCGCGCCCGACGCCGTGCTCACGGCCCTGCGCGCCCGCGTGGAACACGGCGTGTTCGGCTACCCCGGCGAGCCGCCGGCCTTGCGCGAGGTATTGACCGGCTGGCTGGCGCAGCGCTTCAACTGGCGGGTTGCGCCGGAGGCGCTCGTCTTTCTGCCCGGCGTCGTCACCGGTTTCAACGTGGCGTGCCGCGCGACGACCCGGCCGGGCGAGGGCGTGCTGGTGCAGACCCCCGTCTACCCGCCCATGCTGGACGCGGCCGCCAACTTCGGCCTGCGCCGGGACGAGGTGCAGCTCACTCAGGGGGCCGATGGCCGCTACAGCACGGACCTGGACGCATTCGCCACCGCGCTCGCCGATGACACCCGCGCCTTCCTGCTGTGCAGTCCCCACAACCCCACGGGCCGCGTCTTCACCCCGACCGAGCTGGCCGACATGGCCGAGGTCTGCCTGCGCAAGGACGTCATCATCTGCTCCGACGAGATCCACTGCGACCTGGTGCTGGACGGCGCACAACACACGCCCATCGCCGCGCTAGATCCTGAGATCGGCCGGCGCACCATCACGCTGATGGCGCCCAGCAAGACGTTCAACATCCCAGGACTGGCCTTCTCTTTTGCCGTGGTCGAAGAACCGGCACTGCGGGCACAGTTCGCGGCGGCGGCGAAAGACATCGTGCCCCACATCAACGTGCTAGGCTACGTAGCCGCGCTGGCCGCGTATACCGAAGGGCAGCCGTGGCTGGCGGCCTGCCTGCGCTACCTGACGGCCAACCGTGACACCGTGTACAACTTTGTCGCCGACCGGCTGCCGGGAATCAACATGGCCCGGCCCGAAGCCACCTACCTTGCCTGGCTGGACTGCCGCGGCGCAGCCCTGCCGGAGGGGCCACACAAGTTCTTCCTCCGCCACGCCGGGGTCGCCCTGAACGATGGCGCCTCCTTCGGCCGCGGAGGCGAGGGATTTGTGCGCCTCAACTTCGGCTGCCCGCGCGCGACGTTGCTGGCGGCGCTGGAGCGGATGGCGGCGGCGCTCAACTCAGCGGTTGAAACCGCCGTCGCAAGGTGAGAAGGCCCCGCAGGGCCCGGCGCGAGGCGAGAGATCCCCACACGAAAAAGCCACCCGCTCTCTGAGCGGGTGGCTTTTTCGTGTGGTATCCCAGGAGCGATTCGAACGCTCGGCCTCTTCCTCCGCAGGGAAGCGCTCTAATCCACTGAGCTACTGGGACATATACAGGTCGCTAGGCAGCGCACACGCCCCCTGGCGCCAGGCGGGGAGGGCGGGATTTGAACCCGCGAAGGGTTAATAAAACCCTTACCCACTTAGCAGGCGGGCGCACTCGACCAAGCTATGCGACCTCCCCATCGTGTTGTTACCGTGGCGGAGGGAGAGGGATTCGAACCCCCGAGGACTTACGCCCTAACGGTTTTCAAGACCGCCGCCATAGACCGCTCGGCCATCCCTCCTCAGACAGGGACCCTCAACCTCACAACCATAAGAGAGTATAGCACGGAGACCAGGTTGTGTCAAAAGTAAGTCCCGGAACTGCGCGGGACAGGAGACCGGGCGACAAGGAGGGCCTCGCCCCCTCTCCCCTTCTCCCCATCACCGCGTCTCTGCCTCACCCAATCCGCGCCACCCCGCCCATGTACGGCCGCAGCACATCAGGCACCGTGATCGAACCGTCGGCCTGCTGGTAGGTCTCGATCACTGCGATCATCACGCGCGGCAGGGCCAGGCCCGAGCCGTTGAGGGTGTGTACGTATTCAGGCCGCGCGCCCGGCCCCGGCCTGAAGCGGATGTTCGCCCGCCGCGCCTGGAAGTCCATGAAGTTCCTGCACGAGCTGACCTCCAGCCATTCGCCGCAGCCCGGCGCCCACATCTCCAGGTCGAACTTGGCCGCGGCCGTGAAGCTCAGGTCGCCCGCGCACATCTGCACCACCCGGTAGGGGATCCCCAGCCCGCGGCAGACGTCCTCGGCGTTGTCCACCAGGGTCATCAGCTCAGCCATCGAGGTCTCCGGCCGGACGAACTTCACCATCTCCACTTTGTCGAACTGGTGCCCGCGCTTGATGCCGCGCACGTCGCGGCCCGAGCTCATCTTCTCGCGGCGGAAGCAGGCGGTGTACGCCACGTGGTAGATGGGCAACTGGGCGCCGTCCAAGATCTCATCCCGGTACAGGTTGGTCACCGGCACCTCGGCCGTGGGGATCCACCAGAAGTCCTCTTCAATGTCATGGTAGAGGTTGTCATCGAACTTGGGCAACTGGCCCGTGCCCACCAGCGTCTCCCGTTTCACCATGTAAGGCGGCAGGATCTCGGTGTAGCCGTGCTTCAGGATGTGCAAATCCAGCATCCAGGCGATGAGCGCGCGCTGGAGCCGGGCGCCCGCGCCCTTCAGCACATAGAACCGCGTGCCGCTGAGCTTGACCCCGCGGTCGAAGTCAATGATGTCCAGCGCCGTACCCAGATCCCAGTGCGGCTTGGGCTCGAAGTCGAACGCCCGCGGCGCGCCCTCCGTCCGCACGATCACGTTTTCGCTGTCGTCCCTGCCGGCCGGCACACTGGGGTGCGGCAGGTTGGGGATGCGCAGCACGGCATCGCCCAGCGCGGCCTCCACCTGGGCCAACTCGACGTCCAGCCCCGCGATCTCGTCACCGATGGCGGCCATGCGCGCCTGGGCGGCCTGCCCCTCAGCGCGCTTGCCCTCCCGCATCAACTGACCGATCTGCTTGGAGCCGGTGTTGCGCTCCGCGCGCAGCACCTCGACCCGGCTCAGGATCGCCCGGCGGCGCTCGTCCAGCGCCAGCGCCTCGGCTACCGGCGCATCGGTCGCGCCCAGCGCGGCCATGGCCGCGAACACGGCTTCCCGATGTTCCCGCACATACTTGATGTCTAGCATGGTAACCTCCCTATCCACCTGTGCCGCAATCCGCTGGATTGCGGCACGCACAATCCAGCGGATTGTGCTACCTTAAACCAAAAGCGCCCGCCTCGCCCAGGGACGAGGGGCGCTCGTGGTGCCACCCTGTTTCGCCGCGACGCACGCCACGGCCTCAGAAAGCCCGCTAACGGGGGCAAGGCGGCGGTCCATAATAACTTTGGGGCGTTCCGGATCGCAGCTCGGGAGGGGATGCGAACGTCATTGCCGCTGCCTTGCACCGGCCGGCAGCTCTCTGAAGGCAGATTAGCGCTCGCCTGTCTCCGTCTTCGCCGTTTGGCGATTCAATTGACAACCGCAGTATAGCACCGGCGTCAGGCCCGTGTCAAATGGCGGTCGCTGGCGCCAGGAATTCCAAATATGAGGCGGACGGCGCTGTCACTCTGAGCGGGTTGGCCAGCCAAAGTCCACTACGGCGCGCCCCCAGCGAAGAGTCTGGGCGCACGACACGGAGATTCTTCGC
>DAOUAT010000020.1:0-14976 GCA_034433275.1 Anaerolineae bacterium
TGATTGACCGGGGCAGCGGCTATGGTGAGGTGGTGCAGGATTGCCGTTACGAGATCCTGGCCGATTACTGCCAGTATCGCACCCTGGCGTGGAGCACAGGGCCGCCCCTGGTGTTGGAAGGCCGCGATGCCACCCCGCGCTGGCCCGATACAACACAACTGGCTCAGAACCAGCGTGCTGGCAGACAATCCGAAGAATACACCATCGTCTTCCGGGCCAACGATCGCACCTACACCTACAAAACCGGCGACGAAGCGCGGTACCTGGCCTTGATCGGCGGCGACACCTGGAACCTGAGCATCAACCGTTTCGGCCAGGTCACCAGCATCAACGCACCGTGATGGTTTGGACGATCCGCACGCGGTGCGTATAATGCGCCCTGTGCCAGCATCGGGCTGAGTGCTGAGTGAACTAAGAGGGCTGTTTATGCGACGTATCTATTTGATCGTGAGTCTAGTATCCCTGATCGCCCTGTTAGCCGGCTGCGGTGGCGCGGCGACGCCCACTGCGCCTGCAATTGACGTGAGCAAGCTACCGAGCACGGTTGATGTCGCTACGGTCAAGGCCTTGCAGGGGCGCTCCGATGTGGTAGTGTTCGACGTGCGCGAGCCGTCCGAATACGCGGCCGGTCACATCCCCAACGTCACCTTGATCCCCATGGGCCAGGTGCCCAACCGCCTGGCCGAGATCCCGAAAGACAAGACGGTGATCGTTACCTGCCGCAGCGGCAACCGCAGCGGCCAGGTCGCCGATTTCCTGCGCCAGCAGGGCTGGACCAACGTACACAACATGCAAGGGGGCATCCTGGCCTGGGAACAGGCAGGATACCCCGTAAAGAAGTAGGCGGCCGGGCCGCAGACATGGCGTTTCTCGGCTATTTGCTCCAGGGGGCCGGATTTGGGCTGGCGGCGGCCGCCCAACCCGGCCCTTTCATGGCCTATCTGATTGCGCAAACGTTGGCGAACGGCTGGCGGCGCACCCTCCCCGCCGCGCTGGCCCCGCTGATCAGCGACGGGCCGATCATCGCGCTGATGCTGCTGGCCCTCACTCGTCTGCCGGACTCTTTCCGGGCCGTGCTGCACCTGGCCAGCGGCGCGTTCATCCTGTATCTGGCGCGGGGCGCGTATCTGAACTGGCGCCGCTATCAGCCCGTGACCGCCGCCACCGGCCGCAGCGCCCAGCGCAGCGTGCTCCACGCCGCGCTGATGAATGTGCTGGGGCCAGGGCCATACCTGTTCTGGAGCCTGGTCACGGGACCGGTGTTGGTGCAGGGCTGGCGCGCCGGGCCACCCAACGCCGTTGCATTCCTGGCCGGCTTCTATGGCGTCATGATCGCCTGCCTGGCAACCATAATCTTCGTCTTCGGCACGGCGCAACATCTGGGGCCGAAGGTGGGCCGGGCGCTACTGGGAGCCTCCGCCGCGGCACTGGCGATGTTTGCGGTGATCCAACTGTGGCGAGGATTCACCTTGCTGGGCGTCCTGGGCTAAAAACCTACGTTCCGGAATCGAGGCTTTAGCCGGTCTTTCCAGGTCACGAACGCAACCAGCTAAAACCTCGATTCCAGGTCATACGATTGCTCTTGTTCTCAGCCAGTCTGCGACCGGCGCCGCAGGTATTTTCCGCTGCTTCTGACCTCAGGCCGGGGTCACAGACCCCTTACAAACGAGAAGTTGGTGACTTTGACATCTATCACAAAAACCCGCCAGTCCAAGATCGGCCTGGTCCTGCTGGCCTACATCGCCTTCGTCTCCCTCGGCCTGCCCGATGGATTGTTGGGGGTCGCCTGGCCATCCATGCGGGCCGATTTCGGCGTGCCGCTGGACGCGCTGGGTGCGCTGCTAGTGCTATCCACCACCGGCTATCTGACATCAAGCTTTTTCAGCGGCCGCATCGTGAGCAAGCTGGGGGTCGGCGGGCTGCTGGCGGTGAGCTGCGCTGCGACAGGCGGCAGCCTGCTGGGCTACACGCTGATGCCGACCTGGTGGGCGCTGGTCCCCCTGGGGCTGGTGATCGGCCTGGGCGCGGGCGCGATTGATGCGGGCATCAACACCTATATCGCCGCGCACCACGGCGAAAGCCTGATGCAATGGCTGCACGCCAGCTTCGGCGTCGGCATCACGATGGGACCCATCATCATGACGGCCGGGCTGAACCTGTTCGGCGCGTGGCGCGTGGGCTATTGGGCCGTCGGCGGCGCCCAATTGCTGCTGGCGGCCTGCTTCGCGGCCACGACCGGCCTGTGGCAGCGCAACGGCGCGTCCAGCGGCCCCACCGCCGACGCGCGCCTCACCGATTTCAAAACGCCCCTCACCGCGACGCTGCGCCAACGCGGCACGTGGCTCAGCATGCTGCTCTTTTTCCTGTACACCGGCGCGGAGGTCGTCTTGGGCTTGTGGGCGTACACCCTGCTGACCGAATCACGGGGCATCGCGCCCGCGGTGGCAGGCCTGTGGGCCGGCAGCTATTGGGGCACGTTCACCGTGGGACGGGTCGTGGCCGGCTTGTATGCGCGGCGGATCCGCGCGAACCAACTGGTTCAGATCAGCCTTTTTGGCGCGCTGGTTGGCGCGCTGTTGTTGTGGTGGAATCCATCTCAGGCGGTCAGCCTGCTGGGCGTGGGGCTGGTCGGGTTTTCCATCGCGCCCATCTTCCCGGCCCTGGTCTCTGGCACTGATGGCCGCGTCAGCAAAGCGCACGCGGCCAACACCATCGGCATGCAGATCAGTGCGGCCGGGCTGGGCGGCGCGGTGCTGCCCACCGTGGCCGGCAGCCTGGCGCGCTATATCTCGCTCGAAGTGATCCCCATCTACCTGGCCACGTTGATCGTGGCGCTTATCGTGCTGCACCGCATCGCAACACAACGACCAAACTCCACGGAGACAGTTCCATGAAACGCAGTCTTTCCATTCAGCTCGGCATCATCCTCGGCGTCGTCTTGACCATCGTCGTCAACGGCCTTGCCAACGCCTTGCCCCTCAACGGGCAGGAGACCGGCGCGATCTCCGACCGCTTCGCGATCTTTTTCGTGCCGGCCGGCTATGTGTTCGCCATCTGGGGCGTGATTTACCTGGGCCTGCTCGCGTTCGCCGTCTACCAGGCGCTGCCCCCCCAACGCAGCAACCCACGGCTGGCCGCGATAGACATGCCCTTCATCATCGCCAGCGTCGCCAACATCCTGTGGATCTTCCTGTGGCATTACGAGGTGTTCCCCGCGACCTTAATCGTGATGCTGGTGCTGCTGGCGGCGCTGATCACTATCTACCTCCGGCTGGGGATCGGCAAATTCAAGGTCCCGGCGGCCGAACGCTGGGCAGTCCACCTGCCGTTCAGCATCTACCTGGGCTGGATCACGGTGGCGACGGTAGCCAACGCGTCACAGTTGCTCTATGTGCTTGGCTGGGGCGGCTGGGGGATCGCGCCGCAGGCCTGGGCCGCGATCATGCTGGCCGTGGCGGTCCTCTTGGCCAGCATGATGGCGCTCACCCGCCGCGACGCGGCGTACCTGCTGGTGTTGGTCTGGGCCTTCATCGGGATCGCCCTGAAACACGCCGCGACGCCGATCGTGGCCATCAGCGCGTGGGCGGCAACAGGGATCGTGGTCTTGCTGGTGCTGATCCTGGCCGGCAGACTGCTGCGCCAGGGGCGCGCCCTGGCCTGAGCCATGGCGCAGATCACCGGCACGCTGCTGCCGATCTTCGCGATCATCGCGCTGGGCGGGGTGCTGCGCAGCAGTAAGTTCGCTTCGCCTGTTTTTTTCCGCGAGACGAACCGGCTAGTCTACTGGGTTGCCATCCCGGCGTATCTCTTTTACAAGACGGCCGAGGCCACCCTGGCGGGGGTCTCGGCCGTGCGCGTCTCAGCCGTGGTATTGGGTGGGATGCTGGCATCCATCGGCATCGGCTATCTCGCCGCCCGGCTGCTGCGCCTGCCAGGGCCGGGAACCGGCGCGTTGGTGCAGGGCGCGTACCGGGGCAACCTGGCATACATCGGCTTGCCGGTAGCGGTGCTGGCGCTGGCCGCGGCCGGCCGCTCGGAGCCCGGCCTTGAGGCCGCCGCCGTGATCGCGCTTGCGGTGTCCATCCCCGCCTACAACGTGGCGGCCGTCTTGATCCTGGTCGGCAGCCAGGGAGCTGGGACGACGCAGCGCCGGCCCCGCGCCGGGCAGTTCATCGTGCGCCTGGTCACCAATCCGCTGCTGATGTCTTGCGTGGCCGGGCTGGCCGTGCTGGCGGCCGGCTGGTCCTTGCCTGCGCCCGTGCGGACTGCACTCAAGACGGTCGGCGACATGAACACGCCCCTGGCGCTGCTGGGCATCGGCGCCTCGCTGAGCTTCAGCAGCCTGCGCGCCCATTGGCGCAACGCCGGCCTCGCGACCCTGATCAAGCTGGTGGCCTCGCCCCTGGTTGGGTTGGCGCTGGCCGCGGCCCTGGGCCTGCACCCCGGCGAGCGGCTGGTTGCGCTGATCTTCCTGGCCTGCCCGACCGCTGCGGCCTCCTACGTGATGGCACAGCAGTTGGGTGCGGACGAGCAGTTAGCCGCGAACATTATCGTGATCTCGACGATGTTGTCGGCGATTGCGCTGGGTACCGTGCTGGCGTTGACGTGATGACCTATCTCCTCCGCCACGCCAGGTGCTCCCCTCCGTCCACATGGAGCATTGCGCCGGTGATGTAATTCGCCTGTACCAGGAATACGACCGCGCCGGCCACATCCTCAGCGCTGCCCCAGCGGCCCAACAGCGTGCGCCGCGCTGTGATAGCGATCTGCTTCGCGGTGTAGTCAGGCGGCGGCAACACCGGGCCGGGCGCCACCGCGTTCACCCGCACGGCCGGCGCCAGCTCCAACGCCAGGCCGTAGGTCAGGTTCAGCAGCGCCGCCTTGCCGGCCGAATGGGCGATGAAGTTCGGAAACGGCACATAGGCCGAAAGGTCAATGATATTGACGATGGCCCCATCCCTGTGTGCGGCCAAGTGTGGCGCAGCCGCATGCGCGCAAAACGCCGAGCCCTTCACCATGATGTTGTGTACCTGATCCCACGCCTTCTCGTCCAGTTCGGTGAACGGGGTCCGTTGCCAAAGGGAGGCATTGTTCACCAGCACATCAAGCCGGCCAAAATGTGCAACGGTGGCGGCAACCAATGCTCGCACCTCGGCCACCTGACCCATATCAGCCTTGTGAGCAAACGCCCGCCGCCCCAGCTGTTCGATCTCCGTTGCGGTCTCCACCGCCGACCCTGCCGACGAGTTGTAGCTGAACGCGATGTCCGCGCCGCCATTCGCCAACGCCAACGCGATCGCCTTGCCCACACGCACCGCACCCCCGGTTATCAGTGCGACCTTCCCGTGCAAATCCATGACCGGTCCTCCTAAGGTGATGATAGTCTGAGACCTATTCTACCCCTTTCCGGCGCCTTTTGTCGAACCGGAGCGCAGCCTACTGAGGCGCCCCCAGTTTTTTGATATTTTACACATGAGTATTTGACAAAAATCACGCAGCGATGGTAACATCGAATCTCGTTGAACAGGGCCGCAATCGAAGGGGAAAAAGGGATGCTGCAAAAACAGTTATCAGGAAGTCCGGCCGGCGAAATCTTGAGCACGCTGCAGCGCCGCGGGCAAGTGACGGTCAAGGACCTCGAAGAGGCCTTAAACGTAACTGCCACCGCGGTGCGCCAACAGTTGACGGTGCTCCTGGCCGAGGGCTACATCAGCCAGCAAGCTGAAAACATCGGTCGCGGCCGGCCCAAGTATGTCTACGGGCTGACCGTCAAGGGCCGATCACTTTTTCCGCACCATTACGATGAGTTCACCAACTCGCTGCTGCGGGAGATCCTGGTCAGCGAAGGGCCGGAAAAGGTACACGAGCTGCTCGGCCGGATGAGCCGGCGGCTGGCTGCCCAATATGAGCGCGAACTGGCAGGATTGTCCCCTGATGAACGCGCGACCCGGTTGATCGAGCTGCTGAACGCTAAAGGGATCCTGGCGGAGATCAAGTTCCAGGAAGATGGCATCGTCTTTCACGAATACACCTGCCCCTATTACGAGCTGGCGCGCGAGCACCGGGCGATTTGTGATATGGAAGAGGAGATGATCGCCCATGCGATGAAACGCCCGGTCGAGCTGGTCTCCTGTTCGCTGGACGGCCACCACGGCTGCCAGTTCAAGATCGAAGTGAGCAACACCTGATTTCACAATACGCAGTACGCAATACAGTACAATCATCAAGGAGAACGATTTTATGTCCGCCGAACTGGTTATCAAAGACCTGCACGTGAACGTTGATGGCAAGCCCATCCTGCGGGGCGTCAACCTGACCATCCGCCAGGGCGAGGTGCATGCACTGATGGGGCCGAACGGCTCCGGCAAGAGCACCCTGGCGTACACCATCGCCGGCCACCCGCACTACGAAGTCATTTCCGGCGACATCCTGCTGGATGGCGAGAGCGTGCTGGAAATGGAGCCGGATGCGCGCGCCAAGGCGGGCCTGTTCCTGGCCTTCCAGTATCCCACGGCCATCCCCGGGGTCAGCATGGCCAACTTCCTGCGCCAGGCCGTCAGCGCGGTGCGCGGCTACACCGACAAGGCCAAGCAAGCCGTGGCCGATGGCGGCAGCGCCAAGCCCATCGGCTCCGAGCTGATGCCCATGCGGGATTTCCGCAAAGAACTGACCGACAAGATGAACCGGCTGCACATTGACACCGCCTTTGCCCGCCGCTACCTGAACGACGGCTTCTCCGGCGGCGAAAAGAAGCGCGCCGAGATCTTACAAATGGCGATGCTGGAACCCAAGATCGCGGTGTTGGACGAGACCGATTCAGGCCTGGACATTGACGCGCTGCGCGTGGTCTCTGAGGGGGTCAACAGCCTGCTGGGCCCCAACCTCGGCGTGCTGCTGATCACCCATTACCAGCGCCTGCTCAATTACATCAAGCCCGATTTCGTACACGTCTTTTATAACGGCCAGATCGTGATGTCCGGCGGCCCGGAGATGGCGCTGGAGCTGGAAGCCAAGGGCTACAGCTGGGTGCGCGAGAAGTTCGGCGAGCCGATGGTGGGACAAGAAAGCGCGTGATTGCGGACTATAGTCCCCGCAGCGAAGCGAAGTGGGATTGGCGATTTGGGATTGCGGATTTGGCCTGCTATCGGGATCAATCCGAAATCCGCAATCAAAAATCCGAAATAGGAGAGAACCATGCCTGCAACTGACACCGATCGTCAGACGCTTGACAGCGTCAAAGACGAATACAGATATGGGTGGAGCCAGCCGGAGAATTACGTCTTCAAGGCGCGGAAGGGGCTGGACCACGAGATCATTGACCAGATCAGCGTGATGAAGCGCGAGCCGGAGTGGATGCGCCAACTGCGCCATGAGGCGTTGGACATCTTCTTCTCCAAGCCGATCCCGACCTGGGCGGCCGATCTCGGCGACATCAAGTACGACGACATTTTCTATTACATCAAGCCAACTGAGGCCCAGGGCAAAAGCTGGGACGACGTGCCGCCCGATATCAAAGAAACCTTCGACAAGCTGGGCATCCCCGAAGCCGAACGCAAGTTCCTGGCCGGCGTTGGCGCGCAGTATGAATCGGAGGCCATCTACCACTCCCTCAAAGCCGAGTGGGAAAAGCAGGGTGTCATCTTCGTGGACTCAGACAGCGGCCTGCGCGAGCACGAGGACATCTACCGCGAGTACTTCGGCACGGTGGTGCCCTCCACCGACAACGTCTTCGCGGCGCTGAACACCGCGGCGTGGTCGGGCGGCTCGTTCGTCTATGTGCCGAAGGGGATCCACCTGGATATCCCGCTGCAGGCCTACTTCCGCATCAACGCGCAGAGCATGGGCCAGTTCGAGCGGACGCTGATCATCGTGGACGAAGGCGCGAGTGTGCATTATGTCGAAGGCTGCACGGCGCCAACCTACAGCCAGGACTCGCTGCACTCCGGTGTGATCGAAATCATCGTGCGCAAGAATGCGCGCTGCCGCTACACTACCATCCAGAACTGGTCCCACAATGTGTACAACCTGGTGACGCAGCGTTCGCTGGTCTACGATGGGGGGACAATGGAATGGGTGGACGCGAACATGGGCTGTCTGACCGGCGACACCAACGTATTGCTGAACAGCGACATCAAGCCCATTCGCGACATAGAGCCCGGTGACATGGTCTATTCACTCGACGCTGACATGCAGTTGGTGCGCAATCCCGTAGTGGCGAAGAAGTACAGCGGGCTCCAGCAGGTCTACCGTCTGCAAACCGAGAACTTCCGGGAAGTACAGGCAACGGCCAATCACCCCTTCCTGGCGCTCTCGAAACAAGGCAAGCACTTTTCGCTGGTATGGAAGCGGCTGGATCAACTGGCAACTGGAGACTGGGTAGCGATCTCGGGCAACGTGCCGGACCATGGCACGCCGCGGAGTTTCGAGCCAATCTCAGCGCGCGGCACCAAGCCGATCACTCTGCCCACGGTCAGCTCCGAGGACTTGATGTGGCTGCTGGGCGTGTACATCGGCGACGGCTACCAGGAACGGAATCGCATCTACTTTGCCGTCCCGCCGCAGGACCCTGCGCATGCGCGTGTGACCCGCCTGCTCGATGAGTTGTTCCAGGCTGATTACGAAGTGCGCGGAAACGCGCTGCGCGTCAACTCGGCCCAGTTGGTGGATTGGTTCCTGAGCCTGGGCTTGGGCGGCAACGCACACGAGAAACGGGTGCCCTCCTGGGTCAACACCCTGCCCAAGGCGCAGCGGATCGCCTTCATCGAAGGCTACATCGCCGCAGACGGGCATCAACGGCTGAACCACAAGAACCTTTCGATCACCAGCGCGAATCGCGAGTTGCTAGAAGATACGAAAGCGCTGGCGATCTCCTGCGGCCTTAACCCGCGCAAGATCAGCCGGTGGAGTCGGCGCGAGCAGAAACCGCTAGGTACTGAGGAAAAAGAATACACCCATTACTTCCTCTATTTCGGCGACGAGCAGTATGAACGCCCGGTTCACTTCAACCGCGTCACGGCCATCGAAACGCTTGGCGTCGAGGATACCTGGGATATCGAAATCGCCAACAGCCACAACTTCGTCGCCAACGGGTTCATTGTGCATAACAGCAAGATCACCATGAAGTACCCCTCCGTCTACATGCTGGGCGAGGGCGCGCGCGGCAACATCCTATCCATGGCGTTCGCGGGCACCAACCAGCACCTGGACACTGGCGGCAAGCTGGTGCATGCGGCGCCCAACACGTCCAGCCAGCTCATCTCCAAGTCCATCAGCAAGAACGGCGGCCGCGCGTCCTATCGCGGCCTGCTGAAGGTGGCCAAGGGCGCACACGGCGCGAAATCCAACGTGGTGTGCGATGCGCTGCTGCTGGACGAAAAGAGCCGCTCCGACACGTACCCGTACATCGAGATTGACGAAGACGATGTCACCGTGGGCCACGAGGCGTCGGTCAGCAAGATCGGCGAGGAGCAGCTCTTCTACCTGATGAGCCGCGGCCTGAGCGAAGACGAGGCCAGCGCCATGATCGTGTCCGGCTTCATCGAGCCGATGGTCAAGGAGCTGCCCATGGAGTACGCGGTCGAGATGAACCGGTTGATCCAGTTGCAGATGGAAGGTTCGATCGGGTGACACGGGGATACGGAGACACGGAGATAAGCATGACAACGAATACATTGACGATGACCCATAACTCCCCTGTCGAAGCCATCTCAACGGCCAAGGGCGAGCCGGAATGGATGCTGGACATCCGCCGCAAGGCGTGGCGCTTCTTCGAGGAGATCCCGTGGCCGGCCGGCACGGAGGAGACGTGGCGGCGCACCCGGCTGACCGGGTTCAAATTCGAGGACTTCGCGCCGCTGACCGGGGCCGAGGCGCCGGCCGCCCTGCCTGACGACGTGGCGAAGAGCCTGGCCGAGGTCGAGAGCGTGGGCAGCCTGGCGTTCGTGGACGGCGCGCTGGCGCAGCACGAGGTTGACCCGGCCCTCGCCGGCCGCGGGGTCATCTTCACCAGCCTGGACGAGGCGGTCCGCCGCTACCCGGAGCTGATCCAGCAGCACTTCACCAGCGTGGTCGCGCTGGACGAGAACAAGTTCAGCGCGCTGCACTACGCGCTGTGGAACAGCGGGACCTTCGTGTATGTGCCGCGCAACGTGGTCGTTGATCGGCCGCTGCAGGCCATCATCAGCCAGGGCGCGGGCAAACAAGCCGGTATGCACCACACGGTGATCGTGACCGAGGCGGGCGCGGCCGTGACGCTGGTGGAGGACTTCATCGGCGGCGCGAACGGCATGGTGAACAGCGCGGTGGAGCTGGCGCCGGGGGCCAACAGCCAGCTGCACTACCTGCACCTGCAAAACCTGGCCGAGTCGGCGTGGAACTTCAGCACGCAGCGCATGCTGCTGAGCCGCGACAGCCTGCTGCGCTACTTCATCGGTTCGTGGGGCAGCCGCCTGTCC
Organism: Anaerolineae bacterium; assembly: GCA_034433275.1. Classification (GTDB taxonomy): domain Bacteria; phylum Chloroflexota; class Anaerolineae; order CG2-30-64-16; family CG2-30-64-16; genus DAOUAT01. The sequence goes on from DAOUAT010000020.1 coordinate 10,455, forward strand.
AAGAACTGGATCAACATGGCGCTGAACGGCGCGGGCGCGCACGGCGAGCTGCTGGGGCTGTACTTCCCCGGCGGCCGCCAGCACCTGGACCACCACACCAACCAGCTGCACAAAGCGGCCAACGCCACCAGCGACCTGTTGATCAAGGGCGCGCTGAAGGATCGGGCGCGGTCGGTGTACCAGGGCTACATCAAGGTCTATCCCGGCGCGCAGAAGACCAACGCCTACCAGGCCAACCGCAACCTGATGCTGAGCAAGCTGGCCCGCGCCGACAGCATCCCCGGCCTGGAGATCGAAGCGGACGACGTGCGCTGCACCCACGGCGCCACGGCCGGCCAGGTGCCCGACGAGTACATCTTCTATCTGATGGCCCGCGGCATTGACCGCACCAACGCCGAGCGCATGATCGTCCAGGGCTTCTTCGAGGAAGTGCTGAACCGCATCCCGGTGGAGGGCGTGCGCAACAAGCTGGAAGTGGAGATCGCGCGGAAGTTGGGATTGTGAGTGGGTGGATTGACAGATTGGTGCATCGCAATACTCAATTTACCAATTTGCCAGTTTACCGATATACTACCAGCATGGATCGCCAAGCGCAGATTGACTTCATCCTGGATCACTACGAAAACCCGCGGCACTACGGGCCGCTGGCGGAGCCGACGGTCGTCCAAAAGGGCGGCAACCCCGGCTGCGGCGATGTCGTGACCTTCTACCTGCAGGTGGATGGCGACGCGCGCATCGCCGACATCTCGTTCGACGGCGAAGGGTGTACTATCAGTCAGGCCGCGTCATCGCTGGTGACGGAGCTGTTCCACGGCAAGACCCTGGCTGATGTCGAGGCGACGCCCGCCGACACGATCCTGGACATCCTGGGCCGCGAGCTGGCCGGCGCCCGGCTCAAGTGCGCGACGTTGGGGTTGAATACGACCAAGGAAGCGGTGCGGCGGTTGCGGATGACTTGAGCACCAGACTGTCCATAGGAGCGACTTATGGAAACTGTAACTCTTAGAGCGCGCATAGAAGCTGATCATCAACTGGTCTGGATTGATCCTCTCCCATTATTGAGAGAAGGCGAGGTACAGGTTACTCTGCACTATTCCAACAAGACAACCCGTAGAGCAATGCGTGCCGTTCGTGCCCTCCCCGTGCTAGATGGAAGGAAATACCTCGGTGGCAGCATGAGGCGCGAGGAAATATACGATGACGCCCGCTAGCTGGTGCATGGTAGATACCAATGTACTGGTCTATAGCACAGTGAAAGACAATCCCTGGCACGAAGAAGCTCGTAACTGGCTTGCGACTCTGCGCAATCAGGGCATCACGCTCTGCGCAACGCCCCAGATATTGCGGGAGTATATCGTCGTGCTAACCCGTGGCCAGATCTTTGAACGACAATTTACTGTGGCTGAAGTACTTGAAGCAGTGGATGGGATCATGTCATGGTTGCGAATCCTCGCTGAAACCGAAAAGGCGTCCAACTTGCTGCGCAGTCTGGTGCGACGCTATCAAGTCCGCGGTAAGCGAGTACATGATGCCAATGTCATTGCGGTGATGCTCACGCACGGCGTTACTCACCTGGCTACGTATAATCGAGCTGATTTCGATAACTTTCAAGAGATTGTGCTGGAACCTGTTTTGTAACAGGTCAACTGGCGCTGCCATCCGCCATGAGGTGCGGTCATGCTCCAAGCCACCATGACCCAATTCGTCACAACCCAACCCAACGGCCTCGACGTTGAGGCCATCCGCGCCGACTTCCCGATCCTGAGCCGCCGCGTGAAAAACAAGCCGCTGGTCTACCTGGACAGCGCGGCCTCCTCACAGAAGCCGGCCCAGGTATTGGACGCCATGGATCGCTACTACCGCGAGACCCACGCCAACGTCCACCGCGGGGTGCATACCCTGAGCGAGGAGGCGACGGCCCAGTACGAGGGCGCGCGGGCCACGGTCTCCGAATTCATCGGCGCGTGCTGCCCCAAAGAGATCATCTGGACGCGCAACGCGACCGAGGCGATCAACTTGGTGGCCTACAGCTGGGGCCGCGCTAACCTGAAGGCCGGCGATCGGGTGCTGCTGACCGAGATGGAGCACCACGCCAACCTGGTGCCCTGGCAGATCCTGGCGGCTGAGCGCGGGATCCAGCTCGACTTCGTGCCCGTGGCCGACAACGGTGCGCTGATCCTGGACAACCTGGAGCGGCTGCTGACGCCGAAGACGAAGCTGTTCGGCTTCACCGCGGCCTCCAACGTGCTGGGGACCATCAATCCCGTGCGCGAGCTGACGGACGCGGCGCACAAGGTCGGTGCGCTGGTGCTGCTGGATGCCTGCCAGAGCGTGCCGCACATGCCGGTCAACGTCCAGGAGCTCGACATTGATTTCATGGCCTTCTCGGGCCACAAGATGCTGGGGCCGACCGGCAGCGGCGTGTTGTGGGGCCGCCGCGAGATCCTGAACGCCATGCCGCCCTTCATGGGCGGCGGCGACATGATCCGCGAGGTACACCTCAGCGGGTTCAAGCCCAGTGAGCTGCCGTGGAAGTTCGAGGCCGGCACACCCGCCATCGCCGAAGCCATCGGCTTGGCCGCGGCTGTGGACTACCTGAACGCCGTGGGCATGGACGCGATCCACGCGGCCGAGCGCAAGCTCACCGCGTACGCCATGGAACGCATGAGCGAGGTGGAAGGCCTCAAGATCCTGGGCCCATCGGCCGAGCAGCGCGGCGGGCTAGTCAGCTTTGTGTTGGGCGACATCCATCCCCACGACATCGCCGCGGCGCTGGACAGCATGGGCATCGCCATACGCGCCGGTCACCACTGCGCCATGCCGTTGCACGAGCGTTACCGCATCCCAGCCAGCGCGCGGGCCAGTTTTTATGTTTACACCACGCGTGAGGAAATTGATATGCTCGTGGCTGGCCTGAAGAAGATCGTTGAGTATTTTAGTTTTTGACCCGCCATAGAAACCAGGTTTCTCGGAGAAACCTGGTTTCTATGGCGGGTGCGCTTCTGGAGAAGCCACCCATGGATTTATACGCCGAAGAAATCCTCGATCACTACAAACACCCGCGCCACTACGGGCACCTCGATGAGCCAACGATGGTGTATCACGACCGCAACCCATTGTGCGGCGACGAGATCACCCTGGAACTCAAGATCGCAGACGGCAAAGTAGCCGACATGGCGTTCACCGGCCACGGCTGCGCCATCAGCCGGGCCGCGGCCTCCATGATGTCCGAAGAGATCATCGGCCAATCGTTGGATGAGCTCAAGACATGGAACAAAGAGAGCATCCTGGACCTGCTCGGCATCGAGGTCGGCCCGGTGCGCATCAAGTGCGCGCTGCTGCCGCTCAAGGCGATGAAGGCGGCGGTGTGGGGATTGGCGGAGGATGAAACATGACCAACTACGCAAAAGTTGCCCGCGCCAACGACATCGCGCCAGGCGAGAAGAAGACTGTGGAAGTGGATGGCATCGAAGTCGTCCTCGTCAACCTGGACGGCGCGTTCTATGCCATCGAGGACGTCTGCACGCACGACGGCGGGCCGCTGGGCGAAGGGGAGCTGGAAGGCTGTCAAATCATCTGCCCGCGGCACGGCGCCCGCTTCGACGTCCGCACCGGCCAGGCGCTCACCCTGCCCGCGTTCGCGCCCGCGCCGACCTATGAAGTGAAGATTCAGGATGGCGATGTACTGGTAGAAACGTACTGAGGACTGCAGACTGCGGACTGCATACTGCGTACCTGGATCCACGCATCACGCATCACGCATCACGCAACACGCAACACGGAGCACCCAATGACCACACCCACCGAAGACACCGTCCGCGAGATCATCCGCCAGAACGTCTTTGACCCTGAGATCGGCCTGAACATCGTGGATCTGGGCCTGGTCTACGACATCAAGGCGCCAGACGGCAAAAACGTGGACGTCAAGATGACGCTGACCAGCCCCGGCTGCCCGGTCGGCCCGCAGATCATCGCCGGCGTGCAGACTTATGTCCACCAGGCCTATCCCGACCTCGACGCCATCAACGTCCACGTGGTCTGGACCCCCATGTGGAACCCTGAGATGATGTCGCAGGAAGCCAAGGACCAGTTGGGCTTCTTTTAATCCCTGCCATGTCACACCTCCACCTCGGCACGCAAGGCTTCACCTACCCTTCTTGGGTGGGGTCGTTTTATCCGGCCGGCACGCCGTCCAACGCGTTCCTGGAAGCTTACGCCGCGCAGTTTGCCACCGTTGAACTGGACACCACGTTCTACGGCGTGCCGCGGGCCAGCACCATCGCGGGCTGGCGCGATCGCACCCCAGCCGGCTTTCAGTTCGCCGCCAAGTTCCCGCAAACGATCACGCATCAAAAGGTGCTGGTGGAATGCAGCGCGGAAGCCAACGCGTTCATCGGAGCAATGAGCCAACTCGGCGCTAAGCTCGGCCCGCTGCTGCTGCAGATGCCGCCGTCGTGGGGCGCAGGCGGCTTCGACGCGCTGCGGGCGTTCCTGCCGGCCCTGCCATCCGGTTTCCGCTACG
>DAOUAT010000021.1:0-4772 GCA_034433275.1 Anaerolineae bacterium
AGCAGCGCGCTGTCCGACGGGGCGACGGTCGCGGGGCTGCTCATCGGCCTGTGGCTCGGCCTGGTGCTGGAGGCGCGTTATGTCCAGTTCAGCGTGGCCGGGCCGTTAGGACAGCGGGCCCTGCGCTACGTGATCGGGGTGGCCGGCCTGTTCGCCATCTGGATGGGGCTGCGGATGATCTTCCCGCAGGAGCCGCTGGTGTTGGGGCTGGTGCTGCGGGTCGTGCGTTACGGGCTGGCGATGGCGTGGGCCATCGTGATCTGGCCGTGGCTGTTCGTGAAGCTGAGCCTGGGGCGACGCGCTTGATAAGACGTACGAGATCACGTACCATTGCACCGTGGAACAGGAGGCGCAAATGACTGTACTCAAAATAAGCGAGGCGCGCGCGAACCTGTATCAACTGGTTGATGAAACGGCTCAATCACACCAGCCGGTATGGATCACGGGCAAGCGCCATAATGCCGTCCTGGTATCGGAAGAAGACTGGCGGGCGCTGCAAGAAACGCTGTATCTGGTTTCCATCCCTGGGATGCGCGAATCCATCATCGAAGGATTGCATACGCCGGTGGCTGAATGCAGCGCCGTGGCGCCACTTTAGACAAACCCCAAGACAGGACGCGGACTACACAGACGACGCGGAGGACGCGGATGAAATCGGAGCCTATCCGCGTCGTCCGCGTTCTCGTTCGTGCTTTGCGATTTGAAGCGGTTTACCCCTGCCCGTTTCCGCTCCGCGGCGGCCGGCCCGCCTTGCGCCGTTCCTCGGTGTCCAGGATGCGCTTGCGCATGCGGAAGCTCCTGGGGGTCACTTCCACCAGCTCATCCTCGGCGATGTACTCCAGCGCGTCATCCAGCGACATGTTGATGGGCGCTTCCAGGTGTACCAGCTCGTCCCCGGTAGAGGAGCGGTGGTTGGTCAGGTGCTTCTTCTTGGTCACGCTCAGCGCCAGGTCGTCCTCGGTGGGCCGGCGGCCGACGATCATCCCCTCATAGACCTCGACGCCCGGCCCCATGAACAGCTTGCCCCGCTCCTGCGCGTTGAACAGTGAGTAGGAAGTGCTGACGCCGGCCTCCCAGGCCACCAGCGAACCGGTCGAGCGGCTCTTGATGGCGCCCGCGTGCGGCTCGTAGCCGTAGAAGATGCTGTGGACAATGCCGGTGCCGCGCGTGGCGGTGAGGAACGCCTGGCGGAAGCCCAGCAGGCCGCGCGTGGGAACCCGGTAGGTGTAGTAGACCGTGCCGTTCTCAGCCTGGCGCAGGTTGGTCATCTGCCCCTTGCGCGAGCCGAGCATCTCGACCACCACGCCGCTGTACTGCTCCGGCGCCTCGACGTAGACCTCCTCCACCGGCTCCAGCGTCTCGCCCGTGTCCGGGTCCTCGTGGAAGATCACCTCGGGCGCGCTGACCTGGAACTCGTAGCCCTCGCGGCGCATGGTCTCGATCAGGATAGCCAGGTGCAGCTCGCCGCGGCCGCTGACCAGGAAGGTGTCGGCCGCCGCGGTGGGCGCCACGCGCAGCGCGACGTCCCGCTCCAGCTCCCGCTCCAGACGATCCTTCAGCTTGCGGCTGGTGACCCACGTGCCCTCGCGACCGGCCAGCGGCGAGGTGTTGACGCCGAACGTCATGCGCACGGTCGGCTCCTCCACCACGATGGGGGGCAGCGGCCGCGGGTCGTTGGGATCGGCCAGCGTCTCGCCGATGTTGACCTCGGGGATGCCGGTCAGCGCCACGATCTCGCCCGCGGTCACCTCGGCCATCTCCACCCGCGCCAACCCTTCGTGGATGAAGACCTGCGCGATCTTCTCGGCGTGCAGCTCACCCCCGCGGTCAATGCGGGCGATGGGCTGGCCGCGGCGCAGCGTGCCGGCCGACAGGCGGCCCAGCACGATCTTGCCCTTGTAGTCGTCGTATTGCAGGTTGGTCACCAGCAGTTGCGCGGGCGCGTCGAGATCCACGATGGGCGGCGGCAGGGTCTCGACGATGGCATCGAAGAGCGGCTTGAGGCTATTCTGCAGGTCGTCGGGGTCGGCGCCGGCCTGGCCCGCGGTGGCGACCGTGTAGATGATCGGGAACTCGGCCTGCTCCTCGGTGGCGCCCAGCTCGATGAACAGATCGAACGTCCCGTCCACGGCCCACGCCGGCCGGGCATGATTGCGGTCCACCTTATTGATCACCACGATGGCGCGGCGGCCCATCTCCAGCGCCTTGCGCAGCACGAAGCGGGTCTGCGGCATCGGCCCCTCGGCCGCGTCCACCAGCAACAGCACGCCGTCCACCATGTTCAGCACGCGCTCCACCTCGCCGCCGAAATCGGCATGGCCGGGGGTGTCCACGATGTTGATCTTGATCCCGCCGTAGCGCACGGCCGTGTTCTTGGCCAGGATGGTGATGCCGCGCTCGCGCTCCAGGTCGTTGGAGTCCAGCACCCGCTCCGGCACGTGCTGGTTATCGCGAAAGACGCGCGACTGCTTCAGCATCGCGTCCACGAGCGTTGTCTTGCCGTGGTCAACGTGCGCGATGATGGCGATGTTACGAAGATCGTTACGATGTGTTTGCATGGGTGCTCCTGACTGCCGACCGCCGACTGCCGACCGCTCTCATGGTTACAAGGTCAAAAAAAGTCAGCCGGGCGTTCCTGCGGCCGCGGCTGACTTCTCAGTCGGGAGAGATTATACTACAGGTTGAGATGGGGGCCAAAAACCCACATCCCCTATCCGCTTTCGCTCACTGCCAGAGCAGCAGCGGCAGGTAGACTGGGCAAGCCGGCGACCTAGAGTCCCCAGGCATAACCGCGCCGAAGACTTCTTCTCTTCGCTTGACATCATATACAGTACTACATATAATGCTAAATGAATCTTCTACCACAGGAGATCAAGTGTCCGCACGCCAGATCGTAATGGATACCAACGTGTTTATCGCTGCGCTTCGCTCGCCCCACGGCGCATCTTATCGGATGCTTGGGTTGCTCGGCAGGGGCTATTTTGACGTTCATATCTCGGTGCCGCTTGTCCTGGAATACGAAAGTGTGGCCTTGCGACATCTCGACGAGTTGCCGATCACCGACAATGACGTGGCGGACGTTCTTGATTTTGTCTGCAAAGTGGGCGTACCCCATGAGATCTACTACATGCGGCGGCCGTTTTTGGGCGACCCAGACGACGACATGGTTCTCGAAGTCGCGGTGACCAGCTCAAGTCACGCCATCGTGACCTTCAACAAACACGACTTCCGCGGGTGTGAACGTTTCGGCCTCCGACTGTTGACACCCGCCGAACTGCTGCAGGAAATCGGAGTACTGAAATGAGCGCATTGAACTTACGTCTGCCCGAATCACTCCACGTCCAGGTGCGTGAGCTGGCAGAGCGTGACAAAGTCTCTATCAACCAGTTCGTGACCCTGGCGGTGGCCGAAAAGGTCGCGGCGCTGCGCACCCTGGCCTACATCGAGCAGCGCGGCCAGCAGGGGAGCCGGAAGAAGTTCGACCGCGTGCTGCACAAGATCGCCGAGGCCGCCCGGGCACCTTACGAGGTGGACCGGCTGCCGGAAACAGATGGATGAATGCACGGCAATGAAGTTTCATCTTTGATGAGGAACTTGAGCATGGTAGACAATAACATTCGAGAGCAATCGCGCCGAGAAGCCCTGCAGGAAGTCATCCGTCATCTTTCAGAAGATGATCGCCGGCTTTTGCACAGCATCCTTGCTGATGAGTTGGGCGGACAGGTATCAGAGAACCTGCCAACCAGCCCCATTTTGCGCGAAGCACGGGCTGAGTATCTCGCCTTGGGGCAAGGTTGGACGCCGCGCGCTCGACCCGCAGCAGGCCGTTCCGTAAAGATCAGTTTTCATACGCCATCTCAATTGGCCGATGACTTGCAGGCAGTGGCTCAGGAGCGCCAGACCAGCATTGATAGCATTCTGACCGAGCTGCTGTCAACCTCGCTGGCGTTGCTGCAAATGGATCACCTGCCCGGCGAGGATATGGACAGCCTGACAGCGCGCCGCGAGCTGGCTGCGGCCAGCGTCGCTGCGTTGGGCGATTTCTGGGACAACGAGGTGGATCGCGAATGGCAACACTTTCAACCCTGACCGTCAACCCTGGCGAGGTGGTCGTGGCCGACTTCCCAGGCGTTCGGGATACGAAGCGCCGCCCAGCGTTGGTGGTCAGCACCGACGACTATCATCAAGCCCGCCCCGACGCGATCCTCGCCGTGTTAACGGGTCAGGTCGCAGCGGCCAGACAACGCACGGATCATATCCTGAGCGACTGGTCTGCTGCAGGGCTGCGTCGCCCAACCGCTTACCGCACCTTTCTGATCACCATACCCCGGGAAGACATCGTGGCAGTGATCGGCCACGTCACCGAGCGCGACTGGGCGGCGGTCCAAATTCGCCTCCGTAGATCGTTGGCGACAACATCCGCCGGCCAGGTTTCCCAATAACCCTCACCGTAGACAATGAACCTGTGTCTGCCCGAATCACTCCACGTCCAGGTGCGCGAGCTGGCGGAGCGTGACAAAGTCTCGATCAACCAGTTCGTGACCCTGGCCGTGGCCGCAAAGGTCGCGGCGCTGCGCACCCTGGCCTACATCGAACCGCGCGGCCGGCAGGGCAGCCGCGAGAAGTTCGACCGCGTGCTGCACAAGATCGCCGAGGCCGACCGGACGCCTGACGAGGTGGATCGGCTGGTGGACACAGATGGATGAATGCGCGGTGTAGATCGCGGCCAGCGCATCGCCAGCCGCACGGGCAGCACGGAGCCGGCGACCTAC
>DAOUAT010000022.1:0-6364 GCA_034433275.1 Anaerolineae bacterium
GCCGCCTCGGCGATCTCGTCAATGGCCTGCTCGATGGCGACGCACACCTCGGTGTTGCCGAAGCCGCGGAACGCGCCATAATAGCCGTTGTTGGTGTAGACGCACGTGATGTCCACATCGCAGGCATCGTAGCGATACGCGCCCATGGCGTGGATGCTGGCGCGCCAGGCGGTGAACGGGCTCTCGGACGCGTACGCGCCGGAGTCCATCAGGCCGTCGAACTTGCAGGCGCGCAACGTGCCATCGGCATCCGCGCCCAGCCAGATGTGCATCTGCATGGGGTCGCGGCGGTAGGAGGCGATCAGGCTCTCCTCGCGGCTGAAAACCATGCGCACGGGCCGGCCCGTCACCAGCGCCAGTTTCGCCACCTGGGCCGATGTCTCGTAGATCTGGTCGTCCTTGCCGCCGAAGGAACCGCCCACCGGCGGTTGGATCACGCGCACCAGGTTGTGCGGCAGATCCAACACCAGCGCCAGGTTGCCGTGGTTGACGAAGGGGCTCTGGTTGGGCGCGTAAACCACCACCCCGCCCTCGCGCGTCGGGATCGCCAGCGCGCCCTCGGGCTCGATGTACGCGTGCTCTTGCGGCACCACCGAGTAGCGCCCTTCCAGCTTGACCGGGCACGCGGCCCACTCGGCTAACGGATCGCCCTTGCGGACGATGAGGGTGTCGAGGAAGTTGGGATGCCTGCCGTCCGGCCGGTCGGGGCCGACCTGGGGTGCGTCGGGGTCGAGGCTGTGTTCGGGGTCAAACAGGCCGGGCAGCGGTTCCAGCTCGCAGACGATGGCCGCCACCCCGGCCTGGGCAGCTTCGGGCGTGTCGGCCGCCACCGCGGCGATGGCCTCACCCACGTAGCGCACCTTTTCGTATGCCAGCATATATTTGTCTTTGACCGGGAAGCCGTACAGCCCGTGCTCGAAATAGTCTTCGCTGGTGATCACCGCGCGCACGCCGGGCACGGCCAACGCGGGCGCCACATCCAGCCTGATGATGCGCGCGTGGGGCACATCGCTGCGCAGGCACCGCGCGTGCAACATGCCGGGCAGCTTGCGGTCGGCGATGTACTTTGCCTTGCCCATCACCTTTTCCAGCGCGTCGACGCGGCGGGCGGGCTTGCCGATGTATTGGTGCTCTGTCATGGGTGCCTCCCCTTTGCCGTCGCCTCAATCGCGTCCACGATCTGCTGATATCCCGTGCAGCGGCAGAGGTTGCCGGCCAGCGCGGTGCGGATCTCAGACCGGGATGGGTTCGGATTGTGCAGCAGCAGCGCCTCGCCGGCCACCACCATGCCGGGGATGCAGATGCCGCACTGCACCGCGCCGTAGGTGATGAAGTTCTCCTGCACGTCGTTCGGCCCGCCGTCGGCCGCGTGGATGCCCTCGATGGTGATGATGTCGCTGCCGCCGGCCTGGGGGGACAGCACCAGGCAACTGTTAATCAGGCGGCCGTCCATGATCACCGAGCACGCGCCGCACTCGCCCACCGAGCAGCCTTCTTTGGAGCCGGTGAGGCCCAGATGATCGCGCAGCAGGTCGAGCAGGGTGATGTCGGGTGGGGCCTCGACCGCCACGGGGTTGTGGTTCAGGGTGAATTCGATCAGCATCAGCACACACCTTTCGGGGATTGGAAATCAACGGTCAAGCCTTTCAGGGATTGGAAATCCCCGTCTCAAGATGAGAAGCGGCCTCAGCCGCTGTGACGAGCCCACGCTTCAAGTCGCTGCGGCGACTTCTCACGTTCAGACGGTGAATTCCATTCACTGCACCTTTCAGGGATTGGAAATCCCCGTCTCAAGATGAGAAGCGGCCTCAGCCGCTGTGACGCGCTCACGGTTGAAGTCGCTGCGGCGACTTCTCAATTTCAGCCAGTGAATTCCATTCACTGCACCAGCACCCGCCGCAGCGCACGTTCGGCCAACGCCTGGATGACGACCTCTTTGTACTCGGTGGACCAACGCCGGCCGGTGACCGCGATCATCGCTTCGGCGGTCTTTTGACCCGCGGCCGCCAGCACGGCCTCATCCGGCGCCTGCCCCAACAGGAACGCTTCCACCTCTACGATGCGCCGCGGGCTCGGCATGGCTGCGCCGGGGACGAGCCGCACGTAGTCAATCCGGCCCGCCGCGTCGAGATGCCCCGCGGCCGCCATGCTGAGACGGGAGATAGCCTGTGCGTTGCGCCGGCCCAGCTTGATGAACGACTGCCGCGTCCCGGCCGGCGGGATGGGGAAAGTGAAATGGGTCAGCAGCTCGCCCGGCCGCAGGCCGGTGCGGTTGGCGCCCTGAATGAATTCACTGACCGGCAGGCTGCGCTCACCGGACAGGCTGCGCAGGTGCGCGACCGCGTCGAGGCAGACCAGCGGCGGCACGCCGTCCGCGCACGCGGCCGCGTTGACGGTGTTGCCGCCCAACGTGCCGGCGTTGCGGATGGCCGGCCCACCGACGGTCAGGCTGGCTTCCACCAGGCCGGCCGCGAACTCCTGCAGCAACGGGCTTTCCGCAGCCTCGGTGAAGGTGACGCTGGCGCCGATGGTGATCTCGTCCCCCTGGCGCGCGATGACCTTCATCTCAGGGATCTTGCTGATATCCACCACCCGGTCGAAATGTGGCCGCTCGTGGCGGACCAACACCAGGACATCGGTGCCGCCTGCCAGGAGACGGCTGATGTGGGCAGGGTCTGCGAGGAGTTGCAGCACCTGCTCCACCGTGTGTGCTCTGACGTAGTCGAATCTTGGCATGAACACATCCTTGTGAGAAATCTTAACCTTTGCTACCGCGCGCCGCCAACCACCGTCCGCAGGAGCTGCACCCGGTCGCCGTCCTTCAAGGGCGCGTTGTCGCGCTGGTAGAAGCGGTTCACGCTGACCAACGGCCGTCCCTGACCGGTCGGGATCTGCAACAGGCGCAACAGGTCGTCTATGCGGGCATCATCCGGCAACTGGACGCGCGGCAAATCACGCTGCACCGCGGCCGGCAGCCGCCGGGTGAACAGATCCATCCCTCCAAAAAAACGGACTTCAACGGTGATCATGACTGCGGCAGGATAGCATAATACAAACGAAATACAAAACGTTTCACCCAATTTGAAAGGCTTGGCGATTCGCTCCTTATGTCATGCTGAATGGGTCTACCACTCAAAGCACGGTACGGCGGGCCACCAGTGAAGCATCTCGTTCGCGGACGAGACACTTCGCTGGTGTTGAGGCGTGAACCACGTTGAGCCGTTAACCCGCTCAGAGTGACAGCGTAGCCTTCTTCGTTCGTCCCATACGTATACTACCTTGCCAATCCCAGCCGCGCTAATGTCTCGGCCGTGGGCACGCCGTCGCGCGTCCAGCCGCGCAGGTCGTAGTAGCGATCCAACATCGCATCGAAGTCGTGCAGCAGCCCGAAGCGGATCGGCTCTAGTGAATGAGCCTCTGCGCTTTCGCTGTCCTCGTCGTAATCGTACAGCGGCGCCGGCTCGGTGGTGAAGCGGGCCGGCAGGCGGTCGTCCCCGCGTGCGAGACCCTGGCGCACGTTGTAGAGCCGTTCCAGGTTGACGATCCGCTCGCCCACCAGGAGCAGGTCGGCGCCGGTCACCGGCCGGCCCCACAACGCGGCCACGCCCGGGGCCAGGTCCTCCGGGAAGAGGGCGTATTCCTCGATGGTGCTGAACTTGCAAATGCCCAGCGCGTCGGACACGGCGCAGAAGTGCTCGCCGTAGACTACCATATCGGCCTTGTACTTCTCGTTGGCCGGGTCCATCAGCTCGGGCACGATCTCAGGCGCGAAGAGGCGATTGGCGACATCCCACGCGCCCGCCAAGTCAATCGCCGGCAGCGCGTACAGGTGATCCGCCCCGCGGTTGGAGGTGGCATGGCCCAGGCCGAACCCTTTGGCGAAGCGCGGCTCCTGGCGGGGCAGCTCCAGCCCCTTGACCTGCATGGCGTAGCGCTCGGCCCCGCCGCCGATACGCTCGGCCGCGCGGCGGGCGCCTTCGGCCAGCACATCGCCGATCCCGCGGCGCAGCGCGATGCGCTCGATCAGGCCGTGGACACTGGCCGGGTCGCCCCATGCCAGGGGCAGGTCAGGCTCGTCGGCCAGCAGCCCCTTTTCACGCAGCTCCAGGGCGAACGCGATGGTCACGCCGGTCGAGATGGTGTCCAGCCCATACTCGTTGCACAGCCGGTTGGCGTAGAGGATCGCCTCCGGGTCGCTGACCCAGCACATGGGGCCGAGCGCGTTGGTGGTCTCGTACTCCGGCCCTTCGACCGCCACGGCGTAAGGGCCGTCGGCCACCACGGAGTCGCGGCTGCACTTGATCGGGCAGGCGTAGCAGCCGTGGTGGCGCGCCACGTACTTGTCGAACGCCCCTGCGTTCACGGCCTTGATGAACGGCACCTGGACAAACTGGTGGTTCTTGGCCGGCTGGTCGCCGCCGATGTTCTTGCTGTCCATCAACACCAGCGTGCCCCAACGCCGCAGGCCGTCGAGGTGCGGATCGGCGCGCAGCTTGTCCACCGCTTCCCTGGCGGCCGTGCGCAGCTCCGGCAGGGTGGACGGCCGCGCCGTGGCAGTGATGTGGATCGCCTTTAGATTTTTGCTGCCCATCACTGCGCCTGGCCCCCCGCGCGCGGCCGCGCGGCCCCGGTCATTGATGATGGCTGCGATGCGCACCAGGTTCTCGCCAGCGGGGCCGATGCAGGCGACGCAGCCCTTGCTGTTCTTGCCATCCTCGCCCAACAACGCGTCGTGTACCGCACCAGTTTTCAACCCCCAGAGATCAGGCGCAGGCATGACTGTGATCGCGTCGTCCACGATCCGCAGCACCGACGGCAAGGGAGCGCGGCCGGTCACCAGCAGCGCATCATAGCCCGCGTGCCGGAGCTGGGCGACGATCTGGCCGCCGGTGTTGGCGTAGCCGTACGCGCCGGTGGCCGGCGACTTGAAAGTGACGTGCAGCCGGGCCGAGGTGGGCCAGGGCGTGCCGGCCAGCGGCCCCGCGGTGAAGATGAGGTAGTTGTCGGGGCCGAGCGGGTCCACCTCCGGGCCGACCAAGTCATAGAGCAGCCGCGCGCCCAGGCCGCGTCCGCCCAGGTAGTCGCGCAGCAGCTCGGGCGCGGTGTCGGCCACGGTCACACGGCCGGTGGTGAGATTGACTGTGGCTGTTTTGGCCATGCTCCTTCCCCTTGATTTCTGGACTCGAGGCTGCGCGAAGCTTCCTTCAGAATTAGCCGGTCGCGCTGGTAGACCAGACAGACCGGCTGAAGCCTCTATTCCGGATCGCGCATCCTGAGTTCATATCTGACTGGCAATAGCGACCGCTAAAGGCGGGTCCGCACCAACCCGCGCGCCTTCTCCACGATGTCCGCGACACCGGGCAGCACAAAGTTTTCCAACTCTGGGCTGTACGGCAGCGGCACATTCTTCGCGGCCACGCGGACGATGGGGCCGTCCAGGTAGCCGATGCCATCTTCAGCGATCACGGCTGCAATCTCGGCGCCTGGTCCCAAGCGTTTGTGCGCCTCGTGGGCGATGACAACGCGGCTGGTTTTGCGCACCGAGGCCAGGATCGTGTCCTTGTCCAGCGGCACCAACGTCCTGGGGTCAACGACCTCCGCTTCGATACCTTCCTTCGCCAGGATGTCCGCGGCCTCCAGTGCCTTGGGCAACATGCCACCGATGGCAACGATGGTGACGTCCTTGCCCTCGCGGCGCACCGCGGCCCGCCCGAACGGCACGGCAAAATCACGATCGTCCGGCACTTCACCCTTAGTAGCATACAACATCTTGTGCTCAAAGAACAGCACCGGATCCTCGCCGCGGATCGCGGTCCGCAGCAGGCCCTTGGCATCGGCTGTGGTGGCGGGCACGGCGATCTTGAGGCCGGGCACGTTCATGTACCAGCCCTCGGGCGACTGCGAGTGCTGCGCCGCGGCCGAGCCGGGTGCGCCGGTGGTGACGCGCACGGTCACCGGGACCTGCGCTTTCCCGCCGCTCATGTAGCGCGCCTTCGCCAGCTGGTTCACCAACTGGTCGCCGGCCACGGGCAGGAAGTCGCCGAACATGATCTCGGCGATGGGCCGCAGGCCCATCATGGCCGCGCCCAGCGCCGCGCCGATGATCGCCGTCTCGCTGATGGGGGTGTCGCGCACGCGATCCTCCCCGAAGAGCTTCATCAGGTCCCCGGATACGCCCCAAACGCCGCCGAACGTGCCCACGTCCTCGCCGATGAGGATCACGTTCGGGTCGCGCTCCATTTCCTGGCGCACGGTTTCGTAGATGGCTTGACTGTAGGTGATGGTTCGCATGAGATGTTCCTTTTGCGTGTTGCGTGTTGCGTGTTGCGTTTTCCGCCAAGTCCTTCATAACCACGAAAACGGA
>DAOUAT010000023.1:0-3635 GCA_034433275.1 Anaerolineae bacterium
TCGGTAGCCTCGTCGTAGGTCGGCTCGACCGCCTGCTCGATGCCGTTGATCGTCAGCCGTAACGCGTCGGGCCAGCGCACGCCGCGGAACACCAGCCGGTAGCTACGACCGGCCGGGATGTGGGCCGCGTTGCCCTCGACCTTGCCGATCCTGAAGCACAGGCGCGCACCGCCCCAGGTCTGCGAAAGCCGCGTGATGGCGTAGTCGCCGTCCAGGTATGCGGTCGAGACGCCGTCGTCCTCGTAGAGCGCGAACGCGTTGTCCGCGCCGGGGAACGCGATCAGCGTCAACTCCTGCGGGTTATCCACCCCGCCCCAGCCCACGCGCGGCCCCAACGGCACGATGGCGCCCGCGCGGGCCAGCACAGGGATATCCGCTAACGTGCCGTAGAACTTGACCGTGCGGCCGCCTGCAAAGTGCTCGCCGGAGGCGAAATCGAACCAGTCCCCCTCCGGCAGCCAGACCGACTGGCGGCTGAGCCCGGTGTCGGGGTGGCGCGGGGTCACGAAGGGCGCAACCAGCAGCTCACTGCCGAACCAGAACTGGTTGCGGCACCGGTACGCCTCGTCCCGCTCGGCCTCCCAGTAGTAAAGCGGCGTCACCAGAGGGATGCTCTCCTGCGTCGTACGCCAGGCCATGCTGTAGATGTAAGGGATGAGCGCGTGGCGCAACTGCATCGCGTCGCGGGTGATGCGCAACACATCCTCGCCGTAGCCCCACGGCCGGCGGTCCTGGAACGGGTTCTTGGTGCTGTGCAGCCGGAAGATCGGGCTGAAGGCGCCGTATTGCACCCAGCGCGCAAACAGCTCGGCGTCCTCGATGCCGCCCATGTGGCCGCCGATGTCATGGCTCCACCACCCAAACGCCACGTTCGAGGCGGTGGCGGTGAAGTGGGGCTGGAACGCCAGCGAGGCCCACGAGACGACGGTGTCGCCGGAAAAGCCGATGGGATAGCGATGGCTGCCCAGCCCGCCCCAGCGCGAGAAGATGAAGGGGCGCCTCGTACCGTCACGGCCCAGATCGTGGAAGTGCAAGTGGTTCAGCCACCACAGCGGGTCCATCACCTCGGCCACCGGTTGTTTGGAATAGACCATGCGCGCACCCTGCTGCCAGTCCAGCCACCAGAAGTCTACGCCCTGGGCTTCCATCGGATGGTGCAGCAGCTTGAAGTAGCCCTCGACGAAGTGCGGATCGGCCAGGTCGAAGCGCACCGGCTGCCCCGCGGCCGGGTCCTGGCCCATCCAACGCGCCATCTCCTCGTGCTGCGCTTCGTGCGGCCAGATGCCGTCGGCCGGGTGCAGGTTCAGCGCGGTGCGCAGGCCCGCGCTGTGCAGCCAGGCGATGAAGCCGTCGGGGTCGGGCCACTGCTGCCGGTTCCAGGTGTAGCCGGTCCAGCCGGACGAGGCGTTGCCGGTCTCGGTAATGTGCCAGTCCATGTCCACGATGCACACGGAGAGGGGGACCTGTTTCTCGCGGAACTCGACCATCAGGTCGCGCAGCTCGTCCTGGTGATAATCCCAATAGCGGCTCCACCAGTTGCCCAGTGCGAAGCGCGGCAGCATGGGCACGCGGCCGGAGACCGCGGTGTAGTCTTGCAAACAGCCGATATAGTCGTGGCCGTGGCCGAAGAAGTAGAGGTCCTGGTAATCAGAGATACGCGCCGCGGGCCGCTCGGTCAGCCACCCGTTTGCGTCGAAGACCAGGCTGCGGGAGTCGTCCACCAACGCCCAGCCGGCGCGGGACATCAGGCCCGGCTCCAGGTCAATCTCGCCGTCGGCCTCGTCCAGCGTGCGCGCGGTGCCGCGCAGGTTGCGGCGGTCGCGGTCGCCCACGCGCCAGGTGACGCCCAGCGCCTTGACGAGCACGGACAAAGTCTCAGCGGTGAAGCCCTGGTCAGTGACCGCGTAACGCAGCAGCAGGTGTTCGGTCTCGATCTCGATCTGCCCCGGCGTGCGCCTGACCTCGAACGGCGGGACCGGCTGCTGCCGATACCAGAACGCCTGGCTGGCGCGATCCTCGAACGCCTCACGGCGGCTATACTCCAGGCGGATCAGCCGCGAGGTCAGCACGGTGAAACGCACCTGCGGCCCGGTCACGACTGCGTCCGGATCGGGCTGGGATGGGAAAGATGTGGGAATGGTGATGGATGGCATGTCGGATCCTTGCGTGTGATGGAATGGAACGCACACACGCCATTTTACCCGGTGCCGGTTGTGGGGCAAAACGTAGGTGCCGGGTCTTTGCGCCTTAAGGACGATTCTGCCTGCGCAACGCCAGCCCCATGCGCAACAGGCTCAGTTCGGCAGCACAAGACCCGCCCTGCTTGGGATTGGTTCATTCGTCCCTTCTGGTGTAAACTCAGTCACAATCCCACTACCCTCATGGAGGCTCATCATGTCGATCCCTGCAACCTCGCCCTCTCGGCCCTACCCGGCCTGGCTGGAGGACGCCATCTTCTACGAGATCTACCCGCAGACATTCTGCGACACCAACGGCGACGGCATCGGCGACCTGCCGGGCATCCGCGCCAAGCTAGACTACCTGGTGGCGCTGGGGGTCAACGCGCTGTGGCTCAACCCCTGCTGGGAGTCGCCGTTCGAGGATGCCGGCTATGACGTCAGCGACTACTACCGGGTGGCCCCGCGTTACGGCACGAACGCCGACCTGGAGGCGCTGTTCGCTGAGGCGCGCGAGCGCGGGATCCGCATCTTCGTGGACCTGGTGCCGGGCCACACCTCGTGGCAGCACCCCTGGTTCCAGGCGTCGGCCCGGCACGAACGCAACGAGCACACCGACTGGTTCATTTGGACCAACTCGGTGTGGGCGCCGGCCGGCGACCTGAAAGCGATCAGCGGCCTCTATGAGCGCAACGGCGCGTTCATCACCAATTTCTTCGCGTGCCAGCCCGCGCTCAACTACGGCTTCGCCAACCCCGATCCCGCCTATCCCTGGCAACAGGCCACCGACGCGCCGGGGCCCCAGGCCGTGCGCCGAGAGATCATGAACATCATGCGCTTCTGGCTCGACCGCGGCGCGGCCGGCTTCCGGGTGGACATGGCCGGCTCGCTGGTGAAGCACGATCCGGGCCGCCGCGCGACCGCGGCCTTCTGGCGCGGAGTGCGGGCGTGGCTGGACGCCGAATATCCCGACGCGGCCATGATCGCGGAGTGGGGCCGGCCGCAGGAGTCGCTGAACGCCGGTTTCCACATGGACTTCGAACTGCACTTCGCGCAGGGCGGTTACACATCGCTGTTTCGCAAGGGCGACACCCACGGGCCGCTTACCAATCGTTACGGATGGAGCTTTTTCGATCGCACCGGCCACGGCAACATCCAAGAATTCCTGGATGAATACTGGACCGACCACCGGGCGACGCACAATCGTGGGCTGATCTGCATCCCGAGCGGCAACCATGACATGGGGATGCGCCTGGCCGAAGGCCGCGACACAGCCGACCTGATCTGTGCCTGGGTCTTTCTGCTCACGATGCCGGGCGCGCCGTTCATCTACTACGGCGACGAGATCGGCATGAAGACGGTCCACGGGCTGCCGTCCAAAGAGGGCGGCTTCGACCGCACCGGTGCGCGCACGCCCATGCAGTGGGACAACGCCCAGCCGAACGCCGGCTTTTCGAC
>DAOUAT010000024.1:0-5992 GCA_034433275.1 Anaerolineae bacterium
TCGGTCAGGCCCCGCGCATCCCAGAGCGGCATTTCCGAAGCGATGAGCCAGGCCGCGGGCGCGTGCCCCAGGCGTTGCGCCAGCCAGGCCGCCGCTTCGGCTTCGGTCATGCCGTTATTCGTGTACGGCCCGTCGGTCCAGGGTTGATTCAGGCTGCCGGGATCGCGGCTTTCGTTAGCATAGTAACTGAAGGTGTACCGGTTGTAAGGAATCTGGAACACCAGCACGTCGCCCGGCTGCTGGCCAGCCAGCACATACGCGGCCGCGGCCCGGAAATCTGCTTTGATGGGCTGGCGGGCCTGCGCGGTGATGCCCAGCCCGGCCACAGTGATGAGCGCGATCAGCAGCGCGGCGCCGGCCGGCCGCCAGGTGCGGCCGAACGCGACGCCGCCCAGGGCGATCAGCCCCAGGTACGCGGGCATCGTCCAGATCAGATAACGCTCGGTGAAGAGGGGGTGGATCAGCGAGATGGCGTAGATGCCCAACGGCGGCAGCAGCAGCCAGGTCAGCAACAGCGCCAGGGCGCGCGGAGGGGTGAGGTTGCCTGCGCTGAACATAAGGGCAGCCTGAGCGGGTCTGCGCGCCAAAGTGCTTGACAAATAACAACCAGTCGAAGGATGCTGGCTTACGAACTCAGCGCTCCGCCCCCTTCGACTCCGGGCTGTGGCCCTCCGCTCAGGGTGCTCCGCTGCGTTTTCAGCCATGATCGCGACGCGCCGCCTCTGCCCCCAGCCCGGCCACAGGGCGAGCGCGGCGATCAGTGCGGCGGTGAACGGGAACAGCAGCAAGAACGACCGCACCGGCAGCACACCGTAGCTGAACGCGCTCCACATCACGGCCAGGATATCGCCCAACGGCGCAAAGGGATACCCGGTCTCCGCGCCGGGCGCCAGCCACAAGCCCACCTGCCAGCGCGCCAGCGGCAGATAGGGCAGGATCAGGGCGGCCAGGTAGCCCAGCCCGGCCAGGCGACGTCTGGCTGCTCCTGCCCCGGCGGGCGCCACGAGCAGCCAGAGCGCCTGCACCGGCGCCACCAGGACGGCCAGGAGGTGGGTGTAGAAGCTGAGGCTGGTGACCAGGTATAGCGCCACCCAGCGCCGCCACCCCCCGCGCTGCGCCGCCGCCAGGGTCAGCAGCAGGGCGGTCGGGATGAGCACGGTGAGCGCCGCGTACATCTTGGCTTCCTGGCCGTACCAGACCAGGTAGGGCGCGATGGCCAACAAGGCCGCAGTGATGGTTGCCGCCGCGCGGCTGGCGGTTAACCGCGCTATCAGCGCATAACCGATGGGGACGGCCAACGCGCCGGCCAGCGCGGCCGGGAAGCGAAGGGCGAATTCGCTGTGGCCCGCGGCCGCCAGCCACGGGCGCAAGGCCAGGAAGAAAAGCGGACCGTTTTGACCGGGGTCCCGGAACATCGCCAGCAGATCGGGTAGCGACCGGGTGGCGAAGATGAGCGCGTCAACTTCGTCGCGCCAGAGGCTTTGCTGCTCCAGGCCGAACGCCCGTATCGTCAACGCCAACCAGGTCAGGCTCAACACCAGCCACTTCTGGCCCATCAGGCGCCGCCCACTGAGCGAGGACTCATCAGCCATGGGGCGGACTGCGCCGAGCCGCGCGGCGCGCCAGCCAGACAACGGCAGCCCCGATGCCCACCAACAAGATGACGCCTACGCACAACCAGAGATAGCTGAGCGCGACAAGCCCTTCGCGGATCAAGCCGCCTATGGTGATGGGCGTCGGCGCCGGCTCGGGTGTGGGTTCAGGCGAAGCAGTATTGGGCCGATAGACCGCCGGAGGATTGTTGCGCAGGTCATCGGGATTGGTCAGGGTGGGTGCCGGTAAGAATCCAGACACACCAGGATTGGTATCTGTGGTCTCTGGCGCAACAGGCGCTAACGTTGGTTGTGTGATGGGCGAAGGTTCAGCCTCAATGGTTGGTGTTACAGGCGGAAGTTCCTGGGTCGCTGTGGGTGCCCAGGACGGAGTGGCCGCCGGAGACCGCGTATCCGCGGGGGAGAGTTGCAAGGTCGAGCGTGCAGTGACGCGGCCGGAAGCGACCGCGGTCAACGACGCAGCCAACACCAAGATAACAACTAGTGAAACAGCTTTTTGTGCTCGTGTGCGCACAGGCAAACCTGCCTTGATTGTAATGATGTAGGGATTATAGCATGATGGGCGAGGAAGGGCCAAGCTGACCGGCCCATTATCGGGCAAACGGACGCACCGCATTGACATCCCCTGCCCAGACTGTGTGGTGATGCCCCTCATCATCCTGCACCATCAGCGCACCCTCTGGCGTGACGTCAGTCGCTTTGCCGGTCAGTCGCCCGGTCGGAAGGGTCACCGTGACGCGTTGTCCTATCGTATCAAGCCGCGCGGCCCAGGCCGCGTGGGGCGATTCACCGGCCAAAAGACGTTCGTACCACACTTCCGTCTCGGAGAGAATGGCTCCCAAAAGTGTCAGACGGTCAACCTGGCGGCCCAAGACCATGGCCAGGCTGATAGCGGTATCGGCCAGACCTTCCGGCGGCTGCTGGAGACGGTCTTTCGTGCCTTGTCCGGCGTCGAATGCCACGTTGACGTTGAGTCCCAGGCCGAGCACCGCATAGTCAATCTGGTCTCCTTCAGCTCGCAGCTCGGCCAACATGCCGCCCAGTTTGCGCCCGTGCAACACCAGGTCGTTCGGCCATTTCAGCCCGGCCTGCACGCCGGTGACTTGCGCGATCCCCGCCATCGCGCCCAGCCCAAGAGACATGGTCAACTGGCTGGCGCAGCGCAGCGGGAGCGCCGGCCGCAGCAGCAGCGAGAACAGCAGGCAGGAGCCCGGCGGCGCCCACCAGGAACGATCCAGGCGACCGCGGCCGGCCGTTTGCTCGTCCGCGACCACCAGGGCGCCGTCGCCCGCGCTATCCCGTGCCAGTTGATGGGCCACATCGTTTGTGGAGCCGGTAGTTGGATAGTAGAGCGCCGGCCGTCCCAGGCGGCGGGTGGTCAGAACGGACGTGATCTGTTCGGCAGACAAGGGTGTCATGGTCGTGCTCGCGCGGTTGGGTTGAGTGAACTGTCCCCCAGTTTACCGCGCGCACAGGCGGTGGTCAAGCTGCGACCGGCAGGTCATGCTTGTTTGACGCATCGCGGCGGGGATGTTACACTCAGCCAAAAGGGAAGATCTTCCCGCCAGATGGGGGCACGCAATGAAGCAACTCTTCACACCCTGGCGCATGGAGTATATTTTAAGCGCCAAGCGTCCGGGCTGCGTTTTCTGTAACATGCTGGAGGCGCAAGATGATCGTTCCTTGCTGATCCTCCGCCGGGGGCAGCGTGCATTTTTGGTGTTGAATAAATACCCCTACAACAACGGCCACCTGATGGCGATCCCCTATCGCCACGTGGATACCCTCGAGGACCTGACCCCCGAAGAGTTGACCGAGGTGATGACGCTGACGACCCTGGGGATGCGCGCCCTCCGCCGGGTGCTGCGCCCTGAAGGGTTCAACATGGGCGCCAACGTCGGCGCGGTGGCGGGCGCGGGCGTGAAGAGCCACGTCCATGTCCATGTGGTGCCGCGCTGGGAGGGGGACACCAATTTCGTGTCGGTGTTGGGCGCCACCCGCGTGATCCCCCAGGCGCTCTCCGAGACGTATGACTTGCTGTTGGCCGAGCTGGATGCGCTTTCTGGGGATGGCTGAGCAGGACATCGATCCCTCGCGACTGCCGGATCGTCAACGTTCAACGCGCACCATCGCGCTTTTGGGCTTCGGCATGGCCATCTCTTTGCTGGGTGACAGCACGCTCTACACGGTGCTGCCGCAGCCCGAGATCGCGGCCCAGGCCGGGGTGACGCTGGCGCTGGTCGGTGTGTTGCTCGGCGTTAACCGTGTCGTTCGCCTGGCCTTCAACGGGATCGCGGGCGCGCTTTATGACCGCGTTGCGCGGCGCACGCTGCTCATCGGCGCGCTGGCCCTCGGTGGCTTCTCGACCCTGGTGTTCGCGGCCGGACGGGGGTTCGCGGCCCTGTTGCTGTCGCGCGTGCTGTGGGGCGCGGCCTGGTCTGGGATCTGGGTGGGCGGCAACGCGCTGGTGCTGGATATCGCCGGCGAGCAGCGGCGCGGGCGGTTGACCGGCCAGTACCAGATGTGGTTCTTCCTGGGCGGCGGGGTGACGGCGCTGGCCGGCGCGGCCATGACCGACCTGTGGGGCTTCCGGGCCAGCCTGGCGGTCAGCGGGCTGATCACGCTGCTGGCGGCCGCCCTGTGGCTGCGCTTTTTGCCTGAGGCCGGGTCGGTTGTACAGGTAGCTGCCCCCCACCTGGTTTCTCCGAGAAACCAGGTCGGGCCGGCGTTTCCCTGGCGCGCGGTGCTGGCGGCCGCGTTCCCGCTGTTCTTCGTGCGCACGGTCTTCGCCGGGGTGCTGGTGTCCACTGCGATCCTGTGGCTGGGGCAGTTCGTCGGTGAATCGCTGCGGGTGGGGCCGCGGGCGCTACCCATCGCCACGCTGACCGGCCTGTTTGCCCTGGCGCGCGCGGCGGTGAGCCTGGTTGGCGCGCCGCTGGCGGGCATGTTGTCCGATCGGGCCGGCCGGCGCTGGCCGTTGCTGGCGTTCATCCTGGCGGTTGCCGCGTTGGGCGCCTGGGTCATGGGGCAGGCGACCCCGCTCCCGGCGCTGGCCGGTGCGCTGCTGGCCTGGGCCGCGGCCGGGGCCGCCCAGGGCCTTGCGCCGGCTATCATCGGCGATCGGGTGGCCGCGGCCCAGCGCGGCCGCGCGATCAGCGTGATCTACACTTTGGGCGACCTGGGCAGTGCGCTAGGCCCGCCCGTGGCGCTGGGGCTGGTCGCCGCGCTGCCCATCGGCATCCTCTACCGTTGGTGCGCGGCCCTGCTGGCGCTGACTGCGGGATTTGCTGGGTGGCAAGGACTTCGTGAGATGGGTTCGCCGCGTGCAGCCCGTTTCTGACTCTGGACGTCGCAGCTTGCTGCGTTCGGTGTTTCCTGGGGGATGACATGGTGACAATCAATCTGAAAGATGACCGCCTGCACTACCACATTCACCGGAGTGATTTGCAATCAACCCGCCCTCCTCTCGTGCTCGTCCATGGCGCGGGCGGCAACCTGATGCACTGGCCGGCCGTACTGCGCCGGTTCCCGGGCGCGGCGGTCTACGCGCTGGACCTGCCGGGGCACGGCAAATCGGGTGGCGCGGGCCGGACGGAGATTGCCGCGTATGCCGAGGTGGTGCGGGCGTTTGCGGAGGCGCTTGAGCTGCCGCCGTTCGTGCTGGCCGGCCATTCCATGGGCGGCGCGATCGCCATCGAGTGCGCGCTGCGTTACCCCAGCCGCCTGGCCGGGCTGATCCTGGTGGGCACGGGCGCGCGGCTGCGGGTCGCGCCGCAGATCTTGGGCGGCATCCTCAACGATTTCAACGAGACGACCGCGCTGCTGGCGCAGTGGACGCACGGGGAGCACGTGGACCCCAACTTGCTGCGCCTCTACACGCGGCGGCTGCGCGAGGTCCCGCCCCAGGTGATCCACGATGACTTCGCCGCATGCGACGCGTTTGACCGCCGCGCCGACGCGAGCCGCATCACAACGCCCACCCTGATCCTCTGCGGCGAGGCGGATCGCATGACCCCGGTCAAGTACAGCCAGTTCTTGCACGAGCAGATCGCGGGTTCGCAGCTCGTCGTCGTGCCCGGCGCGGGGCACATGGTGATGCTGGAGCAGCCCGCGGCGGTGGCGGAGGTGGTCGCCGCGTTCCTGGCGAATCGTTGCGCTATCCCCAGATTGTGAAAGTCAACGGCGAAAGGTATTGACATTCACCCCCCCCGTGATATATTATTGTTGCGCTACCCGACCACTACCGCTCACATCGCATCATGCTCCCATCGCCGACCTGGCGCCGGCCGGCCTTGACCGACCGTGGTCTCGCTGGCCCGCGCGTTGCCAGCCCCCGCTTTGAGCGCGCAGGCATTTACTGCGAGCGCCGCCACGCGGCC
>DAOUAT010000025.1:0-16383 GCA_034433275.1 Anaerolineae bacterium
CAGTGGATTTGTACAGCGCGCCGGTGGACAGCGTGCGATTCACGAACGTCGCAAAGATGGTCTGATCAGCAACGTAGTAGGGGGATGGCTGCACAGCCAGAAAGCCGATGTCATCGCCCAGGGGCGCGCCG
The DNA here is from genome assembly GCA_034433275.1 of Anaerolineae bacterium. Lineage (GTDB taxonomy): Bacteria > Chloroflexota > Anaerolineae > CG2-30-64-16 > CG2-30-64-16 > DAOUAT01. The sequence goes on from DAOUAT010000025.1 coordinate 132, forward strand.
GCCGTCAGGAGCTGCCAGGTCGCGCCGTTGTTGACGCTGCGGAACACGCCCTGGTCGCTGGCGACGAACACCGTTTCGGGGACATAAGCCGCCACGCCTCGCGCGTCCACCGGCCGCGGGCCCGACAGCCAACGCCAAGATACCCAGTTATCATCGGGGGTGAAGAGGATGCCGGTGTCGGTCCCAGCGATCAACATCCGGCCGCCGCCGCCCCAGGCGACCGCGCGGAACGGCATCTGCGGCGTGGCGTCGTAGCGCTCCCAGCCGCGGCCGAAGCTCAGGGAGATGTACAGGCCGTCCTGGGCCGCGGCGAAGATGTTGTCGCCGCCCCGGATCAGCCGCTCGACCCGGCCGGGGATGTCCGTTGGCACGGGCTCTGCCGCGAAGCCGGCGCCATCGGGGACCAGGCGCATGACGCCATCGCTGGTGGCCAACAGCAACGAGCCCTCCACCGTTTCCAAGATGTCGTTGACCTGGACCGCCGGCAGCGTCATCAGCTCGGCCCACGTTGCGCCCAGATCAATGGAGCGCAGCAGCCGCGTCGCGCCGACCCCGTCGAATTGCGCGGCGTAGATGACGTTATTGGTCGCATAATCGGGCGAAAACACCGCGGCGAACACCTGAGGGCCAGATGTGATGTTGATCCAGCTATCGCCGCGATTGGTGGACAGGTAGAGCGCACCCTGGCGCTGCACGGCCAGCATGGCGCCATCACTGACGAAACCGGGCGAGAGGCGGACGCTCACGATGCCGCAGATGGACCCCTTCTCGCAGCCCGGCAGGCCGCCCCACAGCGTGATCCACGAATCGCCGCGGTCGGTGGTGCGCAACAGGCCGACCTCGGTGCCGGCGTAGGCCGTCCGATCGGCGCTGAAGCCGGGGGAGATGGCCAAGTCGAACACGGGCCACCGGTGTCCCTCGTCCCCGAGGAGCTGCCACGTCGCGCCGCTATCGGTGGTGCGGGCGACGCCGTAGCCCCCCGTGATACCATAGTGGCCCTGGCGCCAGCCGCCAGCCAACGCAAAGCCATCGGTGCGAAACGCCGGGGACATCGCCAGGGCCCTCACGTTGCCGCCGTACGGGCCATTGCTGCGCCATGCGGCCAGGCCATCTGCCGCCGCCGCGCCAACGCCCTCAGCGCTGTCATCCTGCGCTGGCGCCAGCTGTGCCGGCGGCTCCGCAAATACTTGACTGGATATGCTGCCCCATAGAGCCACTGCCACTATCATCAGCGCGGTAAGTAAAATCCATGACAATGTACGTCTCAACATCGTGCCCTCCTTGTGCACAGAACGACTGGCGACGTCGCAGGCGCCAGCACGCGATGCTCCATATTATGATGACGCTTGATCCGATAAAACGGCACGATATGTTTGTTAGAAACGAGACACGCCAATCGTGAATGGATCACCTTTTGGTTCGGATTGCCCTTGTAGCGGAGCAGCCTTTGTGTTAGAATGCGCGTAGCTATGAAGTTTCTTCCAGGTGAGATCATGCAGATTGACTCGACCGACCTTCCCGGCGTCCTGGTGATCATTCCTCGCGTGTTCAAAGATACGCGGGGCTTCTTCTTCGAGAGTTACAACCAGGAGGCGTGGCACGCCAACGGCATCAACACCGTTTTCGTGCAGGATAACCATTCGCGTTCGACGCGCGACACCTTGCGCGGGCTGCACTTCCAGCTCCCGCCCATGGCCCAGGTCAAGCTGGTGCGCTGCGTGCGGGGCGCGATCTGGGATGTGGCCGTGGATATTCAGGTCGGCTCGCCTACCTTTGGCCGGTGGTTCGGCGTCGAGCTGAGCGCCGACAACTTTCGGCAGCTTTACATCCCGGCCGGATTCGCACACGGCTTTTGTGTACTCAGCGAGGAGGCCGAGGTGCTGTACAAAACCAGCGCAGTCTACAGCAAAGCGCACGAGCAGGGTATCGCATGGAACGACCCGCAACTGGCGATCCACTGGCCGATAGCCGCGCCACTGCTCTCTGACCGCGACCGCGCAGCCCCATCGCTGGCTGAATACGTTGCGGGCACACCGTTTGTGTACGAGGCGCCTTAAAGCATTGGGCCCGCGGGAACGCGTCAACGTGTTCACATGCCGTGACCAGGGAGGGATCATGAGCACTCTGACTGAAACCTTCGATTACGTTGTCATCGGTTCCGGCTTCGGCGGCAGTGTCTCGGCCATGCGTTTGACCGAGAAAGGCTATTCCGTCCTGGTGTTGGAGCGCGGCAAGCGCTTTCGCGATCAAGATTTCGCCACAACGAACTGGAAGGTCTGGAAGTACCTCTGGCTGCCGCCCCTGCGCTGTTTTGGCATCCTCCAGATCACTGCCTTCCGCAATGTAACAGTGTTACACGGCTGCGGCGTTGGCGGCGGCAGCCTCGGCTACGCCAATGTGCTGATGGAGCCGGACGATAAGCTGTTCGACGCACCGGCCTGGCGCGATCTGGCCGACTGGAAAGCGCTCCTCAAGCCGCACTATGAAACGGCCAAACGCATGCTGGGCGCGGCCCGCAACCCCAAGCAATGGCGCGCCGACCTGACGCTGAAGGGCATCGCGGACGAGATGGGCCAGGGTGACACCTTCCGCCCCACCGATGTCGGTGTGTTCTTCGGGCCCGAGGGCGAAGACGTGCCCGATCCATACTTCAGCGGCGAGGGGCCGGTGCGCACCGGCTGCACCCACTGCGGCGGTTGCATGGTCGGCTGCCGCTACAACGCCAAGAACACCACGGAGAAGAACTACCTCTACTTCGCTGAAAAGTGGGGCGCCGAGATCCGCCCCGAGTGCGAGGCCACCGACATCCGGCCGCTGCCCCCCGGCCAGCCCGACGGCGCACGCTACGAAGTGGTCTACCGCCGGCCCACCGCGCTCCACCGGCGCACGCGCCGCGTGCGTGCGCGCAACGTGCATGTCTCGGCCGGCGCCATCGGCACGCTGAAGCTGCTGCTGCGCTGCCGTGACATCACCCGTTCGCTGCCGAACATCTCACCGCGGCTGGGGGATCGCGTGCGCACCAACAACGAGGCGCTCCTCGGCTCAGTGGCGCGCGGCAGCGACACCGACTTTTCCAAAGGGGTCGCCATCACCTCCATCTTCCACGCCGACGAAGTGACCCAAGTGGAGCCGGTGCGCTACCCGGCCGGCTCGTCGCTGATGCGCTTCCTGGCCGCGCCGCTCATCGAGGCCGGGCCGAGTAGACTGGTGCGCCTGGGCAAGCTGCTCGGCACACTGGTGCGCCATCCGCTGGACAGCCTGCGGATGCTGGTTCTGCCCGGCTGGGCCACGCACACCACCATCGTGCTGGCCATGCAGACCGAAGACAACCATATGCGCGTGCGCCTGGGCCGGCACCTGACGACCCTGTTCCGCCGCGGGCTGGTGTCGCACCAGGATCCGGGCGATGCCGTGCCGTCGCACCTCAAGATCGCGCACGATGTGGTGCGCGCGTTTGCGCAGAGGACGGACGGCGCACCGGCCGGCTCCGTGTTCGAGTCACTGCTCAACACACCGCTGACCGCGCACATCATGGGCGGGGTGCCGTTCGGCCGGAACGCCGATGAAGGGGTCATTGACCTGGACTGCCAGGTGTTCAACTATCCGGGCCTGTTCGTGGCCGATAACGCCATCATCCCGGCCAATCCCGGTGTCAATCCGAGCCTGACCTGCACCGCCCTGGCGGAATATGCCATGAGCCGCGTGCCGGCGAAGAACGCATCCATTTGACAAAGCTTGATCGGTCAATTATCCTTGCTGCCAGTTGATCGATTCATGGAGTGTAGACATGGCGAACACGATTGTTGAGTTGGATCCCGTCGCCCACATCACCGCGGGCGCGATCGGCGCGCCCGGCCACCGCACCTTCTTCATCCAGGCCGAAAAAGGTGGCGATGTCGTCACGCTGCTCTGCGAGAAAGAGCAGGTGCAAGCCCTGGCCGATGCGGTTGACGAGATGGTGCAGAACCTGGAAGACGAGCTCGGCGTGGCGCGGCACGGGGACGTAAAGGTGGATGAAGCCGCCATGGCCATCAAAGAGCCGGTGGACCCGCTGTTCCGCGTCGGCGCGATGGGGTTAGGCTACGACGCCAACCGCGACCGCATCCTGCTGGTGGCGCAAGAAGCGCTGGACGAAGAGGAAGACCGTGACCCGCTGGAAGTACGCTTCTTCGCCAGCCGCAGCCAGATGCAGGCGCTCAGTGCGTACGCGCGCGAGGTGGTGGGCAAGGGCCGGCCGCCGGAGAAAGTGGCCTTGCAGGCCGAGACGTACGTGCGGCGGAACGGGCATGGCAACGGGTGACGCTCGTAGGTGAAAGTCCACAGTCACTTAGGCGTTGGTTAGCATCACGACGCAGTCATACTGAACCCGTAGCATAAATCGCAAACCAACAAACATGTCTGTGACGGCTCACTCCAGATGGTGTGAGCCGTTTTCATTACGTTCCTTTCACCAATCGTCCGCACCCCTACGTTTCCCCTTACCAACCTGTGGTACACTCCTTTTCGTCATTTGTCATTCGTCATACGTCATTCGCCATCCCGGAGCCGCCCATGACCGCCCAAACCCAACCCGCCCACCTTAATCGCCTGGCCCACGAGACCAGCCCTTACCTGTTGCAGCACGCGCACAACCCGGTGGATTGGCATCCCTGGGGGCCCGAGGCGCTGGCCCGCGCCGCGGCCGAAGACAAGCCGATCCTGCTCAGCGTGGGCTACTCCGCCTGCCATTGGTGCCACGTGATGGCCCACGAGTCGTTCGAGGACCCCGAAACCGCCGCGTTGATGAACGAGCTGTATGTCAACGTCAAAGTGGATCGGGAGGAGCGGCCTGATATTGACGCCATCTACATGGAGGCGGTGCAGGCCATGACCGGCCGCGGCGGCTGGCCCATGACGGTTTTTTTGACCCCGGACGGCAAGCCGTTCTACGGCGGCACCTACTTTCCGCCGGAGCCGCGTTACAGCATGCCCAGCTTCCGCCAACTGCTGCTTGCTATTGCGGACGCGTGGCGGAACCGGCGCCGCGAGCTGCTCTCGGCGGGCGATCGGCTGATCGATGCGCTCAACCGCAGCGGAGCGCTGCGGCCGGCCGATACGCCGCTGACGATCGCCCTGCTGGACCGGGCCGCGAAGCGCCTGCTGCGCGGGTTCGACCGCGTCGAGGGCGGCTTCGGCGGCGCGCCCAAGTTCCCACAGCCCATGAACCTGGACTTCCTGCTGCAACACTACGCGCGCACGCACGATCTGGTCAGCCTGAACGCAGTGGCCTTCACCCTGACCAAGATGGCGAACGGCGGCATCTATGACCAGCTGGGCGGCGGCTTCCACCGCTACAGCACCGATGACGAGTGGCTGGTGCCCCACTTCGAGAAGATGCTCTACGACAACGCGCAACTGGCCCGCACCACCCTGCACGCCTGGCAGATCACCGGCGAGCCGGCCTTCCGCCGCGTGGCCGAAGAGACGCTGGACTACGTGCTGCGCGAGATGACCGCGCCCGAGGGCGGGTTCTACAGCACCCAGGACGCGGACAGCGAGGGGGAGGAGGGCAAGTTCTTCCTGTGGACGCCGGCTCAGGTGGCCGATCTACTGGGCGCAGAGGATGCGCGGCTCTTCTCAGGCTACTTCGGCGTGACCTCGCGGGGCAACTTCCGGGAGGGCGGGCCGGGCGCCAACATCCTCCACGCCCGCCGCGACCTCGCTGTCGTCGCCGCCGACCTGGGCGTGACCCCCGACCGGCTGGCGCGGGCAGTCGAACGTGGCCGCAAGATCTTGTTCGAGGCCCGCGAACGTCGCGTCCGCCCCGGCCGTGACGACAAGTTGCTGGCCGAATGGAACGGCCTGATGCTCCATGCCTTCGCCGAAGCCGGCGCGGCCCTGGACCGGCCCGACTACGTCCAGGCCGCGGTGCGCGCGGCAGAGTTTGTGCTCACCCAGATGAGCGAATCAGCGAATCAGCGAATCAGCGAATCAGCGAACCTTGAAGACTACGATTCGCCATTCGCCATTCGCCATTCGCCTATTCGTCTCTACCGCACCTACAACGCTAGCCGCGCCCACCTGAACGCCTACCTGGAGGACTACGCGGCGATGGCGCTGGGACTGATCGCGCTCTACCAGGCCACCTTCGAGCTGCGCTGGCTCCAGGCTGCGGCCGGCCTGGCCGAGACGATCCTGGCCCAGTTCCGGGACCCGGCCCGCCCCGGCTTCTTCCAGACCTCCGCCGACCACGAGACGTTGATCGCGCGGCGCAAGGACTTCACCGACAACGCCGTGCCCTCGGGCAACTCGCTGGCGGCCGAGCTGTTCCTGCGGCTGGCAAAGCTGCTGGACCGACCCGCCTACATCGCGCACGCCACAGGCGTCATGGCGCTGATGGCCGACGCCCTGGGCGAGCAGCCCGCCGCGTTCGGCCGCCTGCTGTGCGCGGCCGACCTGCACCTGAACCCCGGCGTCGAGATCGCCATCATCGGCGACCCGGCCGCGGCGGATATGCGCAGCCTGCTGGCCGAGGCCCGGCGCCCCTTCCTGCCCAACAGCGTGCTGGCCGGGGCCGCGCCAGGGGATGCCGCCGCGGCCGCGTTCGTGCCGCTGCTGGCCGGTCGGGGGCTGGTGGGGGGCAAGGCCGCCGCGTATGTGTGTCGAAATTACGCGTGCAACCTGCCGGTGACAGAGGCCGGTGCGCTGCGGGAGCAGTTAACGTAACGCAATCCGCTGGATTGCGTTACGCCGTGATCCGCACCGTGTGCTCTGGCCGCGCCGGATCATGCCGGTAGATCAGCATCTGCCGCGCCGGATCCTGCTCGAACGTCCCATCGCTCACCGCTACCCGATACCCGCCGGGATACTGGAGCGCCGGCACGAAAATCTCGGTCGGCGCGGCCACCTGCGGATCGTGGCGAAACGCAAACTCGAAGGCGCGACGCCTCATGTCGAACGCCAGGCGCAGCGGCTCGCCCGCGACCGCACGCGGGTAAGGCCGGACAGCCGCGGCCAGGCCGCGGCCGCCGGAATTCACGTCCTCCGGAGTGGCTTGCTCATCCCGGCAAAAGATCGAGAGATCCTCCCCGTTCCAGCCATCGCCGTGCGCGTGGGTGTTGTCGGCCGTGTAATTCCACAGGGTGCAGCTCAGCAAATTGTCCTCGACCGCGCGGAAGCTGCGATCTAACGCCTCGGCCCGATCCCCGACCAGATCGAACGGGATGCCGAACTCGCCCAACAGCACCGGCATCCCGGCCCGCTCTCCCTCGCGTATAAGATCACCAAGCTGCGCCGCGAACGACCGGCGGATGAGGCCGGGCAGGAAGACCGGCCGGCGCGTCCGCGCATCAGCCGCGATGAAGGGCGTGTACCGTTTCGTCATCAGCGTCATGCCATCGTACCAGTGCGGCGCGTAGACGAAGCCATCACTCGCGCCTTCCCACGGCGGCAAAGGGCTGCCCGCGGGCATCTCCACGAAGATAAGCGCCCTGGGCGCGACTGCCCGGATCGCCGTCGCAAAACGATCAGCGAACGGCCGATAGTAGTCCCGGCCGAAATCCACGGGCCGGCCGGCCACCTGCCTGAAATGGTCGGGGCGCAGCAGACGGGGCTGGCCCGCGGCGTCGCAGTCCCACACCCCGTTCTCTCGCCAGACGCAGTCCTGGCCGTCCTGCCAGGCGCGCTGGCCCGTCTCGTTGAGCCGCCGCGTCCCCGTCCGCCGGATGCCCAGCGCCCTCAACTCCCAGACCCCCACCTCCTGCGGCACGCCCGCGCCCAGCAGCATCGCCTGGAACGGGGACGGGCACGCGCCCATGAGCACCGTGCCGCCGGCCGCGTGCAGGTCGCACCAGCCGATGTAGCCGGGCAGCGGCTCGTTCAGCGTGTCGTAGCCGACCACGTTGGGCAGGCCGGCCAGTCGGCGGGCCACCTGCTGGATCGCGGCGAGGTAATGGCGCTGTAAGTAGCCCTGGATCGGCTCGCCATCTACGCGCGTCCGCGGCGCGAAGTCGTCCCCGCCGAAGAACAGGGTGAACATGGTAGCCGCGGCCAGCTTGCTGCCGTTGGTCGGCCAGATCATTTTGGGGAAGGGGTCGCCGTGGGTCGCGTGGACGATGGCCGCGCCGGTCTCGGCGAAGCGGGTCAGGTCGAACCCGGCCGCCTCCAGGGTCCAGCCGGGCGCGCCATCCCCGCCGGAGAAGCGGCTCCAGACGTCCTGGTGGGGGTCAATGAGCAGGTTGAGGCCGTGCGCGGCGGCCCGTTCGGCGACCGCGGCCACGTAGTCCAGGTAAGCCTCGTCGTAGATGCCCGGCCCCGCGTGCTCGATCGCCTCCCAGGTGATCAGGAAGCGCAGGAACGTGAAGCCCCACGCGGCCAGGCGGCCCAGGTGCTCGTCCGCCTCGGCCAGCGGGAACGGCCGGCCGACAAAGGAGACATGGCGGTGGTCGAAGAAGCCTGCGCGAATGTGTGTTGCGCCGTCCGGTCGGCTCGGCACTTTGCTGTTGCCGCCCAGGTTGACCCCGCGCAGCATGACCGTGCGGCCGTGTTCATCTTGAAGGTGGGAGGTGGCGAGGCGGATCAAGAGCGGCTCCACAAGATAAAGAGCACGTCATGCCCAGCGTATCGAAGCGCAAGTACTGCGTCGGCAGGGAAGTTCTCGTTGGCAAGGAATCGCATGGGTCAGGCCATTACCAGGGGATAGACTTTTTCTGCTCGCATTTTAGCACCATTGCGGCACTGTGGCAACACCGATTTTGCCTGCCCTGGGAATGCCACACGCTGATGCTGGAGTCGAGGCTTTAGCCGGTCTGCCGCTGGATGCAAGAGACCGGCTGAAGCCTCGATTCCGGTCACATTGAGAATTGCTGCGGCTACCCCACCCCAGCCGTCAACACCACCCGCGTCCCCGCTCCCGGCGTCGTTTCCAGCGTCAGGGAGCCGCCGGCCACGGCCATGAGGGTGCTGTGCAGCGCCAGGCCCTGGCCCGTGCCCGGCGTCTGCGGCAGGCCGGAGCCGTTGTCGGCGATGGTGAGCCGGAGTTGCCCGGTGTGCGCGCCCGCCGTGATCGCCAGCCGCACGCCGGCCGGCTGATCCGGCTGCCGCGCATGGCGGGACGCGTTGCGCACGGCCTCCCGCGCCGCGTAATAGAGCGTCTCAGCGACCAGCGGGCTGAGGCGCTCGACCTGGGCTTCCACGCCCGGCGCGCAGTCCCACGTCACCTCGGCGAACGCGCTTGCGAACTCCACCCCCACCATGCGCTTCAGCGCCTCGATCAGCCCCAGCCGCGCGATCTCCGGCGCGGCCGTGGGCGGCAGGGCGCGCAGCAGGTTGGAGACCTCCTGGTGTGCGGCCGAGAGCTGTTGGATCGCGGCCTCCGCGGTCGCGCCGGACGCCAGGGTGAGCATGGCGGTGTGAATCAGCGGCAGCACCTCATCGTGCAAGGCGCGGCGCGTGCGTTGATCCAGCACTTGCGTCGTGGTCATCTGTTCCCGCTGCAGGCGCATCAGCCGTTGGGAGAGCGCGACGCCGGCTGCCAGGTCAATCAGCCGCTCGCACGCGGCGCGCGCGATCTCGATCTCCTCCTGGGTGTACAGGCTGCCCCCGCGCCGCGGGCCAAGCAGCAACACACCTGCCAGATCAGCGCCTCGTCGGTCGCGGCCCAGCGCCACAGCCCAGGCCGCGCCGCCGTACTCTGCCGGGGCAATGTTCAGCGCCAGGTCGTCCGCCCCTGCGACCTGCCCCACCAGCGGCCCCAGGGCCGGTGGACCTGCCGCACGCGACGCCACATCTGATGAAAACGTAGCGGAGCACCCTGAGCGGAGGGCCGCAGCCCGGAGTCGAAGGGAGCGGAGCGGTCTTCCAGATAAGGTCGCATCCTTCGACTGGACATCATTCGTTGAGCACCTTGACTGACAGACCCGCTCAGGATGCTCACTGATTTTTAGAACAGACGCCGTGCGATCGGCCGGGTAGCACTGGGCCGCGATCAGGGTCGCAATCGGGCCAACCGGGATCAAATAAGCCACCGTCGTGTTCAGCAGCCCTTCGCACAACGTCCGAAATGGATCGGGGGGTTCTGAGGGCTCCATCCTCGCTTCGCCGGCCGGCGCGACCAGGGCATCGTACCAGCGCTGGCTGGTGACGAAGGGCCGCAACTGCCGCACCGCGCCTTCCCACTCGACCCGCGCCCGCCAACCTTGCAGGGCAAAGAACGCGGTCATCAGCAGCGCGGTGAGCAGGGCCGCGTATTCCGGCGCCAGGCCCCAGGCCAGCGCGCCGCCCATCAGCACACCGTAGGCGGCCGCCAGCAAGATCGCGCGGCGCCACTGCCGCGCCAGCTCCCGCCGCGGCAGCGTTTGCTCGGTGAACAGCTCGTAGACGGTCATAGCCTGGCCCAGCAGCAGCACAACCCCGGCGATCAGCAGCGAGATCGCCAGATCAAGGCGGCCGATGATGTCCAGCGCGTGCCGGGTGAAGACGTAATAGCCCTCCTCCCGCGTGTTGGCGATGGTCCAGGCCAACGTCGCGGCCACCAGCGCGCCTACCGCGGTCAACAGCAGTGAGGCGGCCACCAGCCACGGCCGGGCGCGGCTGCGCGCGATATCGCCCAATGGCCGCGCGGCCGCGCCGGGCCGGCGCAGCGCATCCAGCGAGAGCAGCACGCAGCCCAGCACGTAGAGTGGGTAACCCAGCGTCACCAGCGGCACGCCGAAGACCGCGGATTTCACCAGATCGCGCACCGGCCACAGCCACGGGGCCAGCAGGCGGAACACGGGCACATAGGGCAAGCCCAACAGCGCCAGGCTGGCAAGGCCGATCGCCAAGACCGCGGCCAACAGCGCGATCCACGGGCGGTGGCGCGTGCGCAGGTCGCCCGCAGGCTCCAGCCAGAAGCCGTTGTAGCGCAGCAGCACCAGGTACCAGATATACGGCAGGATCGCGACCGGCGTCATGGCGACGGCCAGCCAGAGGGTGTTGCTGCGGGTCATCTGCCAGGAATCGCTGAGCAGCAGGGCCGCGTGGCCTACAAAGAACATGCTCCCCAGCAGGAAGCCGGCCGCGGCCACGGCGATGCCCAGGTCGCGGCGGTTCGCGTTCAGCCAGAGGGTGAGGCCCAACCAGAGGAGCAGGATGGTGTTGAAGAGGGAGGCGGCGACCAACGCCCAGAGAAGAAGGAGGCCGGGGATCATGGCCTTGTTTGTCTTCGGATCAGCCGATACGCGGGCAACAGCACCAGCAACCCGCCGATCCCGAACGAGCTATCCACGAGCCGCCACCAAAACGGTATCCCCCGCAGCGGGCCGAAGATCAACGCCCAGGGGATGACCAGCAGGCAGGTGATGATGCCGAACTCGACGACCCAGATGTTCTTGATTGGGTCACGCAGCGGGCCGAGGAACGCGATGGCAATGGCGATGTGGCCGAAAGCCAGCCAGTCGGTGCCGTAGAACATGAAAGGGTAGCGTGCCCCCGTGGCCGCGATCCCTTCCGCCAGGAAGCTGATCCATTGCCCCAACGCGGGCCACCAACTCGCCAGCCACGTCCCCGCGCCGAACCATTGGTTCAGCAGCCGGCCGCCCCATTGCAGCGGGAGCGCGGTGAGGCCGCTGAAGGTCAACGCGAGGATGAAGAAGGCAAGCAGGCCGCGGATGGGGCGGAGGTCGGTGGAAGCGTTCATAATTGGTGAGACGACAGAAGAATGGCTAAGCTACGAGCACGACAATCCCAGGGCTTTGCACAGCATCCGTTCCAGACTGGCCTTGTCTGCATCTGCCAGCGCACCGACGTGTAACATGACCAAGGTCGAATCAATTGTCGCCAGCTTCGGGCGCAGGAACGAAGGCATGAGCAGACCGGCCTCCCGCCACTTCTGGATAACATAGTCGAGTGACTTGGTTGCCTCGCTTATTCTGGAAGAGACGTAGCACACCACGAGATCCGGGTAGTTCACCTGGTAGATTGCGCTGCTGACAATAACAGCCGGTCTGGTCTTTATAGCACGCAGATCGGTATATGGGAACGGCAGCAGGACGATGTCACCGAATCGGTACATGGTAGTGCTCCCGCCAGTTATCATAGATTGCATCGTCGTCATTGTCCAGTCCCTCCTGGAAATGACTCAGGCCCATAGCCTGCCAATCTATGTCAGCAGCGCGAGTGGCATCCCTCTTTTGGAGCAGGCTATCCAGCAACATGCGCGCCAGAAGAAGCCTGTCTTGCCGAGGCAGGGTGCGGGTTTCCTCGTACATTCGCATAACATTGGCTGTCATTGACTCACCTCGCTGTTTGTTCGCCGCCGTGCGACGCGTTCCGATCATTGCCTGTCATAATCTTACCTTCGTCGTACAACAACCGGACCTGCCAGCCTACGATCTGACTTCATTGTACCCGAAGCGCCCCACTTGTCAATCGGATCAGCTTTCTCACCCCAACCGCGGCGCCCACCCGTCGCGCTCATTCATCACCATCGCGTTCCCTTCCTCATCCCACCGGATCAGCCGGCCGGCGCGGGCGACGATGGCCGCGCGGGTGCGAGCGATCTTCTCGTCGGTGGCAGTCTCGCTGAGCCCCCAGGCGGCGTAGATCTGGCCGTTGACCCGGCTGATGGTGCGCTTGTCCCGGAAGCCGAGCCGGGCCGCGATCTGCTCGTTGGTCAGGCCCTGGGCTAGCAGGCGGGCCACCGTCTGCTCGGCCGGCTCCAGCAGCGCCATGGGGTCGGCCTCGTCCTTGCGCCGCACCTCCTGCACGCGGGCCGCGATGTCGGGGTCAATGAAGCTGCGGCCCGCCGCGGCGTCGCGGATCAGCGGCAGCAGCATGGCCGGCAGCAGGTAGTTGGATTTGCGCACGTACGCGAAGTGGGTCAGGATGCCGGCCCGGCGAAAGGCGCGGTAGTACGCGTCGTCGTCCTGGATGGAGTAGAAGACCACAGGCAGCCGGGGGAACTCCCGCCGGATCGCGACCGCGGCCTCGATGCCGTTCATCTGGCCGGCAAGCTGCACGTCCATCAGGATCGCGTCCACGCCCTGGGCCAGGCAGAACTCCAGCGCTTCTTCGCCGCTGGCGCAGGCGTGAACCACGCGCACCTCGCCCGTGGCCGTCAGCCCCTCGCGCAGAGCCGGGCGCAGCCGCGGGTTGTCTTCGACGATGAGGAGATTGAGAATCATAGCATCCCCATTGTCACCGGGTTCGCGCCGCGTGTCAAGCACCTGAGTGCGCCGCGCACCGCGCGTGAGTGGTTGCGGCAGTGGCGGGCAAGATCGTATCCTACGTTGGAAATGAAAGCTGAGCGGAGCTGGGGTAGGGGCCCCAGCGGAGTCGAAGGATGCGGCGCTTGGGCAAGCCGCCCCTTCGACTACGAGCTGCGGCCCTCCGCTCAGGGTGCTTGCGTTATTTGTCTCGCAGTACGGTGGCCCGAAGCTCACGCCAACTCCGCTCAGGATGTTTGCTCAGATTTCGTCCGCGTTGTCAGCGTCGTCCGCGTCCCATTATCGAGTTGGCCCGGCCGCGAGGAGTTTGTTTATGGATATAGACACCATCCTGATCCTGATACTCATCTCGTTCATCATCGGCATGGTGATGGGGATCTCCCTGGTGCGGCCGGGCCGGTCGGCGTGAAAGCAGGGGCGGGTTTCTTCGCATCAACGGGGATCCTGCCATCATCACGCTGCCGCCGAGTCAGGAGGGCCTGGGTTAACCGGGCAAAACCCGCCCCTACGCCGCGCACTGACCATCAATACACCCACATCAGAAAAGGAGGCTTCTGTGCATCTACGTCATCCGTTACGTTTGTTGATTATCGGTCTGGTCCTGGGCGCCGCATTCGACCTGCTGTTCAACGGCAAGCCGCCCGGGATCTCGCTGGTCATTTTCGCCGGGCTGCTGCTGGCGGGGCTGGCGCTGGCCGTGCGGTGGGAGGCGGCCCCGCGGCTCCCGGCCAACCTGTGGCTGCCCGCGGCCGTGCTCTTCTTTGCGGCGATGGGCGCCGTGCGCGCCAACGAATTCCTGACCTTTCTGAACATCGCCGCGTGCCTGGTGCTGCTGGCGCTGATCGCGATCTACCAGACGCGGCGGCCAGTGGCGGAGCTCGGCCTGTTGGAACATCTGGTCGCGCCGATCCAGGCGCCGTTGCTGGCGCTGGTGCGGGGCGGGTCGGCGGTCAGACTGGCGGCCCAGCACGACCTCGCCAGGTTGCCCCGGCCCGGCCAACGCCAATGGTTGCCGGTGCTGCGCGGGCTGCTGCTGGCCGCGCCGGTGGTGATCGTGCTGGCCGCGCTGCTGGCCTCGGCCGATCTGGTGTTCGCCGACCTGATCGAGCGGCTTTTCAGCCAGGAATTTCTGGAACTGCTCGGCCGCTGGACCGGGCACGCTGCGGTAATCCTGGCCATCGGGTTCCTGATGGCCGGCGGGCTGGCCTACGCGGTCTGGCGCGAGGGGGACGCGGGGCAGCGGGGGAACCGGATCGCGCTCCCGGACGTCTCCAGGCTGCTGGGCAGCACCGAGGCGTTGGTGCTGATCAACGCGGTGAACGCGCTCTTCCTGGCGTTCGTGACTATCCAGATCCCCTACTTGTTCGGCGGCTACCTGGACATCACGCGGGCGCGCTTCACTTATGCCGAGTACGCGCGCCGCGGCTTCGGCGAGCTGGTGGTCGTGGCGGTGCTGACCCTGGGGCTGATCGTGCTGCTGAACGCGGTGACGCGGCGCACCACTGGCAGACAGCGCCGGGCGTTCAACCTGTCCGGCACGGCGCTGCTGGCGCTCACCGCCGTGATGCTGGTTTCGGCGTTCAAGCGGCTGTGGCTGTACGAGCTGGCCTACGGCTTCACCCGGATGCGCATCTACCCACAGGTGTTCATGGTCTGGCTGGGCCTGCTGCTGGCCTGGTTCGTGATCACGCTCTGGCTGCGGCCGGATCGCTTCGCGGTCGGGGTGCTGATTGCGGCGCTGGGCTTCGTCGGCACGCTGGACGTGCTCAACCCGGACGCGCTGATCGTACGCCTGAACTACCAGCACCACCAGACCCTGCTGGCCCAACAAGCCGAGCCGGGCAGCACAGTGCGCGAGATTGACAGCAGCTACCTGACGCAGTTATCCGACGACGCCACGCCCGCGCTGATCTGGCTGGCGGATCAGACCTCGGGCCCGACGCGGGTGGCGGTGGAGACGGGCCTACGCGACCGGCTGACCCGGATGCAAGAGGAGGCGGGCTGGCGGAGCTGGCCGTCGTGGCACGCCGCGCGGGATCGGGCCTATCGGCTGCTGGTGGCGCGTTACCCGGCCGCCGCGCAGCCGTAGTTAGCCGGAGCTGGAACGGGGACGCGGACTACGCAGACGACGCGGATAACGCGGATGAAATTCGAGCCTGTCCGCGTCGTCTGCGACATCCGCGTCGTCCGCGTTCCCGTTAGGAGTAGTCCCCATGCCGATATCACGTCGAAACTTTCTCAAGGGGCTGGCCGGCGCGGCGGTTGGCCTGCCGCTGGCCGCCGCGGGGTACGCGTTCGGGGTGGAACCGGCGTGGCTGGAAGTGACCGAGACCGACGTTTCCTTGCCCGGCCTGGCGCCGGCGTTCGACGGCTTCCGCATCGCGCTGATCAGCGACCTGCACTACGGCGGCCACCTGCCGCTGGCGCGGCTCCAGCGCGTGGTGCGCACGGTGAACGCGCTGGACGCCGACCTGATCGCGCTGACCGGCGATTTCGTGAGCCAGCCGCGCACCGCGACCTACCTGGCCGCACGAGTGCGCGGGCTGCCGCAGCTCGAGCTCACGCACGCGTCCGCAGCGGAGGCGACCTTCGGGGTCTGCATCCCCCAAATCGCCGGGATGCGGGCGCGGGAGGGTGCGCTGGCGGTGCTGGGCAACCACGATCACTGGCTGGATGCGGCCGTCGCGCGGCGCCACCTGGCCGCGCACGGCATCGGCCTGGTCGAAAACCGCCACCGCGTGCTGGCACGGGACGGGGCTCAGCTCGTGGTGGCGGGCGTGGATGACCTGTGGACGGGCCGGCAGGACCTCCCCGCGGCGTTCGCGGGCGCGCCCCCGGCCGATCAGGCCCCGCGCATCCTGCTGTGCCACAACCCGGACTTCGCGGTGAACCCCGGCCTGCCCCGCCACGGCGTGTACCTGATGCTGAGCGGCCACACCCACGGCGGCCAGGTCTACCTCCCCGGCCTGGGCGCGCCGGTGCTCCCCATCCGCCACAAGCAGTTCGCCCGCGGCCTGGTGGCGACCGCCTGGGGCCACGTCTACATCACCCGTGGCATCGGGCAGACC
>DAOUAT010000026.1:0-11526 GCA_034433275.1 Anaerolineae bacterium
ACTCGACGACGCAGACACGTTCGTGGGAGCCGGTGGGGGTGCGCAGCGCCGTGATGAAGTCTACACTGCGGGTGACCGCGGTGCTGAAACCGATGCAATAGTCCGTGCCATACACGTCGTTGTCCATCGTCTTTGGGATGGCCACGACGGGGAAGTTTTCCTGGTGCAGCCGGGCCGCGTAGCTCAGGGTGTCGTCACCGCCGATGGCGATCAGGCCATCGAGCTTCAGGTGGTGCATGACCCGGAGCACATGGGGGGTCATATCAATGGCGCCGGTCTTGGGGTCCGGCGCAGGTTGGGTGTCGCGCAGAAAAGCGGGCACCTCGGAGGGTCTGACGTGGGAAGGGCGGGTGCGCGACGTGTGCAAGAACGTGCCTCCGGAGCGATCGATCTTGCGGACGACCGCCTTATTGAGGCGCATCACCCACCGCCAGTCCTCAGCCGGATCATCAGGATTGATGTTCAGCGGGCCGGCCCAGCCGCGGCGGAAGCCGATGATCTCCATGCCATCATCAATGGCGCGGTCAACCACAGCCTTGATACACGGATTCAAGCCCGGGACATCACCGCCACCGGTGAGAATGCCGAGAGTTTTGAGGGGCGCCATGAAATGTACTCCTGCAAAGATAAGTCAAGCCGCAGCGCGGATCTAATGCGGGGACGCCGCCGGCCGCATCACATAAATTGTGAAGTATGAGTCTAGCGCGGAATGCCGGTTTTGGCAAGTTAGCCGGAAAGAAGGGGTGAGCACAAACCAGCGCCTTCTGCCGGACATGCAGGCCGTCTGAGGCGGCGTTACCTGGCCCAGAAGCCTCTTCTTGTAAGCATTGCTGTAATTTTCTTCAGGTATGCTATCATGTATAGGACCGTTCGCGGCAGTTTGATAGCTCGCACAGATCGCGATCACCTGTCACCACCCACACGAGGAGGTTCACTTCCATGAAACCACGTATCTTTGCGCTTGTGTCCCTCGGTTTGCTGGCCCTGCTTTTCCTGGGGCCTGTCCCTGCGGCCCAGGCCGCAGACATCACCGTGACGCTGCAGCCGGGGCAGGAGGCCACCATCCCGCTGCGCCTGTGGTGCCTTGACTACGGCAAGCCGTTCCCGTCTGCGTTGGATGCGCCGGGGCCGCGCGCCCAGGATGGCGTGATCGCTGTGCTGCAAACGGCGATCGCCAAGGGCGCGGTCATCTCCGATATTTATCAGACGGAATTGGCGATCTGGCGCGTGCGCACGGGGCGGTTCAACGACTACGCTTCGCAGGGCTATGCGTTGGCCGAGGAGATTTACAACGCGTCAACCACCTTGACGGTGGCGTCCATCCCCCCGGACGTCTTGACCTTGGATCGGGCGGTCGCGGAGGGTAAAGTGGCTTACGCGATCACCAATTTCGGGCCGGTGACCGACACGCTGCCGGCCGAGGTGACGCGGTATGCGTCCTTCTTCGGCAAAGCCAACCTGGTGTTATCCAATCCGACCCAGCAACCCGTGACTTTCTTGTTCGCTGAGGGCACGGTCTTCCCGCCGGCCGGGGGGGAGAACGCGCAGGCGCTGGTCTCGCACCAGGATTCTGAGGAGCCAACCATCCTGCCCGAAACCGGCGCAGCGCCCGTGGCCCACCTGTGGCTGGGCCTGTCCGCTGTTTTGATCGCCGCCGGTTGGACGTTGCGTCGTTCCAGGTAGTTGCGTTACTGCTCAACCACCAGGACGACGATCACTTTACGGTCTGCCAGCCCTACGCCCACGCCGCCGCGCGTCATGCGCGCATCCCCGATGATGGCGGCGTGGGCCGGGCTGCCCCGCCACTGGTCCAACGCCAGCTCCCCGAGCTGTGGCAGTTTGGCCGCCACGTTGCCAGTCAGTTGATAGAGCGTCTCCCCGTTAGCGCCCTTGCTCCCTAGTTGTTCCAGGTATGACTTGCCGGTGGTCGGGTCGCGATGGCTGAAGAATTCGCGCGCCAGCATATCTTGGGCGCGCGCCTGGGAAAACGCCCCGAGCCGCTCATCCCAGGTCAGCTCTGCTTTTCCTTGCGTTGCCCGGTAGCGATTCACGGCCTGAAGCACTTGTTGCGCGGGCGCGGCGGCGGGTTTGTGTTTTGAAATGGGTGGCCGTGTCCTCGCTGGTGTCTTGGGAGTCTCACTGGGAGATTTGGTCGGCGTCATAGCCCCCTCCTTTGGCTGATACGATCCAGCGGCAACGCCTCGACCATGGTCCCCCCGTGGCCAGTCATCGTGGTTGCCATGCACAGAGCATTATAGATCGCTTCTTCGGTTGCCTCAATAACCGCCGTGAAGGCTGGGGATACGAGCGCGTTGGGCAGTTCGGTCACGGTGGCCAGCCCGGTGCGGCGTTGGGGCGTTCTCCGCACGGCTCCGCCGTAGAAAAGGCGATGGCGTAATCTCCTGAGCCGTCGGCGAACGCGGCCCCGGTGCGGGCAAGCCCCGCGAACGCGCGGCGCGCCAACCGCGCCAGGTTGCGGTCGGACAGCGGCGCGTCGGTGGCGACGATGATCATGATCGATCCGTCGGCATTGCCCTGGTCAAGCGCCTCCCGCAGGTAATAGTGCCCCAACATTTGTCCCACGGGCACGCCAGCCATTTTGAGCGGGATGGGTCGCCACGGGGTCGGTGACGCCCTCGGCCCGGCCGCTCAGGCGGTTCTCCTCTGGGTTGATGGCACAGAAGCAATACGCGGCCAGGCTGCCATCGCGGGCCACTGCGACCAGGTCCAGGCCGGGGTCATAGTCGGGCGTGCGCATCCAGGTCAGCCGCTCGGCCGCGGTCATCTGCTCGGCGCCGAACGCGGCCCGGTGCAGCGCGACCAGCGCGTCCACCTCGGCCTCGCCCGCGACCGGCCGGATGGCGTATCCCGGGGGTAGGGCCGGCGCGGGGAACGGCTCGGCCAGCGGTCGCACGAAGCGCAGGGTGCGGACCGCTTGCTCGGTGAAGCCGTGCCGCCGGAGCAGGGCGATGCGCGCGTGATCCTCGCCGCGGCAGGCGGTGTCGAGGGCCGCGGGCGCGCCCCTTTGTGCAGCCAGGCCCTCCGCGCAGGCGCTGCCCCAGGCAATCAGGGCAGCGCCTGTCGCGTCGTCATCCGCTTCCGGTAATCGGTCAAACCATAGGTTGTCATAATCATCAACTAGCGCGTAAGCCACCGCCCGGCCTGCCGCGTCCTCCCACACCTGCGCGCGGGCGGCGGTCTCCGGCGCGGCCAGCAGCTCGGCCAGGTCGGTCGGGCTGGGGAAGTCGGTCTGCCAGCCGGCCGGCCGGCAGGTAGGCCACAGCGCCCGGAGCGCGGGCAGGTCGGCGGTGGTGTAGGGGCGCTGACGCAGGGTGGGCTGTGCTATCAGGTTCATCGGCGCGACTTCGCCCCAGCGCGCTTCAGATTCTCGGCCACCCGGAACTCGACCATCCGGCAGATCAGGTCCAGCGGCAGCGGCCGGCTGAGGGGGAACTGGACCGCGCCTTTGGAGTTTTTGTACGCGGCCAGCTCGTCGCGGAATGCTGCAATGGCGCTGGGCGCGGGATAGAAGCCGATGTGCTGCTTGTGGGCGGCGAAATGCACCAGGTTGCCGTGCTGCGCGAAGGTGGGCATCTGGTAGCTGATCTTCTCCGTGGCGTCGGGCGCGGCGGCCCGGATGGTCGCGCGCAGCTCGCTCAGGACGCGCTGAATTTCGGCCGGGTGGGTCGCGATGTACTCGTCAATGGTGGTGAATTTGCCCTGACTGTTGTCCATGGGTGCTCCTTGTTGTGGGTAATGTTTTACCAGCCCAGCCATCCCGCTACGTGATAGATCGCGGTCCCCAGCGCCAGCGAGATGGCCAATGGCAGCGCGATGCTGAGGGCAGTCCAGCCCCAGCTGCGCGTCTCCTGGCGGATCGCGGCCACGGTGGCTACGCAGGGCACGAATAACATCTGCACCGCCATGAACGCCAGCGCCGCGGCCGGGGTCAGTGCGCCCGCCAGCATCGCGGCCAGCCCGCCCTCGGCCTGGCCTGAGCCGTAGAGCACGCCCAGGGTGGCGATGACGTTTTCCTTGCGCACAAAGCTGGTGACCAACGCCACCATCATCTGCCAGTCCAGCCCCATGAGCTTGCCCACCGGGGCCAGCAGGTGGCCGAAGGAGGCCAGGTAGCTGGTCTCCACCTGGCCGGTGGGCAGGTTCAGCAGGGCCCACAGCAGCACCGAGACGATCAGGATGATGCTGCCCGCGACGCGCAGGAAGTCAATGAGCCGCTCGCGAATGGCGCGCAGGATGGCGCGCAGGTCGGGGGGATGGTAGAGCGGCAGCTCCATGATCAGCGCCACGTGCTCGCCGCCCAGGAACAGCTCGTGCAGCAGCAGGCCCACCGCGGCCAGCACGATCAGCGCCAGCGCCATTAATCCCAGCGCCACCCAGGGCGCGTCTGCGGCGAAGAAGATGGGCGCCAGGATCGCCACCACGCTCATGCGCGCGGGGCACGGCACGAAGGGCGCCAGCAGAATGGTCAACAGCCGGGCTTTGGTCGAGTCAATGGTGCGGGCGGCCATCACCGCGGGCACATTGCAGCCGAAGCCGAGGAACAGCGGCAGGAAGCTTTTGCCGTGCAGCCCCATCAGGTGCATGAAGCGGTCGGTGATGTAGGCGGCGCGCGCGATGTAGCCCACGTCCTCCAGCACGCCCAACGCGGCGAAAAAGACCAGCAGGATCGGCAGGAAGGTCAGGACCAGCCCTGCGCCGGCGATGATCCCGTCGGCCACCAGGCTGCCGACCCACGGCGGCGCGGCGGCCAGTGCGCCCCGCGCCCAGTCGGCGCCGGCCAGCACCAGGTGGGTGTCCAGGAACGCCTGCAACGGCGTGCCGATGCTGTACGTGAGCCAGAACATCACGCCGAGCACGACCGCCAGGGCCAGTAGCCCGACCAGGGGGTGCGTGGCCAGCCGGTCAACCCGGTCGGTGAGGGTGACCTGGCCGGGCCGCGGCCGGGTGACGGCCGCGCGCACCATCCGGCCGATCCATTCGTAGCGGCCGCCCGCGACGGCCAGCACCGCGTCCTCATGGCGCAGCAGGATGGCGTGCAGCGCGTCCCAGTGCTCACCCAGCCGGGGCCGCATCAGGGCCGTGATCTCGGCGTCCCCTTCCAGTAGCTTCAGCGCGATCCAGTGTTCGGGATAGGGCTCGGGCACGCGACCGGCGATCAGCTGGCCGACCTGGGCGAGCACGACCGCGTGATCCTCGCGAATCTCGGGCCGTTGCGGCGAGAACGCTTGTGGATGGTGCGCGGCCCGGATCGCGGCCTCTATGAGCTCACGCACCCCCTGGTTTCTGTTCGCCACCATGGGCACCACGGGCAGGCCCAGCGCGGCTTCCAGCACGTGCGGTTCGATCCGCAGTCCTTGCTGTTCGGCCATATCCATCTGGTTGAGGCCGATCACCACCGGGATGGGCAGGTGCAGCAACTCGGCCAGCAGGTACAGGTTGCGCTCCAGCGCCGCGGCATCCACCACCATCGCCACGGCATCCGGCCGCTCGCGGATGATGTAGTCGCGCGCGATGCGCTCCTCTTCCGAATTCGCAGTCAGGCTGTAGATGCCGGGCAGATCCACCACGCGCACGGTCGCACCGTTCTGACGGTACTCCCCCACGCACTGTTCGCTGGTCTTGCCGGGCCAGTTGGCGACGTGCTGCGATAGCCCGGTCAACATGTTGAAGATGACCGACTTGCCCACGTTGGGTTGCCCAACCAGCGCCACGGTGAGCGGGCGCCGGTCAGGCACGGTGTTTGCCATCCTGCTCCGTTCGGCCGAGCTCACGGCGCTGCCTCCGCGGCGGCCACCAGCACGTGCGCGGCCTCACCGCGCCCCAACACCAGCCGCGTGTCGCGTATCAGGACGATCACCGGCCCACGGCTCGGATTTTGGGCCACTTCAAACGATGCGCCCGGCGTGAGCCCCAACGCCGCCAGCCGGGCCACCAGGTCGTGCCCGCCGGTGAGGGCGGCCACCCGGCCGGCGCTGCCGGTTGCCAGGTCGTGCAGTGTGCGCGCGTGCCCCTCGTGCGGTCCAGGGCTCTGACGGGCGGCTGGGTGGCCGTTGCCCGGCCGCAGTGACCGGCGCAACACGTCAATCACGCCCTCTCTGGGGGGCTCTTTTTCGGCCGGCTGCGGGGCCTCGGCCTCCGGGGCCGTGGCCAGACGACAGGTCGCACAGAGGCCCAACAACTCCACCTGGGCGGCCGCGATGGCGTAGTCCTGCTCTTGCTCGATCGCGGCCTTGAGCTCCTCGATCAGCGGGCAGGTGAACTCGACCACCGCGCCGCAGCCGGTACACACCAGGTGGTAGTGCGTCGCGGGCGTCCTGAGCTCGTAGTGATGGTGCTCCTCGCCCAGGTGTTGCTCGTCCACCAAGCCCAGATCGCGCAGCAGGCCCAGGGTGCGGTACACCGTGGAGAGGTTCAGGTGGGGATCGCGTTCGTGCGCCAGGCGATAGAGCTCGTGCGCGTCCAGGTGGCCGCCGTGCTCCTGGAGCACTTCAAGGAGCAATTGTCGTTGGCCGGTTAAGCGTCGGCCGGCGTCGCGCAGTGTGTTGCGCAGTCGGGTTTGCGTGGGCATGGATTCCCTCACTATGGTGCAAATGCCACTCAGTTGCAATCATACGCGGGCTAAGTGGCTGTGTCAAACTGCACGTCTTTGCTACTTGCGTCCTGCGGGTCAAACGCTATAATCGCTTCACTATGAACCTGCTCGCTTACACCGCCGCGCTCGTCATCGGGATTGCCGCGATCTTGACGTTCTATACCGCGCTGCTGCACGTCGTCAGGACCCCGGTCAGCCGCGCCTACCAGTTTCGCATCCTGCGGGATGTGCTGGTCGGGGTGCAAGGCTTGCAGTTGTGCTTCCTGGCTCGCGGCTGGCACCTGGAACATCCGTTGCTGCTCTATCCGTTCGTCACGCTGCTGTTCGTCTCCGGCCCGCTGAACTACATCCGCTACTACATGTTCTTCTACCCAGGCGGCAAGGTCCCGCTGCGCCTGGCCGCCCAGTTGATCCCGGCCGCGCTGATGTTGGCGCTGGAATCGTGGTTCTACTTTGCCGGCCCCGGCCGTGCGGCTGCCGCGTTCGGCGTCATCTTCGCCGACCCGCTGCGCCATCCCGCGTCGCTGGCGTTGCTGGCCGGCATAGTGGCCGTGCTGGCGCAGTTCGCGCGGCTGCTCCGCCTGGAGCTGAGCTTCCTTCACAGCGCCAAGATCCGGCAGCCTGTGCTGGCGTCTAGCGTCATCACCGCGCTCTACATGGTCGCTACCGGCCTGATCGCCGCGGGCTTCTTCCTGGCCCGGCCGCCGATCCTCCAGTCGGGCATCCTGCTGTTGGGGCTGGCCGGCATCACCTATCTGCTGTTTGAAAACCGCTACCCGCAGTTCTACCAGCTCGTCGCGCTTGAGGAACGGCAGCAGAAGTACAAGCGCTCCGTGATCCAGGGCCTGAGCAAGGACAAGATCATGGCCCGGCTGCGCGAGCTGATGGAAGAGGAGAAGCTCTACCGCGAGCTCGAGCTCCGGCTGGACGACGTGGCCGCCCGGCTGTTCATCACGCCCCACCAGCTTTCCGAGTTCGTCAACGATCAGCTCGGCCTGAGCTTCCCCAACTACGTGAACCGTTACCGCGTCGAAGAGGCCAAGGCGCTCCTGCTGCGCAACGCCGACCAGAGCGCCCTGGCGGTCGGCTTCGAGGTTGGCTTCGGCTCCAAGCAGTCGTTCAACACCTCCTTTAAACAGCACACCGGCATGACTCCCTCCGAGTACCGCAAGCAGAACACCGGCCTCTCCTCTGGAAAGTCGTAGTCCAAGATTATCTTTCTGGACGACACGCGCCCGCCCTTGTGCTAAGCTTGGGCCGGTGAATGGAATTCACCGGCTGAACCTGACAAGACCCCTCAGGGTCTTCGGCCGGCCGCCGCCAGTGCCTGTGGGCACTTCTCACATTCAGCCAGGGATTTCCAATCCCTGACAGCCGCCGCCAGTGCCAGTGGGCACTTCTCACATTCAGCCAGGGATTTCCAATCCCTGACAGCCCTCGAGGAGAAGTCTATGGCCGACCCACACTTCACCCCCGACTGGACCGCGGCCCCGCCGCTGCCGGGGTCGTATCGCGCCATCGCCAAGGAAGGCCGGCCCGACCAGATCCGGACGCCCGGCCGGCACTACTACGAGCAGCTCAAGCGCGACCTGAAGCTGGATGACGACTTTTTCCGGCAGCCCAAGCAGGACGGCAACCGGCCGCTGGCAGACATCCCGCCATCCAACGTGCAGCCGTGGGTTGTCGAGAAGTTGATCGCCATCGTCGGCCCGGGGAACGTCCAAAGCGACGACTACCACCGGGTGAAGTACAGCTACGGCAAGCTGGCGGAGGAGCTGGTCAGCCTGAAGCGGGGCGTGCTGCACGCGATCACCGATGTGGTGGCGCACCCGCGCAACAAGGAGGAGGTGCGCAAGATTGTAACCCTGTGCCACGAGGGGCGCATTCCGCTCTACGTCTACGGCGGCGGGTCGAGCTGCAACAAGGGCTTCCTGCCGGAGCGGGGCGGCATCACCATCGTCCTGAGCACGCACCTCAACAAGGTGCTGGAGGTGAACGAGCTGAATCACACCTGCCGGGTGCAGGCCGGGTGCACGGGGCCGGACCTGGAGCACGCGCTCAACCACGCGCCGGAGCTGTTCCACACCGTACACCGCTTCACCCAGGGCCACTTCCCCCAATCGTTCGAGATTTCCAGCGTGGGCGGCTGGGTGCTGACCCTGGGCAGCGGGCAGGCGTCCACCTACTACGGCGAGCCGGCGAACCTGGTGCTCAGCCTGGAGATGATCACCCCCGTGGGCACGATCAACACCAGCGACTATCACACCACCGCGACCGGCCCGCGTGTCATGGACATGCTCAAGGGCAGCGAAGGGGTCTTCGGCGTGCTGGTCGAGCTGACGGTCAAGATCTTCCGCTACATGCCGGAGAACCGGAAGCACTTCGGCTACGTCTTCCCCGACTGGCCGGCCGCGGTCAGCGCGGCGCGAGAGATCTGCCAGGGACAGTTCGGGCTGCCGGCCGTGCTGCGCATCTCCGACGCCGCCGAGACCGACAACGGCTTCCAGATGTACCCGCAGCCCGCGCCCGTCGAATGGTTCCTGCAGCGTCGCGGCTTCAAACCCGGCCGTCGCTGCCTCTGCCTGGGCACGGTCGAGGGGGAAGCCGATTTCACCCGGCTGGTGCGGCGGAAGATCCACCGGATCGCCGGGCAGCACCGCGCCATGACCATCACGGGCAAGCCTGCGCGCGACTGGGAGCGGGACAGGTACGAGACGTTCCTGATCGCCGAGGCCATCTCCGACTTCGACATCATCCTGGACACGGTTGAGACGCCGGCCAACTGGGACAACCTGCACCACATCCACGACGCGGTGCTGGCCTATGCGCGCACGGTGCCTAACACCACGTGCATGAGCCACATGTCGCACTTCTACCCGTTCGGGACGAACCTGTACTTCATCTTCGGCATCCGGGGCCAGGTGGCGGACTACGTCGCCTACCGCACGGGGCTGATCGACGCGATGGTGGGGGCCGGCGGGTCGCCCAGCCACCATCACGGCGTCGGCCGGCTGATGCACCCGTGGATCGAGCGGTTTTTGGGCAAGGAGGAGATGGACGTGCTACGGGCGTTGAAGCGGCACTTCGACCCCCACACCATCATGAACCCCGGCGCGCAGCTCGGGTTGGATGTCGCGGCATAAGACAACAATGTGCGAGTGGAGCACCCCCATGAACCGTTTCATCGAACACCACGACGGCCGGGCCTACGACATCATCGTTATCGGCGGCGGGATCACGGGCGCGGCGGTGGCCTACGAGGCCGCGGCCCGCGGCTTCTCCGTAGCGCTGGTGGAGAAGGGCGACTTCGGCGCGGCGACGTCGGCCGCGACCTCGAAGCTGATCCACGGCGGGCTGCGCTACCTGGCAAACTTCGAGCTGGGGCTGGTGCGCGAATCCCTGCGTGAGCGCAAGACCCTGGAAAACATCGCGCCCAACCTGGTGTACCCGCTGCCCTTCCTGGTGCCGCTATACAACACGAAGGCGCGCAGCAAGTGGGTCATCGAGCCGGGGATGATCCTGTACGACCTGCTGTCGTACGACAAGGGGTTCGCCTGGGATCGCAGCAAGCGCCTGCCGCTGCACCGCTACCTGTCTGCGGCGAAGGTGCGCGAGATCGAGCCGGTGGTGAAGGCTGCCGGTCTGACCGGCGCCGTGCTCTACTACGACTGCGCCAACCCCTCGCCGGAGCGGTTGACCCTGGCGTTCATCAGGTCTGCGGTGAAACACGGCGCGGTCGCGGCCAACTACGCCAAAGTCGAAGATTTCATCCGGGAGGGCGGCCGCATCGCGGGCGTCATCGTGCGCGACCTGCTGACCGGGGCCGCGCGGCCGATCGCCGGCCGCGTCACCATCAACTGCGGCGGGCCGTGGGCCGACCTGCTGCTGGACGTCGCGCGGGGCAAGCCGGGGCCGCAGCACGTGCGCCGCTCCGAGGGCGTCCACATCATCGTCCGCAGCCTGTCCCGCGGCCACGCCATCGGCGGGCTGACCCCAGACGGCCGGCCCTGCAACATCATCCCGTGGCGCGGCCACTCGCTGATCGGCACCACCGACCGGGCGTACGCGGGCGACCCCGACGCGTGGGCCGTGACGCGGGAGAAGATCGAGGCCTACATCGCTGAGGTCAACGCCGCGTTCGGCGACCCCGGCCTGGTGCGCTACTCGGACGTGCTCTACGCTTACGGCGGGCTGCGGCCGCTGGTCGAGGACGAGACCAAAGACGTCTTCCGCACCTCGCGGCGCTACGAGATCTACGACAACGAGGCCGACGGGCTGCCGGGGCTGATCACCGTGGAGGGCGGCAAGTATACCACCAGCCGGCGGCTGGCCGAGAACGTGCTGAACACCGTGGCCAGGAAGCAGGGCTCCCGCCCGCGCAAGGGGTTGACCGCCCGGACCCACCTGGCCGGCTGCGAGATCCGGGACCTGGCCGCGTTCCTGGTCGAGGCGCAGGCCGCGTATCCCGATTTCTCGCCCGCGACGGTGGACACGGTCGCGCGGAACTACGGGACAGATTATCGCGCGGTGCTGGACCTGGCGCGGGCGGACAGGCGATACGCCGAGCCGCTGACCGCCGACGGCGAGCTGGCCGCGCAGGTGGTGGTGGCCGCCCGCGGCGAGATGGCGCGCACCCTGACCGACATCCTGCTCCGCCGGACGGGGATCGGCACCCTGGGGCATCCGGGCGCGCAGGTGTTGGAGATCGTGGCCGCCATCGCGGCCGAGGAGTTGGGCTGGAGCGCCGCGCGAACCGAAGCCGAGCTGGCCGCGGCCGAGCGGGCGCTGGCAGTGCCGCGGGGCCGCCAGCCGTAGATTGACCTGCGGGGTCAATGTGTGGCAAACTACAGCGGACGGCAGCCGCCTGGCGAAACCGGCCGTCGAGGAGCAACCCCATGAGCGACTGGCAGACT
>DAOUAT010000027.1:0-12832 GCA_034433275.1 Anaerolineae bacterium
TTGGATCGCTGCACCCACTTCGCCCGGCGTTATCCCTACGTCTTACAGGCCGATGTCGTCCAGTTCTTCCCGTCGGTGGATCACGCCATCCTCCGGGGCCTGCTGACCCACTATGTAGCGGACCCGCTGGCCATGGCGCTGATTGACCGGATCATCGCCAGCGGCGCGGGCATCCATGCGGCCGGTTACGAGGTGCAGTGGTTCCCCGGCGACGACCTGCTGGCCGCCACGCGGCCGCGCGGCCTGCCCATCGGCAACCAGACCAGCCAATTCTGGGCCAACGTCTACCTGAACGAGTTGGATCAATTCGTCAAAACGGCCCTGCGCTGCCCGGCCTATGTGCGGTACTGCGATGACCTGCTGCTCTTTGCCGAGGACAAACCCACGCTGCACCGCTGGCGCCGGGAGATCGAAAGCTTCCTGGTGTCGCTGCGACTGAAAATCCACGAGGACAAGACCGCCGTGCATCCGGTGGCGACCGGCATCCCGTTCCTGGGGTTCAGCGTCTACCCCGACCACCGCCGGCTGGCCCGCGCCAACGGCGTGCGGTTCGGGCGCCGGCTGCGGCCGCTGCTCCGCCGCTACGCGGCCGGCCAGGTTGACCTGGCGCGGGTGCATGCCTCCGTACACGGCTGGATCGGCCACGTCGCACACGGCGACACGTGGGGCCTGCGGCGGCGGCTGCTCGGCAGGACGATCGTGAGGCCGCCCGCCTTGCTCAGGGATTCGAAATCCCTGCCTGAAATTGAGAAGCCCCCTCAGGGGCTGGCGCGCAGCCACCGAATTGACACGAATCAACCATGAAACAATCCCCGATCTTCGTCAAACACTACGACCTGATGGCGTGGCTCATCCCGGTGACGCTGAAGTTCCCGAAGAGCCAACGTGGGGTGCTGGCCCGCAAGCTTCAAGAGGAGCTATTCACCATCGAAAAGTGGCTGGTGGAAGCCGGCACCGCCCAGGAGCCCCGACCGGCATTGGCCGAGGTTGACAAAGGCTTGATCCGGTTGCGCAACTGTTTGCGGCTATGCCACGACCTGACGCTGCTCTCGATCGGCCAGTACCAGCACGTTTCCAGGATGGTGGCCGAGGAAGGTAAGCTGTTGGGCGGCTGGTTGAAATCGTTGGAGCCAGCACGCGCGAAAAACACGACAGACCCGGCGGTGTAAGCTGCCGTTCTGTGGGGACAGGCCGAGGGTGCGGTGCGCCTATCGCAACAGGAACAACCCGAGGAACAGGAACAACAATAGGGGTGTTCGGGGTTGCTGCTCCACGCCTTCACTGCGCAGGGCCAGAAACAGCCGCCGGCTCACGGGCCGGCGGCCGGTGCCTAAAGAGAAGACGATCCGGCCTGTCCCCGGCCACCGCCACACGCCTCAACGTGCGGAACGGCCGAATACCGAAAAGCCCCACCCGGCCGGGTAAGCTTGCGCTGACAGGTCGGGTGGGTCGCACTTAATCCATAGCAAGTCAACTACAGAAGCCAACTGTGCGATCCGGAATCGAGGCTTCAGCCGGTCTCTCCGGGCAATGGGAGCAACCGGCTGAAGCCTCGACTCCAGAAAATCAACTCATGCGCTGTCCGCCGAAAGTTACCCGTGCACAGCCTCTCCAAAACCACCATCTCCCTGCCCACCGCCCAGACCATCGTCACCGACGCCTTCGGCGCGCGCGCCGCCATTGTCGCGTTCAACGAGTTGACGGACGGCTTCTTCAACGCGGCGTACGCGCTCACCCTGGCCGACGGCTTGCGCTGCGTGCTAAAGGTCGCGCCGCCGGACGCGGTGCGCGTGCTGCGTTACGAACGCGACATCCTGGCCGCGGAGGTCGCGGTGATGCGCCTGGTGCGTCAGCGCACCGAGATGCCTGTGCCCGCCATCCTCGGCTATGACACCTCGCGCCGCCTCGTGGACAACGACTACTATCTGATGGCCTTCATCGCGGGCGCGCCGCTCAACAAGCTGCGTGAAACCCTCTCGCCGGAGGAGGCGTGGGCAGTTGACCGCGCCACCGGCGGCTACCTGGGCCAGATGAACGCCATTATTGGCCCGGCCTTCGGCTACTTCGCCCACCCTCAGCCGGCCGGCATCACGTGGCGCGAGACCTTCCTGGCGATGGTGGACGGTGTGCTGGCCGACGGGCTGGCATTGGACGTGCCGCTGCCGCTTCCCTACCCCGCCATCGCCGAGCGCGTCGCGGCCGCCGCGGTCGTGCTGGACGCCGTGACCGAGCCGCGGCTGGTACACTGGGACCTGTGGGACGGCAACATCTTCGTAGACCCGGCGACGAAGCACATTACCGGCATCATTGACTTCGAGCGCAGCCTGTGGGGCGACCCGCTGATGGAGGCGACCTTCGTCTTTGCGCCGCCCGCGGGCCTGGCCGCGTTCACCGAGGGCTATGGCCAGACGCTGCTCGCCACCCCTACGCAGGCCCAGCGCCGGACGCTGTACAACATCTACCTGTTCCTGATCATGGTCATCGAGTGCCGCTACCGGCAGTACGAGACGCCGGATCAGGAGAACTGGGCGCGGGGGCGGTTGGCGGAGGAGTTGGACCGGTTGTCGGATCACTGGTGATGGTCCAAATTCTGAATTGACCGGAGTGGGGACTGGGCGTATACTATGACTGTTGATTCGATGCCGAACTTGGCGCGAGGTGATCTGAGATGACGTTAGCTGAAATGGTCCTGGAACTTGACGACTTACGAGGCCGCACGCTTGAGGATATTCTTCAAGAAGTAGCCGCGCGCCAGACGGTGCTTACGGTGCGCTTGCCCAAGGGTGACGCTGTAGCGATCCAACCTGCTCCGCGCCTGAAACCACTGCCCGTGCTTGACGGTTTTGTTCCTCAGGGTTGGAAAGACGCGATCTATGGCTGATCAGATGGAAATCAGTCTATTTGACGCTGGAATCTTCATCGGGGCGTTGCTCTCAGGTGATCCTCGACACACCGAGGCACGTCAGCTTGTTGAAGGAGCTCGATCAGGTACGATATCAGCCTGTACCACACCAGGCATCTTAAGCGGAGTCTACGGCGCCTTGACATGGGAAAAGGCCGAACCTCGTCACGCGCCGGCCGAAGCGGCCGAGGCCGTCCGGTTGTTGGTTGAACCACCGTCGGCGATTTGGGTGTTGGAAGAGACACTGGACGCGATTCTCCGGACGCTGGATTTGGCTGCCGCGCATCGCTTGACCGCGCGGCGAATTCATGATGCGCGACATGCTGCTGTCGCACTGCAGTCAGGCATCACCTCGGTACATACCTACGATGTTGATGATTGGTTGGTCTTCGCAGAAGACGGACTCCACATCACAGGCCCGCTATCAACCCTTGCGCGCTTGTCGCAACACAAGCCAACTTCATGACCCTCACCGCTCACCTTACCAATCTCGCCGCCTGCCGCCGCTGCGCGGACGCGGGCTACTTCATCGGCTCGACGCCCATCTCAACCTTGAACGCGGACGCGGTCTTTATGACCGTAGGCCAGGCGCCGGGCCGGCACGAGGCGGCGGTGACGGGCCTGCCGTTCTCGGGCCCGGCCGGGCGGCGGCTGTTCCGCTGGCTGGCGCAGGCCGGCTTCGCCGAGAGGGAGTTCCGCGCCACGCAGGCGATGACCGCGATCACCCTGTGCTACCCCGGCCCGCACCCCGCCGGCCGCGGGGACCGCGTGCCCACCCGGTCCGAGCAGTCGCTCTGCGCGCCGTGGCTGGATGCGGCGCTGCGGCTCATCAACCCGCGCGTACTGATCCCCATCGGCGGGCTGGCGATTGCACGATTTTTGCAAGGAGCAAAACCCTTTGCCTCCGGAATCGAGGCTTCAGCCGGTTTCTTGGGTCAACGGGAGCAACCGGCTAAAGCCTCGACTCCAGATTCTCATCGGAAGAGCCGTGCAATACCCGGCAAGCCGCCGACCATGACCGACCTCATCGGCGGCCGCTTCGAGCTGGACGGCCGCACTATCGTCCCTCTGCCCCACCCCTCCGGCGCCAGCCAGTGGTTCAACGCGCCGGAGAACAAGGCGCGGTTGGAAAGGGCGTTGGGGATTCTGGCAGAATTGCGGATCTCACTGATCGCGACGTAGTGCGTGGTCCGTTGATTCGTCGCGCGATGCCTGGTTTGCCTTTGCAGCTACGCACCACGCAACACGCCCCGCGCAACACACCTCACTCAGGAGCAATATCATGAACATCCAACTCACACAAACCAACATCACCGAAGTCGCCGCTGACCTGGTGGTTGTCAACCTGTTCCAGGGCGTGACCGCGCCGGGCGGGGCGACGGGCGCGGCCGACCGGGCGCTGGGCGGCGCGATCAGCGACGTGATCGCGGCCGGCGACTTCACCGGCAAGAGCGGCGAGACGCTGGTGCTGTACACGCGCGGGGCCATCCCTGCGCCGAGGGTGCTGGTGGTCGGCCTGGGCGAAAGCGCGAAGTTCGACCTGACCGCGGCGCGCAACGCATCGGCCACGGCCGCGCGCAAGGCCCGTGACCTGGGCGCACGGACCGTTGCCACCATCGTCCACGGCGCGGGCATCGGCGGGCTGGACCCGACCAAGGCGGCCGCCGCGCTGGTGGAGGGCGCCCGGCTCGGCCTCTACCGTTACGCGGGCTACCGCTCCGTGCCGCCCAAGGACTGGAAGCCCGACCCGGAGACGCTGGTCGTGGCCGAGCGCGACGCTGTGCGCATGGCCGCTTTCCAGGTGGGCGTTTCTCGCGCCGAAGCGGTCGCCCAGGGCGTGGCGCTGGCGCGCGACCTGGTGAACACCCCGGCCAACCACATGACGCCGACCATCATGGCCGAGCGGGCCGAGACCCTGGCGCGGGAGACCGGCCTGCGGTTCCAGGCGTTGGGCCGCGCCGAGTGCAAGGCGCTGGGCATGGGCATCTTCATGGCCGTGGCCGAGGAATCGGAACAAGACCCGAAGCTCATCATCCTGGAGCACAACGCGGGCCGCGATGATCTCCCCACGATCGCGCTGGTGGGCAAGGGCGTCACCTTCGACTCCGGCGGCATCTCCATCAAGCCCGGCGAGGAGATGTGGAAGATGAAGGACGACATGGCCGGCGCGGCCGCGGTGATCGCCAGCCTGGGCGTGGCCGCGCGGCTGAACCTGCCACTACACGTGGTGGGCCTGGCCCCGTGCGCCGAGAACCTGCCCGGCGGCCGCGCGCAGAAGCCCGGCGACGTCTTCACCGGCATGACCGGCAAGACCATGGAGGTGATCAGCACCGACGCCGAGGGCCGCATGCTGCTGGCCGACGCGTTGGCCTACGTGGCGCGCTTCAACCCGGCCGCGGTGGTGGACATCGCCACGCTGACCGGCGCGCAGGCCATTGCGCTGGGCCCGCAGGCCGCGGCCGTGTTCGCCAACAACGACAACCTGGCCGGCAAGCTGTTGGCCGCGGCCGACGCCTCGGGCGATCGCCTGTGGCGGCTGCCGCTGTACGACGAGTACGCCGAGGCCATCAAGAGCCAGGTGGCGGACGTGAAGAACAGCGCCGGCCGCTTTGCGGGCATCGGCATCAGCGCCAAGTTCATCGAGCACTTCACCGAAGGCTACCCCTGGGCGCACGTGGACATGGCCTCCATGGCCTGGGCCGAGGAGGACAAGCCCGCCCAGCCCAAGGGCGCAACCGGGTATGGCGTGCGGCTGTTTACAGCGTTTTTGGAGAAATATTCATGAACAACATCACAACCCTACCCCCTCGCAGCGAAGTCCCGGTCGAGGAGACCTGGGACCTGGAGAGCATCTACGCGACCCCGGCCGATTGGGAGGCCGCGTGCGCTGAGCTGGCCGCCGAGCTGCCGGCGCTGGCGGCCTATCGCGGCCGGCTGGCCGAAGGCCCGGCGACGTTGCTGGCCTTCCTGGAACGCTTCCAGGCCGCCGGCGTGCTGATGGGCAAGATCATGGTCTACGCCAACAACAAATCGGCGGTGGATAGCGGCGATCAGGCCGCGGCCGCCCGCGCCGGCCAGTCCCGCACACTGATGGCGAACTTCGCAGCCACCGGCGCATTCTTCGACCCGGAGCTCATGGCGCTGGGCCTTGACCGGGTGGAGAGCTGGGTCGCGGCGACCCCCGACCTGGCTTTCTTCGCCCACTACGTCGATCGGCTGCGCCGCCGCCAGGCCCATGTGCGCTCCGGCGAGGTGGAGGAGGTGCTGGCGCTGACCGGCGATCCGTTCGGCGGTGCGTTCAGCGTCTACAACGCGTTGAACAACGCGGACATGAAGTTCGCGCCCGCGGTCGCCTCCGACGGTGCGGAGCTGGAGGTGGGCCAGGCCAGCATCGGGGCCTTGATCACCCACCCCGACCGCGCGGTGCGCCGCAGCGCGTGGGAGAGCTACGCCGACGGCTATCTGGCGTTCAAGAACTCCCACGCGGCCGCGCTGACCACGGCCATTAAACAGGACGTCTTCACCGCGCGGGTGCGCGGCTACGCCTCCGCGCTGCACGGCTCGCTGGAGCCGAACAACATCCCGGTGGAGGTGTTCCACAACCTCATCGCGACCTTCCGCGCGCACCTGCCCACCTGGCACCGTTACTGGCGGCTGCGCAAACGGGCGCTGGGGCTGGATGCGCTGGGCGTCTACGACATCAAGGCGCCGCTGACCGCGACCAAGCCGGCCGTGCCGTTCGCGCAGGCCGTCGAGTGGATCACGGCGGGCATGGCGCCGCTGGGCCCTGAGTACGTCGATGTCCTGCGCCGCGGCTGCCTGGAAGAGCGCTGGGTGGATCGGGCGCGCAACCGCGGCAAGCGCGAGGGCGCGTTCTCCAGCGGCTCCCACGGCACGCGGCCGTTCATCATGATGTCGTATCAGGACGACGTGTTCAGCCTGAGCACGCTGGCGCACGAGCTGGGCCACTCGCTGCACTCGTACCACACGCGGCGGACGCAGCCGTTCATCTATGGCCGCTACAGCCTGTTCGTGGCCGAGGTGGCGTCCAACTTCAACCAGGCCATGGTGCGCGACTACCTGTTCCGCACCCAGACCGACCGCGACCTGCAGATCGCGCTGATCGAAGAGGCGATGTCCAACTACCACCGCTACTTCTTCATCATGCCCACCCTGGCGCAGTTCGAGTTGGCGGCGCACACCCGCGCCGAGCGCGGCGCGCCCCTCAGCGCCGACATCCTCAGCGGCATCACCGCCGACCTGTTCGCGGAGGGCTATGGAGACGAGGTGGCGTTCGATCGGGCGCGTGTCGGCGTCACCTGGGCGCAATTCCTGCACATGTACATGAACTTCTACGTCTACCAGTACGCCACCGGCATCTCGGCCGCGCACGCGCTCTCCCAGCCCATCCTGGCCGGCGACGAGGCCGCGGTCGAGCGCTACCTGGACTTCCTCAAGTCGGGCGGCTCCCGCTATCCGCTGGACGCGCTGCGCCTGGCCGGGGTGGACATGACCAGCCCGGAGCCGGTGGAGGCCGCGTTCGCCGTGCTCGCGGGGTTGGTGGAACGGTTGGAGGGGTTGGTGGGGTGAGAGCTTGAGACCTGACAGGTTTTCGAAACCTGTCAGGTCTTTATTTTCACTACCACTTTCCGTATCGGCGCGGGATCGTCCACGGCCAGGCCGGGCATGTGCGCCTCGTCGGGCCAGAGGAGCATGAAGCTGCCGCTGGGGACCGGCACGAGTGCGTCGGCCTGCCCCGCCAGCGGCGTGAAGTCGCTCTCGGCATCGTAGGCGCCGGGGGTCAGGCTGCCGGCCGGGGCGTAGCCGATGCGCTCACCGCCCGCGAAGACGTAGTGTAAATCAATGTAGCGCCGGTGCGCCTCCCAGCGGCCCTCGGCCAATGGGCGGGTGATGAACGCCTGGACGTTGACGTAGAGCGCCCGGCCGTCAAGCTCGTGGATGCCG
This sequence comes from Anaerolineae bacterium, assembly GCA_034433275.1. GTDB lineage: Bacteria > Chloroflexota > Anaerolineae > CG2-30-64-16 > CG2-30-64-16 > DAOUAT01. Next base: position 7,868 of record DAOUAT010000027.1, read on the forward strand.
GGGGCCAGCGCGGCCAGATCAGTCCGGCGGAGGAAGTCGAGAGCCCGCTGGATGTGTGGGCTAAGCCCTTCATACTTGTGCGCGTTGGCGAGCAGGTCAATGATCATGTGTGTGGTTACTCCCATCAAATGTTTAGCGCGGTTCTACACCCACCCGCGCTGCTGATACAACGCATACCCAACCCGCAGCGCCGCCTCGATCTGCGCCAGCAGCTCGGGCGTCAGCCGCTTGACGTGGAAGCACGACTTGCCCTTCAACAGCCGGAGCAGCTCCGGCGCGAAGACGGCCTTGAGCTCCGTCTCCGCGTAGACCGGCATGAAGTAGAAGCCGACGTAGCCCTTCTGGATGATCAGCCCGGCAAAGAAGACCTCCTTGCGCTTGCGGCCTTCGATGACCAGGTCCTTGACCGACCACAGGTCGTAGTAGCCCGGCTCGTCCCGCTTTGGGGTCAGCGGCGGCGCGTAGGCAGCGAGGAGGGTTTTGAGGGACGCGAAAATTGTGTTCAGGTCTTGGGTTGGTTCCATGAGAAACCTCGCAGGTAAGGGGCGTTGGGCTACGCGGGCTCCCCATCAGAGGATAGCGCGGCCTCCAATTCCTCGATCGTTGGCAGGCTACCGCGCAACGACTCCGGCAGGGCGCGCGTCAGCTCATAAGCCGACACGCCGATGGGCTTGCCCAGGTCGCGCAGCGCATACTCCACGATCACCCGGTTCTTCTCGCGGCACAGGATGAGGCCGATGGCGGGCTGGTCGTACTCCCCGCGCAGGCGGTCGTCCACCCCGGACAGGTAGAAGTTCATCTTGCCCGCATCTTCCGGCTCGAATGCGCCGGTCTTGAGGTCAATCACCACGAAGCAGTGCAGGCGGAAATGATAGAAGAGCAGGTCCAGGTAGAAATCTTGGTCGCCGATCTCCAGGTGATACTGGCTGCCGACGAACGCAAAGCCGATGCCCAACTCGAGCAGGAACGCGCGCAGGTGCTCGATCAGCGCCCGCTCCAGATCGCGCTCGTGGGCCTCTTCGCCCAGGCTGAGGAAGTCGAAGGTGTAAGGGTCTTTCAACAACTGCTGGGCCAGCTCTGACTGGGGTGCGGGCAGGGTGCGCGCAAAGTTGCTCTGGGCCGCGCCCAGCCGCTCGTGCAGTCGAGTGTCAATCTGATGCACCAGGATGTTGCGGCTCCAGCCGTTCTCGATCGCTTTGCGCGCGTACCATGCGCGCTCATCGGGCGTTGAGAGCTTGTCCAGCAAGACGCAACTATGAAACCAGGGCATTTGTGCAGCAACCTGCTGCACAAATGCCTCGTCCGGCCAGGCCTGGGCGAACGCGCGCATGTACTTCAGATTGCGCGCGGAAAAGCCCTTCATCTCCGGGAAGGCTCGGCGCAAATCCTGCGACAGCCGATCGATCACCCTGGCGCCCCAGCCTTGCGCGCCCTGCTGGGCCAGGATTTCGCGGCCGATCTGCCAGTAGAGCAGCACCAGCTCGCGGTTGACCGACAACACAGCCCGCGCCTGCGCGCCGCGGATGCGTTCCTGCAAAGTCGCCAGAAACGTAGCGTAGTTGAAGGGAATACCCAGTTCAGAAGATGGCATGATCGCCCCCTTACGTCACACCCAATACAGCTGACCACCGCAGCGCGGCCGCCTCGACCTTGCGGTGCAACGCCGCACGTTCGGCGGTGTCATCGGCGGCCAGCCAGCGCACGACGTTGCGCCACACCTCGTCCCGCCAGCGCGTGATCATGCGCGCGGCGATCCACTCGTCCAGGCGACCGAGAAGCTTGTCCACCAGATCCATCGCCGGCGCGTAGCGTTCCAGCACCTCATCTTGAACCTCATCCACTGTCTCCGCGATGATGCGGTTGACCTGGCAAAAATCCTGGTAGCGCGCCTCCCGTTCCACCTCGGACAGGCCGGCCCACTCCGGCGCCAGCATGTCCACCACCGCGAACGTCAAATCGAAGTTGACGTGCGCGTTCACGCCGAGGAGCAGATTTTGCAGCGCCCGCGTCTTTGGCCGGCCGGCCGCGGCGAACGTTCGGCGCCACACGGCCGGGGCGATCGGGGCGCCCGCCTCGCACGCGGCCAGCGCGTCGAAGTAGTAGCCCGCGAAGTGCTCCAGCAGCGCCCGCACCCAGGGTCCGTCGTGGAAGCGGCCCGCGTCCAGCGCGGCCAGCATGTTGCGCGTCATCATGGTGTAGCAACCCAGGAAGATCGCGCGGCGGTCGCCGGCGCTCTCCCACTGCGTCAGCACCGCGACCATGCGATCCACGGCGGGGCGATGATCCTGCATATGTATCAACCTTTCCGTTCCTAACCCAGACAAGCCACAACCAAACAAAAGGGGCGCAGACACGAATTTCACGAATTAGACGAATTGTTCCATCTCTTTTTCGTGGAATTCGTGCAATTCGTGGCAGAAAAGTCTTCACTCTTTGTGAAAGCACTCAACCAGTAGGATACTGCCATCCGTGAAACCGGGACGGCCCTCACCGCCGCTGACATTGATCCAGAGCTTGCTGCAGCTCCTGCCAACGCGCCCGATCCTCGTCGCTTGCCAGCACCGGCGCAAACCCGAACTGCAGGTACAGCCCGACTGCGGCCGGCCGATCCATCGCGGTGGTCAGGTATGCGGTGCGGTGACCAAGCGCGGCCAGCCGCTGGCAGACTGCTGTCATCAACGGCTTCGCCAGCCCTTTGCCCTGCTCCGCCGGAACGAGCGCGACCCAATGGACGCGGCCGGCCGCCGGGTCACCGGTCAGATCGTCCACCCAAGCGGTCGCAGTCCCGATGGGGCGGCCGGCCGGGTCCAGCAGATAACACTGCCGCTCCTCCAGCGACGCGGCCGGTACGCCGGCGGGGCAAAACTCCTGCGCGAAAAGCTGTGGGGTGATCTCGTTGTAACGGTCGGCCGCGGCCTGGATTGCCACCCAATTGACTTCATCGCCGGGCCGATACCAGCGCACGGCACACCCGGTCGGCAGCGGATAGGCGGGAATATCCGCCAGCGTCGCCCGAATCATGGTCAACGGCCAGTAGGTGTCTGACATCGAATGAAACCTCCGCCTCTCGGCGGTTCCAAACCGCAGCAACCCTCGCAATGCCTGCCTGCGCAGGCTGGACGCCTTGCGAGTCGGCACAGGCCGACTTTGCAGTGGTTGCAGCGACTTCCAGTCGCCGGACGGAATATTCAAACTGCTGCTCACGCGCTCGAAAATGCCTCGGCCCAGTGCGCGCCCCAGTCCGGCCGGGCGCCGTCCACGTCGGTGAAGCCGAATTCGCGCGCCAGGCCCCACGAGCTGAAGACTTTGCCGGACCGGTCAGCCAGGGCCGGGTCAGCGGCCAGGGCTGCCACCGCACGGGCGACGAAATAGGGTGTCTCCGAGAAGGCGAAGTGCGGGTCTTTGGCGATAGCGTCCCGCCAGTTTGCTTCGGTCACGCCCAGGCTGTCCAGCACCGCTTCCGAGCGCATGAACCCGGGCGTGAGGGCCAGCGCGACCACGCCGTGGGGCCGCAGCTCTTGAGCCAGGCCATACGCCAGGCGGATCACCGACACCTTGGCCAGGTCGTAGTAGAGGTTGCCGCGATAGCTAAACCCGTCGCCGTCGGTCATCTGCACGATGAGGCCACGGCCACGCGCGGCCAGCAGCGGCGCGGTGAAGTGCGCGGTGATCAGGTGCGACCCCACCGCGCGCGCCTGCATCGCCAACCCGTCCGCCAGCGGCTGCTCCCAAAACGGCACGTCCCAGTGGGTCAGCTCGTCGCCGCCCCACACGCTGTCCACCAGGATATCCAGCCGGCCCTGCTCAGCCCGTATGCGGTCGCACAGCGCGGCGACCTGCTCGGGCTGGGTGTGGTCAACCTGCACGGCCACGCCGGCGCCGCGCTCGGCGATCAGCGCCACGGTGTCTTGGAGCAGCTCGGGCCGGCCCGCCATGGCCGACCGGCCGCCGGCGCTGCGGCCGGTGCAGTAGACGAACGCGCCGGCCTCGGCCAGGGTGACCGCGATGGCGCGGCCGGCTCCGCGCGTGGCGCCGGCCACCAGCGCGATCTGGCCGGCCAGGGGTCTGGATGGTGATCCTTCAGTCACAGCGCGCCTCCAGATAGCTCAACAATGGAATGGTTCGTAGTCGCGACTTCAGTCGCCGTGGCCTGCGCCGGACGACTGAAGTCGTTACTACGAGCGTTTTTGCTCGCCGTCCCACAGGGAGGCTCCGCACTGGCGCCGCCCGCGGCATGAAAAACTACGCGGCCGGCAACACCTCAAAATCGTGGGTGATCTGCGTCACCCCGCGAATCGTGGCGGCCACGGAGCAGTACTTCTCCTCCGACAGCTTAATGGCCCGCTCCACCTTCCTCGGGTCCAGGTCGTGGCCCGAGACGACGTAGTGCAGGTGGATCTTGACGAATGGCCACGGCGGCTCCGGCGCCTGCTCGGCATCAGCGACCACGGTCAGGCCGGTCAACGCGGCTTTCTGCTTCAACAGGATGTCCACGACGTCGTAGCCCGAGCACGAGCACAGCGCGATCACCAGCAGATCAGACGCCTTGGCCCCGCGCCATTCGGTCCACGCACCTTCGTCCTCGCGGCGCCAGTAGCCGGCCGTCACGGTGCTGCCACGGCTGTCACGACCCACGAACATCCGGCTGTCGTCGCCGGCCCATTTCACTGCGATTTGTCCCATGAGATTCGCTCCTTATTCGTTTCTACGGCTTCGACAAACCAGGTTTCTCGGAGAAACCTGGTTTGTCGAAGCCGCGCTTTCATTGACGCGCAACTGAAACACATCGGGCCGCGCGTAGTGGCCGACCACGTCGAAATCGAACTTGCCGCGCGCCACCTCGCCCATGTCCAGGTCGGCGTAGAGGATGCCTTCCGCGTCGTAGAGCGGCCCGGCCAGCACATCGCCCAGCGGCGAGATGATCGCGCTGCCGCCGCGGCACATCACCTCCGGCTGGCCCGCCAG
>DAOUAT010000028.1:0-2440 GCA_034433275.1 Anaerolineae bacterium
GGGTGGGCGTGGCCGTGGCCGTTGACGTGGCCGTCGGCGTGAGGGTGGGCGGCGCGGCCGGCACGAATACTTCCTGGTGCGGCCCGCTGTAGTAGGTCACGCCGGCCGGCGCACTGCGCTTGACGCGGCGGCCGTCCGCATCGTAGGTGAAGGTGGTGGTCTGGGTGCCCACCGTCACGGTCTTGAGCCGGTTCTCCGCGTCCCAGGTCTGCGTGTAGGTGACGCCGTTTTCCTTGCGCTCCAGCATGTTGCCGTTGCAGTCATAGGTGAAGGTGTTGGCGCCGGCTTTGCTCGCCGCATGGGGTTTGGCGGCTTGTGTGCCCGCCGCGCAACCCGTCACCTGGGTGGCGTATTCCCACCACGGGGTGTTGTTTTTCTTGAACGGATTGCCGATTGCGGTGTATTCGTAGGTCTCGCTGTAGGGTGCGCTGCTGCTCACGGCACTGGCGCTTTCCAGCCGGTGTAGCGGGTCGTAGGCGAAGGTCTGCGCCTCGTGGTTGGCGCTGCCGCCCACCCAACCCTCGATCCGCAGGACGTTGCCGACTGCGTCATACCCCGGCTGCTCACTACCACCGCCGCCGTTCCACCAACCGTAGAACAGGTTCAGGTATTTGTTGTACTCCCCGCTCTGCGTCGTGCCCCCGTGGATGGCGTACAGCCGCCCATTACCGTGTGGTTTTGTCCAGGGCCAGTAGTGGTGCGCCTGGCGCAGGTCGATCGCCCCGTGCTCCAGGATGCGCGTGGTGAGCCGACCGGCGGCATCGTGGGTGGCGCTATTGACGTAAGGCCCCTGGGCGCTGCTCAGGCCGTAGGGCAACCGCCGGTTATCATACGTGGTCGTCACCACTTCGCCGTCCGGGTAGGTCAGGGTCGCCACCTGATCGTCGGCGCGATAGGTGTAGCCGGTGGTGTAAGTCCTTGTATCAAGCTGCAGCGTTTCCGTCACCACCCGGCCGCGCATATCGTAAATCCAGGCCGTGCTGTTGGCATCAGCGCCGGTGGTGGCCATGCCTGTGCGCCGGCCCAGGCCTTTGTTGTCGCCGACCGTGCTGTCGTAACTGTAGCGCACGTTCAGGCTGGGGTTGCTGATGGGGCAACTGGTATCCGGCGGGTAGTGTTTACCTGTCAGCCGGTTCAGGCCGTCGTAGTAGAAGCAGCTGGTCTGCCCCCGCGCGTCCGTCTGGCGGATCAGGTTGCCGGCGGCGTCGTAGGCGTAGCTCCAGGCGCCCATATCCGGGTCACGCATGGCCGTCTTGCGGCCCAGCCGGTCGTAGGTCAGCGTCGTCTGGTTGCCGGCCGTATCGGTGACCTGCGTCAACTGGCCGGCTACGTCGTAGGTGTAGCGCGTGCGGTATTCGTCGCCCCAGATGGGACTGGCCGCGCCGACCGGCCACGAGCCGGTGGCTTCTGAGACGCTGCGCAGGTTGCCGAACGCATCGTAGGCGCGGCGCACGAAACGCCGGTTGGCGTCAATGGTGTAGACCGCCAGCCGTGGGGTGCTGAAATCCGGGATGTCGTCTGGGTTGTGCTCCACGGTGTACCAGGTCTCGCTGAAGGTCCCGTCCGGCGCGGTCACCCGGGTGGCCCGGCCCAGGCCATCGTAGGTCGTCGTCGTCTTCGGCTGGCCGGTGTTCAAAGGCAAGAAACTCCAAAAGGTGGCGCTGCTGACGGCTGAGTAGGGTGCATACTGGTGTTCCACCAACCCCAACGCATTGTAGCGCGTGTCGCTGACGATCATCTCGCCGCCATTCTGCGCCTCGGTCTTGGTCTGGAGCACGCGGCCTAAGCCGTCGTAGAAAGCCACTGTGGGCTGGAAGCAACCGCTGCAGCCGCTCGTCTCGCGCACCGCGGTGTCCACGCGGAAGGGCTGCACATGGTCATGGTAGGTATAGGTCAGCGTGGGAATTTCGAGACTATCACCCGGTCGCACTTCGGCTGTCACCCGGCCGAAGGCGTCGTAGCTATAACGCGTCGTGGCGCCGTTGGGGTCGGTGACCGCCTGCAACTGGCCCACCAACCCGCTGCCGCCGCCGGCCTCCGCGTTGACGCCGTAATAGTAGTTGCGGGTGGTCAACGTGGCCCCGCCGCCCGCGCCCGGTGTGCTGGTCTGCGTGATAGGATAAACCCCAAAGGTCGGATCATAGACGCGTGTCACGGTGTTGGCGACCGTGCTGGCCCAGGCGGTCGGTGTGCCGTAGGCGCGGTAGGTCTGCTCCTGGGTCACGTTGCCGTAGGCGTCGTGCCAGTAGCGGGTGTCGGCAAATTGCAGCACGCCGCCCGCGGCCGGCCCCAGATAACGCCGCACGCCCCGCAATTGCCCCTGGCTGCCCACCGGCTGATTCCAGTTGGGTGCCGGGTTCGTCTGGTCGTCGCTGTAGATGTACCAGGTGGACGCTGCCACCTGGCTGGCATCCGGCCAGGCCGGCGGCGCCGGGATCGT
>DAOUAT010000029.1:0-17353 GCA_034433275.1 Anaerolineae bacterium
CCGTGTCAGCCCGCCCGGCACGATGGTGACCTTTTCGCCGTAGAGGATGAACGGCCGCAGATCAATGTGGCGCGCCTCGAACCGGCCATCCAGGAAGCAGGGCGCGCGCGAGAGCGCCAGGGTGGGCTGGGCGATGTAGTTGCGCGGGTTCGCCAGGATCAGCCGGCGGAACTCTTCGCGGCCCTCGGCGGTGCTGTGCGGGCCGATCAACATGCCGTAGCCGCCCGATTCGCCCACGGCCTTGACCACCAACTCGTCCAGGTGGGCCAGCACGTGGCGGCGCTGCGCCTCGTCCGCGCACTGGTAGGTTTCGATGTTGGGCAGGATCGGGTCTTCGCCCAGGTAGTAGCGGATGATGGCGGGCACGTGGGCGTACACCGCCTTGTCGTCGGCCACGCCCGTGCCGATGGCGTTGGCCAGGGTCACGTTGCCGGCGCGGTACGCGTTGAACAGGCCGGGCACGCCCAGCATCGAATCTTTGCGGAACACCAACGGGTCAATGAAGTCATCGTCAATGCGGCGGTAGATCACGTCCACCCGCTGCAGGCCGGCCGTGGTGCGCATGTAGGCCGTGTTGTCGTGCGTCACCAGGTCGCGGCCCTCCACCAGGGTGATGCCCATCTGCCGCGCCAGGAAGGTGTGCTCGAAATAGGCGGAGTTGTAGACGCCGGGCGACAACAGCACGATGTTGGGTTCGGCGTGACGGGCCGGCGCCAGGTCGCGCAGCGCGGTCAGCAGGGCCTGGGGGTAGTAATCCAGCGGCCGGACGTTGTAATGGTCGAACAGCAGCGGGAAGACGCGCTTCATCACCTGACGGTTGGCCAGCATGTACGAAGCGCCGCTGGGCACCCGCAGGTTGTCCTCCAGCACGGCGAACCGGCCATCGGGCAGGCGGATCAGGTCGGTGCCCACCACGGCCACGTAGACCCCGTGCGGCACGTCCAGGTCGCGCATCTCCCGGCGGTAGTGCTTGCTGCTGAACACTAGATCGAAGGGAACCACTCGGTCGGCCAGGATCTGGGCCTTGTGGTAGATGTCGTGCAGGAACAGGTTCAGCGCAGTGATGCGCTGGATCAGGCCGCGCTCGACGACGTCCCACTCGGCCGCGGCGAGGATGCGCGGGATCAGATCGTAGGGGAAGATGCGCTCGGTGCCGCGCGTGTCGCTGTAGACGGTGAAGGTGATCCCCTGGTGCAAGAACGAGAGGTCGGCGGCCTGCTGGCGCTGCTGCAGCTCGGCAGGCGTCAGCTCCAACAGCCGCCGGTAGAGCAGGTCGTAGGGCGGTCGGGGCGCGCCGTCGGGCGTGAACATCTCGTCGTAGGCGTGATCGAGCTGGTAGGCGCTGAACAGGGGCGACGCTGCCTGGACTGGGCGCGGCTGGGCGTTTTCCGTCATGGTGCGACTCCGGGACAAAGCAGAGCGATGGTGGCTGCATTATACGGGGAACGCGCGCATGACGTCAATTGCGACAAACAGCCTGTGCGCGCTTTGGTTCATTTGCCCCGCGGCACAAACCGCGCTAGAATATGCCCTGTTTTCCAAACTGAACCCTCCGACCGACGACCGTTGCTGCTCGCTCGGCCAGCACACGGCGCGGTCAGTCCTCAACCTGATCTGTCGCCGCGTGCATCATCGGACCGCCCGGACGGTCGCGTTCAGACCTACAGCATCATCCTGCGCCTATCTGGAGGAACATCATGAGCATTCGTTTGTCCGACGGCCGCGTGATCCCCATGGAAATGCACAAAGTGCGCATCGTCCAAAAGGTCACGCTCCCCCCCATCGGCGATCGCCTGAACGCCATCGCCGCAGCCGGCTACAACACCTTCCTGCTGCCCACCCGCCATATCTTCCTGGACATGCTGACCGACAGCGGCACCAACGCCATGAGCGACAATCAGTTGGGCGCGATGATGGTCTCTGACGACGCCTACGCCGGCTCAGAGAGCTTCACCCGGCTGGCGGCCGCGGTCAAGGAGGTGATGGGGTTCGACTTTTGCATGCCGGTGCATCAGGGTCGGGCCGCAGAACACCTGCTGGCCAAGGTCTTCGTCAAGCCGGGATCGGTGGTGATCATGAATTATCACTTCACAACCTCGCGCGCCCACGTCGAGCTGGCCGGCGGGACCGTGTTGGAGCTGATCGTTGACGAGGGGTTGCTGCCCGTGAGCGCCAACCCCTTCAAGGGCAACATGGACCTGGCCAAGCTGCGGGCGGCCATCGCCCAGCACGGCGACCGCATCGCCTACATCCGCATGGAGGCCACCACGAACCTGGTGGGCGGCCAGCCGTTCTCCCTGGACAACCTGGCCGCAGTCGCGGCGATGGCGCGAGCTCACAACATCCCTCTGGTGTACGACGCCAGCCTGATCTCCGAAAACGCGTTCCTGATCAAAGAACGCGAACCGGCCTATCGCGATTGGTCCATCGGCGATATCATCCGCGAACAGATGCAGTACGTGGACATCATGTACCTGTCGGGCCGCAAGAGCACCGCAGTGCGCGGGGGGCTGATCGCCACCAACAACCGGGCCTACTTCACCCGCCTGCTGGAGTGGTTGCCGGTGTACGAAGGCTTCGCCACCTACGGCGGCATGTCCACCAAGGAGATCGAGGCCATGACAGTGGGGCTGCGGGAGATGTGCGAGACCGATGTCGCGGGCAGCGCCACGCAGTTCATCAAGTACTTCGTAGAGCGCCTGGACGCCAACGGCGTGCCGGTGGTGACGCCGCCCGGCGGGTTGGCCTGCCACGTGGATGCCAGTCGCTTCCTCTCGCACATCCCCCAGCCACAGTATCCGGCCGGCGCGCTGGCGGCAGCCATCTACCTGGCGGCCGGTATCCGCAGCATGGAGCGCGGCACCATCTCCACCGATCGCGATCTGCAGGGCAACGAGGTGATGGCAGACCTGGAGCTGGCGCGGCTGGCGGTGCCCCGGCGCGTCTACACCCTATCACACATCGAATACGCGGTGGACCGGCTGACTTGGCTCTATCGGCAGCGCGAGTTGGTGGGGGGGCTCCAGTTCGTGGAGGAGCCGCCGGTGTTGCGCTTCTTCTTCGGCCGCCTGGCTCCGGTGGGTGACTGGCCGCAGCGCCTGGCCGCGGCCTTCACGGCGGAGTTTGGGGCGGGGTGCTGAGATCAAGAGACCAAGAGACCTGACAGGTTTGCGAAACCTGTCAGGTCTGAGCCTTACACCCGCTCGCTGATCACTTTGGCCTGTGTGAACAGCAGCAGGTAATCGCTGCCGCCGGCCTTGGAGTCGGTGCCGCTCATGTTGAAGCCGCCGAAGGGGTGAACGCCGACCAGGGCGTGGGTGCATTTGCGGTTCAGGTACAGGTTGCCGCAGGGTGAACACGATGAAGCGGGCCAGCGGGTGATCCACCAGCACATCGCCCACTGCGCCGCCGGGGCCGGGCACGAAGTTGAGCACGCCGGGGGGCAGGTGCAACTCATCGGTCAGCAGCTCGGCCAGCCACGCCGCGATGACCGGGGTGGCGCTGGCGGGCTTCAGCACCGCGGTGTTGCCAGAAACGATAGTGGCCGTGGTCATGCCGGTCATGATGGCGTTGGGGAAGTTCCACGGCGGGATCGCCACGCCGACCCCCAGCGGGATGTAGTGCAGCTCGGTCTCGTGGGCCGGCTCCGGCAGCGTCGGCAGCGGGCAGCACAGCCGCAGCATCTCGCGGCCGTAAAACTCCATGAAATCAATGGCCTCGGCCGTGTCCGCGTCCGCCTCGACCCAGGTCTTGCCCGCTTCCAGCACCATGAGCGCGCTGAACTCGTGCTTGCGCTGGCGCATGATCTTGGCCGCGGAGAACAGGTAACGCGCCCGCTCCGCGGCCGGCACGCGGCGCCACGTCTCGAACGCGACAGCCGCGGCGCGCACGGCCCGATCCGCCAGCTCCGGCGTAGCCTTGCTGACCCGGCCGATGATCTCGCTCGGCTTGGCCGGGTTGGTGGACGTGAACACCTGCTCGGTGAAGATCTTTTCGCCGCCGATGATCAGCGGATAGGTGGGCCCCAGCCGGCCGCGCACACTATCTAACGCGGCGCTGAAAGCCTCCACGTTGGCAGGCTGGCTGAAATCGGTGAGTGGCTCGTTGGTGAAGGGTCTTTTCATGCCGGATCCCCCCGAAATGGATTACAGATACGCCACAAGTGTACCACACGATGCATCGGCTGTCTGTAGCTGGATTCCCAGTGTCCCTGTAACCTACAAACCAGGTTTCTCGGAGAAACCTGGTTTGTTTAGTAAAAACAGCACCGGCCTGGGCGACCGGTGCTGCGGAGAATCAAGAAGAGCAGGGAGAAAAGAGGTCAACAACCTTCCAGGCAGTGCTCCTGGTACGGCTTCAGGTCCTTCGCGTGGTCAACGTAGTGCTCCGCCATCGCGGCAAAGAATGAGACCAGGGGCATCTGCTCGCCCCACGGCGCCTTGCCGACGGTGGCCAGGGCTTCATCTTCGGCCAGGTCTAGCATGTGTATGAAACGGCGGTGCGCGCCGGTCAGGCCGTCCACCACGGTGATCAAAGGCAGCGCCGAGCGGTCGAGCACTTGCTGCTCGTTCCAGGCATCGTCGTAGGCCACGCCTTGCTGCCAGGGCCGGCGATCCTGCCACGCCTTCGCGGTCAGCACGGCCTCATCCATCCATGACCAGACGTGCGCCACCACGTCTTTGACGCTCCACTTGCCCACAGCCGGCGCGGCCGTGAGCTCCTCCTCGGTCAACTGCCCCAGGCAATCCATCAGTGTCTTGAAGCTACGATCCAACGCAGCCCAGGCCTCATCACGAGTATGCATCGGTTTTCGCCTCCCTTTGTTATCTGCCGTTACGGCAGCACAGGCGTCGCGGGTGCCAGCGCCGAGCGATCATCCTCCACGATGCGCGCCTCACCGGTATACACATTCAGGCTCTCGCGACGTACATAGCCGACCAGTGTCACGTTCCATGCTTCGGCCAAGGCCACAGATAAGCTGGTGGGCGACGTGCGGCTGACCACAATCGGGGTGCGCATCCGTGCGGCCTTGTTGAGCATCTCCGAGCTGATCCGCCCCGTGCTCAACAGGATGCGCCCGGCCGGGTCGATCCCGGCCTGCAAACACTGTCCCCATAACTTATCAATGGTGTTGTGCCGTCCCACATCCTCCACGACCACGAGCAGGTCTTCGCCTTCGGCCAGCGCAGACGTGTGAATGCCTCGCGTCTGCTGCCCGGCCTGCAGCTTTGCCATCAGCCGGCCAAGCTGCCGGGGCGACACCCGGACATCTGCGACCAGCGGCGTGGCCTCTGCCATCAGATCCGCAAAGGTGATCCCCCCGCCGCAGCCGCTGGTGATGATCCGCGTAGCCGGCGGCTCGAACGCCGGATCACGCAGCCAGACCTCCACACACGCGCCGCTGGGACAGACCACCACCTTGCGCACATCGCCCAGCCCCCGGATGAACCCCTCGCTGGCGAGGAACCCCAGGGCCAGGCAGTCCAGTGCCTGCGGTGTACACATCAGCATCGCCAGTTCGCGACCATTGACGTGCAGCCGCACCAGCGCCTCACGCACCACCTCGCCGGTCACCGACTGGCCGCGCCCGTTCTCAAAGCGGCGGTATGTCATTGGCTGGCTGACACCCATGCGTTAGCCCCTCACACAAAGCGACGCCATTATACCGCCAAGCTGCGCGAGGTGCAAAGTATCTCATGGCCGAAACTGAACCACAAAGTCCGTAGATTTGACATATGGTTTCGTTTCAGGTATACAGGTTTACAGTTATGGCATTGTCGCCGGCCCACAGGGACCGGCGACTCAGTTTAAAGGAGTCAATTTCGTGAAGAAAGAGCCGATCAGCAACAGCAGCAAGTATTCTGTGACCTTTGAGATGCCGGCCGATATTCAGGCCGAGACCCTGGCCGTGTTGGGCGACTTCAACGATTGGGATACCTCGGCGTTCATGAAACGCCGGAAAGATGGCGCCTGGGCGAAGACGATCCGTCTGGCGCCGGGGACCTACCGCTTCCGCTATCTGGCGGGCGACGGCACGTGGCACAACGATCCGGCCGCCGATGGCTACGAGCCATCGGGCGTGGGCGAGGACAACTGCATCCTTGTCGTAGGTTAGCGCGAGAGCCGTACACAGCAAGAAACCCGGTTTCTGATAGAAACCGGGTTTCTTTTTGACCCCTCAACGGAGATGCGCTGACTACTTCTTCGCCTGCGCCTGTGCGGCGACCGCGGCCGCGCGCGCCGCAGCGGCTTCCGCATCGCCCAGGTAGTAATGGCGGATGGGGCGCAGGTCATCGTCCAACTCGTACACCAGCGGGATGCCGGTGGGGATGTTGAGCTCGACAATCTCCTCGTCCGAGATGTTGTCCAGGTACTTCACCAGCGACCGCAAGCTGTTGCCGTGCGCCGCGATGATGACCCGTTGGCCGCCCTTCAGCGCCGGCACCACGGTCTCATGCCAGAACGGCAGGAAGCGCGCCACGGTGTCCTTCAGGCACTCGGTCAGCGGCACATCTTCCGGCGCCAGGCCCTGATAGCGCGGATCATGGCCGGGCCAGCGAGGGTCCTCCTTGGTCAGCGCGGGCGGCTGCACATCGTAGGAGCGACGCCACAGCTTCACCTGTTTCTCGCCGTACTGCTCGGCCGTCTGGGCCTTGTTCAGCCCCTGCAGCGCGCCGTAGTGGCGCTCGTTCAACCGCCAGGTGTTGATCACCGGGATCCACACCAGATCCATCTCATCCAGGGTGATCCACAGGGTGCGGATGGCCCGCTTCAGCACCGACGTGTACGCGATATCGAAGACATAGCCGCCCTCGCGGAGCAGCTTCCCGGCTTCGTGGGCCTCTTGCAAGCCCTTCGCCGACAAATCCACATCGGTCCAACCGGTGTACAGGTTTTCCTTGTTCCAGACGCTCTCGCCGTGGCGGAGCAAAACGAGCTTGTGCATTTCTTCTCCTCGAGCCGTGAACTAGAAGCGCTGACGCTGGATTGCCCATTCATATCGCAATCCGCACTCAGCCTTCGGCCATCAACGATACCCCCGACTGGATTCGAACCAGTGGCCTAGGCGTTAGGAGTGCCTCGCTCTATCCACCTGAGCTACGGGGGCTTATATCAGGTGCGCATTTTAGCACAGCAGTCCCGTTTCTGCCAAGCGCGAAGGGGCGCGGCGCGCGTTTGGCATCGGTCGCGGCTTCATGTTACTATTGGGGTACACGGTACGGATCCACCTGATTCATTCCATCATCCGAGGCCAGTATGTCGGTTTCTCCAAAAGTCGTAGTCGTTATGCCGGCTTACAACGCGGCGCGCACCCTGGAACGCACTTATAACGACCTGCCCGCCCATATTGTCCACCACATCATCCTGGTGGACGACGTCAGCCAGGATGAGACGGTCGAGATCGCCCAACGCCTGGGACTGAAAACGGTCATCCACGTACAAAACCGGGGGTACGGCGGCAACCAGAAGACGTGCTACCTGGAGGCGCTGAAAGACGATGCGGATGTGGTGGTCATGCTGCACCCTGATTACCAGTACGACTCGCGCCTGGTGCCGGAGCTGATCGCCCCCATCCTCGCCGGTCAGGCCGATATGGTGCTGGGCTCGCGCCTGGCAAGCGGGGACGCGCTCGCCGGGGGGATGCCGCTGTGGAAGTACGTCTCCAACCGCGGCTTGACCATCGTCGAGAACCTGGTGCTCGGCCAGCGCCTCACCGAGTGCCACACCGGCTTCCGCGCCTACAGCCGGCGCATGTTGGAGACGATCCCGTTCCTACTCAACTCCGACAAGTTCGTGTTCGACACCGAGGTGATTGCCCAGGCGGTCGCGTTCGACTTCCGCATCGCTGAGATCCCGGTGCCCACGCGCTACTTCGCTGAAGCCTCGTCGGTCAACTTGCGCAACAGCATCATCTACGGCCTGGGCACCCTGGCTGTGATGGCCCGCTACCTGCTCGACCGCAGCGGCTTGCGCCGCGCGCCGCAGTTCCGTAAGAACCTGGGCAGCGTGATCAGCCGCCACCATGCGCAGGTGATCTTCCGCAAGACGCCCGAGACCCCGCTTGCGGCGCCGCCCGCGGAACCGCGTTAGCGGCCATGGGCACATCCGCGCGCGGGCGTTGGTGGTGGGCCGGCTGGCTGCTGGCTGCGACGCTGCTGGCGTTGATCCCGATCCTCGCTATCATCCAGCCCGGCCTGCCTAATACAGCCGACGGTTATGTCCACCTGTTGCGCGCGCTGGAGACGACGGAATTGGTCCGGGCCGGTCACCTCTACCCGCGCTGGGCGCCCGATTTCTACCTGGGCTACGGGTACCCCTTCTTCAACTTCTACGCCCCCGGCGCGCACCTGCTGATCGCCGCGTTCGCGCTGGCCGGGCTGGGCGTGCTGCGCGGCCTGGTGGCCCTCCAGGTGTTGGCGCTGCTGCTCTACCCCACGGGCGCGTTCCTGGCCGCACGAAGCCTGCTGCGCGGCCGCGGGGATCGTGTGGCCGTGGCAACCGCCAGCCTGGCCGCGGCCGCGGTCTACCTGTACGCGCCGCTGCGTTTCCGCGAGCTCTTCACCCAGGGCAATCTGTCGCAGCTCCTGGCCCTCGGCTGGCTGCCGTGGGCCGCATGGGCGCTGATCGAGATGATCCGCCGCGGGAGCTGGCGCTGGAGCGCTGCCGCGGGCCTGGCGCTGGCCGGCCTGGTCTACGCGCACCACCCCAGCGCGTTCCTCGGCTTCCCGACCCTCGCCGCGTTCGCGCTCTGGCTGGCCGTCGTCCAGGGCGGCGGCCCGCGCACCCTCGAAACGCGACAGGGCATCCTGCTGATCGCGGCCGCGTTCGGCATCGGCGTCGCGCTCAGCGCGCCGTTCTGGCTGCCCGCGGTGACGGAGATGCGCTACGTGGGCATCACAGGCATCGAGGCCGGCATGTTCAACGCCCGGCAGAACCTGGTGCCGCTGCGCGAGCTGCTGGCCCCCGCGGTGCCCCAGGATGATACGGCGCTCAACCCGCCGCAGCCCATCAGTCTGGGCATCCTGCAGGTGCTCCTGGCCGCCGGCGGGTTGCTCATCGCCATCGCTTGGATTGTCAGAGGAAAGAAGGGCCTCACCCCTCAGCCCCCTCCCACACGAGAAGCGGCGGAATTTGTCATGCTGAGCGGGTCAGCAAATGAAGACCCACCGCAGCGAGAGGCCAGCGAAGCATCTCGCCCCCCACGAGACGCTTCGCCGGACTATCACCCTCATGTGCGGCGCGGTGCGCACCCGCTCAACGTGACATCGAAGGCCAGTTCCAGTGCAGCGTCCATGTCGCACGCGACACAAGCGGCGATGAAAATCCAGTCATCCGCGTCTTTCCGCGCTCGTCCGCGTCCCATTTTCGGGTTAGTTTTTCATGCCGCGCGCGGCGCCACGGCGCGTGGCCGTGTAGCACAATCCGCCGGATTGTGGCCGCACCGCCACGCGCAATCCAGCGGATTGCGGTACAGCCCCATTTCCAGGGCAGACTCACCTGTTTTCGTCGAGTACAGGCTCTTGGGCTGGGTCCTGCTGGGTGCGGCGGCGCTGTTGCTCGCCTGTCTGGCGCTGATCCTGCCCGAGGCCGGGCCGCTGTGGGTGCGGCTGCCCCTGGCCCGGCTGATCGCGTTCCCGTGGCGGCTGCTGGGCCCGGCGCTCTTGTTCGCGGCCTTCCTGGCGGCCGGCGCGATCCTGGCGCTGCCAGCGCGCATCCGCTACGCGGCCGTGCTGGCGCTGCTGGTGTTGGCCCCATTGAGCGTGGCGCCCTATCTGTTCCCGCGGCCCTTCGCGCCCGTGGCAGAACCGACCCCCACCGACATCGTGCGCTACGAGCAAGGGGGCGGCGCGCGCGCCACCGCCAGCGCCAACGAGTATCTGCCGGCCTGGGTGCGCGACCCCGACCCGCCTCCCGTGCTGGCCGCGGCCTACCTGGCCGGCCAGACCCCGGAGCGGCTGGAGCGGGACGCGCTGCCGCCCGGGAGCCAGGTGACGCGCCTGGCCGCCGAGCCGCTGGCCGACGCCTATCGCCTGACGCTGCCGGCCGCCGGGCAGGCGCGCTTCCTGCGCTTCTACTTCCCCGGCTGGCGCGCCACCGTGGACGGCCGGCCCGCCGCCATCGTACCAGACGCCCGCCACGGCCTCATCCAGGTCGCCGTGCCGGCGGGCACACACGAGGTGGCGATCCGCTTCGGCACTACCCCGGCGCGTGTGGCCGGCTGGCTGCTGGCCGCGCTGGGGTTGGTCGCGGCGGGGCTGGCATCGGCGCGCGGCGTGCGCCAGCGGTGGTTGACGGGCAACGCCGCCCCGCCGCCGTTGAAACGGCGGGCTCACGCAGGTGAAAGCCGGTTGAAACCGGCCCAATTGAAAGCTGCTACGCCTGAGAGGCAAATGCCCCGGAATCGAGGCTTTAGCCGGTTTCTCGCACCGAGGAACAGACCGGCTGAAGCCTCGACTCCAGCGCCGGCCCGCGGCATTTTTACGGCAATTGCCGTGATCTTGCTCGTCACCGGCCTCAAGGCGCTGTGGATCGAACCGTCGACGCGCTGGTTCCGCCTGCGCTCGCCGGTCGAGGCGCCCGCCATGATGCAGCAGGCCATCGGTGCGCAATTCGCCAACGGCGCCGAGTTGATCGGCTATGATATCCGGCGCGATGCCGTGCGCCAGGGGGACGCGCTGTGGGTCAGGCTCTACTGGCGGGCGCTGCGGCCGCTGGATGCCGATTTCAGCCCATTCCTGCACCTGGATGCCCCGACCGGCGAGGTCACCTGGGCCAACCAGACCAAGCTGCACGCGGGCGACAAGCCGAGCCGCGGTTGGCCGGTGGGATTCTACGTGGTGGATGAGTATCGGCTGGCGGCGCCGCGGGACACGCCGGCCGTGGTGGCCGCCTTGCGCGCCGGTTGGGTGGACGACCAAGGCCAGCGCGTGCTGACCCTGGAGGGGCAGAACGCGGCCACCCTGGGGCAGATCCGGGTGAGCGAGCGCCAGCCGCTGCGACCGTCCGCCGTGCCCGGCAGCCCGGCCTACCGGCTGGGACCGGCGATCCGGCTGTTGGGGCACACGGCTGTACTGGCAGAAGGGCAAGGGACGCCGGCCATTGATCTGACGTTATACTGGCAGGCGGAGATTGCGTTAACCGAGAACTTCACCGTTTTCGCGCACGTGTTGGACGCCAGCAGCACAAAGGCGGCCCAGGGCGATGGGCCGCCTTTGAACGGCTGGTATCCGACGTCGCGTTGGGCGCCGGGCCAGATCGTGGCGGACAGGCGCACGATCCCGCTGCCCACGGATGCGCCCGCGGCCGGCCCGCTCACGGTCGCCGTGGGCCTCTACCGGCTGGACGACGGCAGCCGCCTGCCCGTGATCACGACAACGGGCGAGCGTGTGCCGGATGACCAAATCATCCTGCCGGTGTTACCGCCGCCCTGAGAACTTGGACGCCGGGCTAACCCTGGAACGCAGCGATCTGCGACGTCCAGCACGAAGGCTTGCGTTGTCAGAGGTCACTCGGCCAAAAAGCCGTGCTTGACCAGCCACGCGCGCAATTGAGGCCGCGTGGGTTCTGTCAGCATGCTGCCGCGATCGATGCCGCGCGGACTCTTGCCCGCGGCCAACGGCGCCGGAGCCTCCCAGGGTTCCAGGCTCTCACCCTCGGCGACCAGCAGTGTGGGGGAGCTCTCGAACCCCACCCACCCCTTCACCCGCGCGGCTGCGGCCCGGTCCTCCTTCATGTTCACCATCGTGGCGTTCACCTGCCATTCGTTCAAGGCGCGCTGCGCATCGGCGCTGGTGGAGCACCAGGGCGACATGTACATCACAAGACGCTTCGCCATTCGGACCTCCCAAAGAAAAATGAAGTTTGAATTCCTTGCTTCCTCGTGTATAATCCTGGTATTCTGAGATGACGGGCGTAGCATCTGGTTGGCCCGGTCATTCGCACCAAGGAGCAAACTATGACCTCGCTTCGAATACGTTCCCTCGGCCTGCTGGCGGCCGCGCTGCTGATCTGCCTGGCGTTGACGCCCGCCATCAGCCAGGCCGCCGCCCAGGCGCAGACCGCCTGCACTGGCTCTTACTACGTCGTGCAGCGCGGGGACACGTGGAATACCGTCGCGCAAGCCACAGGGATCTCTGTCACCGAGCTGGTGCGCGCCAATCCTCAAGCCATCCGCCCCACCCGCTGGTTGTGGTTAGGCGACCGGCTGTGCATCCCTGCGGGCAGCAGCGCCCCTATTCAGCCGGCCAGCGGCGGTTACTGGTACCAGGTGAAGCCCGGCGACACCTGGTACACCGTCTCTGCGGCCACCGGCGTCGCCGTGCGTGACCTCTGGCGCGCCAACCCCGGCCTGGTGAACGCGAAATACTGGCTCTACATCGGGCAGCGCGTGTGGATTCCGGCGGGGCCCCCGGGCAGCGCGACTCAGGCTGCGGCGACGCCCGAGCCGACAGCGCTCCCACCCGCTGTGGTGGAGCCCACCCTGACGCCCGCCGCCGCCACAGCCACCCCCACTCCGACACAAGTCATTGTGCCCTCACCCACCCCGACGGCGACGCCTGCCCTGACGCCGAAACCAACCGTGCGCGAGGGCTGCCCGGCCAACCTGGCCGACTATCCCGCCGCCATCCTGAGCCATCTCAACACGGCGCGCAACACGGTCAAGACGCTGACCACCTGGCTGACCAAGTGCGAGGCCAGCGGCGAGGGCCGGGGCGACGTGATGACGGTCAACATCCAATCGGCCCGCAGCAACGATGTTGTGGTCACGCTGCGCGACCCCAGCGGCGACCCCATCACGGCCAAAGGTGTGCTGCTGATCTACCACACCGGTCAAAAGGGCTACACCCTGGCCCGCCAGGCCGAAGGCACGGGCGCGGTGGCACTACTCCAGGTGAGCGATCTCAACAGCGACAAAAAGAGTGATGTGATCTGGACCGACACATCCTGCGGCGCGCACACCTGCTTCTCAACCCTGTTCGTGGACACGTGGGATGGCGCGGTCTACCAGGATTGGCTGGCCGGGGAGCCGACCATCGCCTCGGCCGAGTTCTCCTTCAAAGACGTGGCGCCCGACGGCAGCGGCCAGGAGATCATCATGCACGGCGGCGTCATCGGCTCGGCCGGCGCCGGGCCCCAGCGCGCCTGGACCGAGACCTACGCCTCACTCAAGGGCGCGCCCTACACGCTGTTCAAACAGGTCTACGACGCGTCGAAGTGCCTCTACCACCAGATTTTGGACGCCAATCAGGCGTTCGATAACTGGACGAAACAAGGCTTCGACCCGGCGATCACGGCCTACAAGGCCGCTATCGCGGACAAGACCGCAGAAACGTGCGGCGCCATCCCCGATGAGCTCGCCACCCTACGCGACTTTGCCCGCTTCCGGCTGATCGTTGCACACGTGGGCGGCGGCGAGGCGGCCGAAGCCGAGAAGCTGGCGCCCGAGATCACGCAGGCCGGGCTGCGCGGGGCCGCGGATGCCTTCCTGAAATCCTACAGGGCCACCCGCAGCGTGCTCCAGGCGTGCCGGGATGCCACCGCGTATGCGCAGGCGACGCCGGGCTCCTGGCAGTTCCTGGCCGACTGGGGTTACGCCAACCCCAGCTTCAAAGCCGAGGACCTCTGTCCGCTGAACTGATCAGCGAGCGTCCCAGCGCGTGTTGGAATCGAGGCTTCAGCCGGTTTCTCGCATTACGCGCAAACTGGCTCAAGCCTCGATTCCTTGACATGGCCCCTCGGGTCTGCCAAATCAGCAAACAGCCCTACTTCGCTTCAGATGGCGTTGCCGGGGGCGGTTCCTGCGGCTGCTGTTTGATCAGATCATAAATATCCACCGGCTTCTCCGGCGCTGCCGCGGGCAAGGGCGCGGGCTGAACTGCTGGCCGGACCGGCTCGCTGGCCGGGGGCAGTTTCTCCGTCACCGAGGCGCCGGGCGCCGGCGGGATGCTGCCGAAGTCGGGTGCGGGCGCGGGCGGCGCTTGCTCGCGCGGGGTTGCGCGCAGGCCAAGCGCGACGACAATCACCCCAACCCCGGCAACCACCAGCAAGATCGGCCACCAGTTCACCACCACTGTCGGCAGGGACAACGTTTGCATCACGGTGACCAGGCCGAGCAATAGCAGCGCACCCGCCGGGATCGCCGCCCAGCGCGTATCCTGCTGGCCGAACCGGATGGCGTAGAGCAGCACGAACACCAGGCCGATGCCGCCGAAGAGCACCGCCAGCCGGCTGCTGTCCGGCAGATCAGCCCAGAAGCGCAACAGGATGCTGAGCACGGTGAGGATGCCGGCCGGGATCACGGCCCACCAGTGCTCGCGCCGGATCAGCAGCACCGCCCAAAAGCCCAAGGCCATGCCGAACAGGACCAGCGGGCTGCTCCAGGCTTCCATCTGCAAGCCCTGGGATTGCAGGATGAGCAGCACGCCGACGCCCAACAGGGTGAAGCCGGGGATCGCGCGCCACCACCGCGCCAGGTCAATCACTAACCAGACCAGGAACCCGATGCCGGCCGCGGCAAATAGGGCGCCCCAGATCAGATCACCCCAGGCGCCGAACAGACCCAGCCCCTTCAACTGAAGGAAGAGCCCGGCAACCAACAGGAAAATGCCCCAGATCAGGGCAGCCGACAAACGCTTCATGTTGGTATCCTCCTCGACCTAACTTGTGACCGAGCGCCAGCCGCCTGCGCGAGCAACGCGATAGGCCGCGACCAGCTGCCAGGCAAACGCCACGGCCAGCACGACCCACACAACGCGTTCCCAGAGCGCCCCCGCGCCCCAACTCAGGCTGGCGGCAAAGAGCAGCAGTCCCGCAGCCACCGGCGCCTGCAGCAGCGGCCAGTTGAGCGCTTGACGCAGCCGCACGCGGCGCTGCCCGGCATCCCACACGACGTAGCTCCACGCCGCCAGCACGATGCTCAGCCCCATGATCCACAGTGCGTTACGCGCCAGTCCAGGCCAGTCAATCAGTGTTATATTCAATGTTCTTCCCTGAAAACCGGAGGTCGGGACTTGCCCCGGCACGCAGCAAGCTGCGACGTCCGCCGGCGAGCTGGCTGTCGGGACTTACACGGTATGAGTGACTGGGCTGACGTTCATGGAAACGCAGGCACATACCCCTTGTCTTTCAGCCAGGCGACCGCGCCGGTCAGGTCCGGCTCGAAGACCACATCGGCGCGGGCGCGCAGCTCTGGCGACTTGGGGTTGACCGCCACGCGCACCCCGGCGCAGTCAAACAGTTCGAGGTCGCCGCGGGTGTCGCCGGCCGCCAGCGTTTCCTCCGGCGCGATCCCCAAACGTGCCATCAGGCTGCAGGCAAACGCAGCCTTGCCGCCCTCCGGCACGTGGTTGATCGCTGTGCCATCCAGGAGGCCGTCCCGCACGTTCAGCTCGTTGGCCAGGACATAATCCAGGCCGAACTCGGCCGCCACAGGATCGGTGTTCAACGTGAACCCTGCGCTGACCAACGCCACGGTCACGCCGGCCGCTTTCAGGCCGTGCAGCAGCTCCGGTGCGCCGGGCAGATAAGGGTTATGCGCCAGTAGTTCGCGCAGCCGCGCGACGGGCTGGCCAGCCCACAGCACCACATCGCGGGCCAGCCACTCGCCATAGCTGATCGCGCTTGCCAGCGCCAGTTCACGGTTTGCCCGCGCCAGGTGCGCCACGCCTAACCGCTCGTGCAGATACTGATAGGGCGACTCAGCTTGTTTCAGCGTGCCATCCAGATCCAGGACGGCCAGGCGCAGGGTGCGGTTACTCTTCGTCAGAGTCGTCTTCCTCGGGCTCCCACTCGCTGACCATCCAGGCGCTGCACACCAGGACCATCTCGACCTTTTCGTTGCGGCCGAAGGCCAACGCCAGGCCGCCCTCTTCGTCGGCCTCGCCGTAGTCCAGCAGGGCCAGCTTGTCATCAGCCAGCCGGCCCACGGCCTCGAAGATGCTATCCATACCCACCACCGGATCGGCGTTGGGATCGGGGTAGGCCGTGGTGACATACAGCTCCAGCGCCTGGTTGTCTTCCAGGTAGAGATCACAATCGAAGAAGACGCGATCCCCGGCCGCGACCGGTTCCTCTTCCTCTTCATCGCCGATGGAGTCCTCGTACAACTCGACGCCCAGGACCTTGAGGCCGAGCATCTCCTCCAGTTCGGCGCGGCGGTCATCATCCAGCTCCGAGAAGAGGCTATCATCCATCATCTCGCCCAGATCTTCGATTTCCTCGTCTTTTCCGTTCTTTGACATGTGAGCGTTCTCCTTGTGTGTGAAATGTCCTCAGGCAGCAAAACGCCGCATGAATTCGACCAGGAACTCGCTGTGGCGGAAGTAGTCTGCCGGCCGGATGGTTTCGTTGGGCGCGGGTGTGACGCTTGTCATCCCGCACCGCAGCCGAACGTGCGCCACGGTGTGCTCCGTTGTGCAGTCAAGGACAGATTATACCATGCCTGGTTCCAGGGGCGAATTTATGACGCACCGCCAGACGGCAAGCCCTGCCGGATGCTTTGTGGACAAGTAGCCGTCCCCAGCTTTATGTGACGATTTCCCTACATCGAGATCATGTATTAGAATCGTGCCCACGCAACCCAATTGGCCTTCCACCAAGAGAGGAGCGCGTCAGACCATGAAACAGATCCGCGACGCACCTATCCTCCGGCGAAGCACTTACATCGCCGCGGCGCTTCTGGCGCTTGCGTTTGCTGGCGCCTTGTCTGGCCCGGTCGGGCCGCGCTGGGCGCTGGCCGCGCCTGTTCTGCCGGGCGCCACGGAGGATGAAGCCGCGGCGCCGGCTGTCGAGCTGATCCCGTTGGATCCCGCCACCGCGCTGCGTCCCCGGCCACCAGCCCTGACCTTGTCCGCGTTTATTTTTTTATTGTTGTCGGCCGAGCTTATCGGCAAGGCGGCAGCTCACGCGCAACGATGGTGCGTGGGATAAACATCCGAGCTGATCACCCGACGGCCGCAGCATCGTCTTCTACTCCAGCCGCAACGGCCAGCAGCAGCTCTGGCTGCTGGGCGCCGACGGGGCGGACCAGCGACCGCTCACCGATCCGCTCTATCGGGCGTGCTCACCGATCTGGGTCAAACACCTGGACTTAACCCCCAGACGCGCGCGCAACATCGTGGCCCGTGCGCGGGCTACGATGTTGCGCATGACCGCGGGTGTGGAAGGCAGGGTACAGCACGCCGGCGATGCCAGCAGTAGAATAAAGCACTGCGATTCCCAGAGCGTAGTATATCCTATCGCAGAGCCCTCATGTATCGAAATGAACGTTTGGGTCAGAGGTGAATTGAGATGAGACTGAAACCACTCGTGTTCCTGGGCCTGGTGGTGATGGCCCTGGCCGCGTGCGGCCGGC
>DAOUAT010000030.1:0-13999 GCA_034433275.1 Anaerolineae bacterium
GTTGGCGACCACCAGCAGCCGGCCGTCTGGCGTGAGCGCGAAGTGCCGCGGGGTGCGACCTTGCGTCGGCTCGTGGCCGAGCAGGGTCAGGCTGCCATCGGCCGCGACGGCCAGCACGGCGATGCTGTCGCGGCCGCGCAGCGAGGCGTAGGCGAACCGGCCGGCCGGGTCGAGCGCGATCTCCGCGCCGGAGCTGAGATTTGGCGCCTGATTTTGTTCGGCGATGCTCCGATTCTCCTCCGGCATCGAGCCTTTAGGCGGTCTGCTGCTTCGACGGTCAAACCGGCTGACACTTGCACCTGCGCTGCGCTTCGGCGCAAGTGCAGGTGAGCTTCGATTCCGGTCTTTGGCCATGCTTTTGCCAGGTGTACTGTGTGGTAGCAGCGAGGTCCAGCCCTGTTCGGTCAGCCGGCCCGTCTCAGGGTCGAATGCCAGGAGCGAAACGGTAACGTCCAGCTCGTTGATGCAGTAGACCCAGCGGCCGTTGGGGTGCAGGGCCAGGTGCCGCGGCCCCGCACCTGGATGGATCGCGGCCCAGTCCTCCGACGGCTCGGCTGAGCTCGCCGAAGTCTCCGCTGTGCTGCTCTCACGATGGCTGTGGAAGCATCCTGAGCGGAACGGAGCACCGCCAGCAGCGGTTCCTGGCGGTGCGGAGTGTAGTCGAAGGATGCTGTAGCATGTCAACGTCCGCTGCTCAGCCAGGAAGCGGTAGACGTAGACCCTGTCCGTGCCGAGGTCGGCGACCAGCAGGTGGCGGCCCGTCCGGTCGAAGGTGACACCGTGGGGGTGCGGGCGCTGTTGGCGGGCGGGGTGGGGGCCGGCGCCAGTGTGCTGCGCCAGTTGGGCCGGGGGGCCGATGCGGCCGTCCTCCTCGACCGGCAGCGCGGTCACGCTGCCGCCGTTGTAGTTCGCGGTCACCGCGCAGCGGCCCGCCCGATCCAGCGCCAGGTGGCACGGCGCCGCACCGCCGGTCGGCTGCCAGTTCAGGAGGTTCAGGCCCCTGTCGCTGATGGTGAACGCGTGGAGCGCGCCGCCCGGCTGGCCAGCGGTCTCATCCGCCTCGCTGACCGTGTAGAGCCGCTGGCCCGTGGAGTCGCAGGCCAGGAAGGTCGGGTTATCCAGCCGGGCGACGATCCCGTCGCACGCCAGCGCGCCGGTCGTCAGGCCCAGCCGGCAGCGGTAGATGCCTTCGCCGTGGCCGTTCACGTGGGGTAGGGGGCGAGTGTAGGTACCGATATAGAGCGTGATCTCGCGCACGGGCGTTGTTCCTTCAAGTGACGAATCGTTTGTAATGGGCGCTCTAGCGCACTGAAGTGCGCACTACCAACCTTAGGCCACTTCTTTCATGCTGAGCGGGTGTGCCGCACAAAACTCATTGCGGCGAATATCCAGCGAAGCATCCTTTCGTGACATTCAGAGACCACCCTGAGTAAAGTGGAGAGATGCTTCGCTGGGATCTTGCCGCGGCGAATCATATTTCGTTAACCCGCTCAGCATGACAATCCAGGTCACTCACCCCAGCCGATACACCCGCGCCTCGTAGGGCCGCAGCGCGAAGCGGCGGATGTCTTCGGCCGGGTCAACCGCGTAGTTGCTAATCAGCACCTCTTGGCTGTCGAACGCGACCTCGGCGGGCAGCTCGAAGACCGGCGTCTCCGCGCTGAAGTTGCAGATCACCAGCAGGCGGTCGGCGTCCAGCGTGCGCGTGTACGCGTAGACTTGCCGATGGTCGGGCAGCAGCAGGTCGTAGCGGCCGTAGACCAGCACCGGGTTGGCCTTGCGCAGCGCGATGAGCTGGCGATAGTAGTGGAAGACCGAGTTCGGGTCGGCCAACGCCTGCGCGGCGTTGATCTCGGTGTAGTTCGGGTTGACCCCGATCCAGGGCGCACCGGTCGTGAAGCCCGCGTTGGGGCCGGCGTCCCACTGCATCGGCGTCCGGGCGTTGTCGCGGCCCTTGGTATAGATCGCGGCCATGATCATCGCCGGCGGCATCCCGTACTGCTCGGTGGCCACCCGGTAGACGTTCAGAGTTTCGATGTCCCGGTACTCGGCCAGGGAGGCGAAGCGGACGTTGGTCATGCCCAACTCCTCGCCCTGGTAGACATAAGGCGTGCCCTGTTGGGAGTGTAGCCAGGTGCCCAGCATCTTGGCCGATTCGACCCGGTAGCGGCCGTCGTCGCCGAAGCGGGAGACCGGCCGCGGCTGGTCGTGGTTGGACAGGTAGAGGCTGTTCCAGCCCCGGCCCGCCAGGTCGTCCTGCCAGCGCGACATCGTGACCTTCAGATCGCGCAGGTCCAGCGGCTTCAGCGCCCACTTGTGGAACGGGTGGTTGGGGATGGCGTCCAGGTCCATGTGCTCGAACTGGAACAGCATGTTCAGCGCGCCGGTTTCTTCGTTGGTGATCTCGACGCCCTGCACCGTGGTGACGCCCGGCGTCTCGCCCACGGTGATGCAGTCGTAGCGCGATAGCACCTCGCGGCGCATCTCGCGCTGGAACTCCATCAGCCGCGGGCCGTTGTTCACGTACATGAAGCCCGGCTGCAGGAAGCCTTCCCGCACGATCGGCGCATCGGGCAGGCTGCCATCGGCCGCGTAGGTCTTGGAGATCATGTTGATGACGTCCATGCGGAAGCCGTCCACGCCCTTTTTGAACCAGAAGTGCATCATGTCGTAGATTGCGGCGCGCACGGTGGGGTTCTCCCAGTTCAGGTCGGGCTGCTTCTTGGAGAACATGTGCAGGTAATACTCGCCGGTGGGCGGGTTATACTCCCAGGCCGAGCCAGTGAACGCGGCCTCCCAGTTGGTCGGTTCGCGGCCATCCACCGGGTCGCGCCAGATGTAGTAGTCGTGATATGGGTTGTCCCTGGACTTGCGGGCCTCCACGAACCACGGGTGCTCGTCCGAGGTGTGGTTGACCACCAAATCCATCATCAGCTTGAGGCCGCGCTGGTGCATGGCGGCCAGCATGTCGTCGAAGTCGGCCATCGCACCGAATTCGTCCATGATCGCGCGATAATCGCTGATATCGTAGCCCATGTCATCGTTGGGCGATTTGTAGATCGGTGACAGCCAGACTACATCCACGCCCAGCGCTGCGAGATGGTCCAGCTTGCTGATGATCCCGCGCAGATCGCCGATCCCGTCGCCGTTGCTGTCGCAAAAGCTGCGGGGGTAGATTTGGTAGACGACGCTTTCTTTCCACCAGGCTTTGTGCATGATACGAGCTCCTCTGCAATCAGCTAGCTCAGGGGTTGGAAACCCCTGCCTGAATGTGAGAAACGCCCGCAGGCGTTCCGGTCGAGCCGCTGCGGCGGCTTTTCAGGTTGAGCCGGGGGATTCCATCCCCTGGTCGGGTTTCAATTCAGGATCAACTCCTCCAGCGGCTTGCGTTGCCGCGGGGCCAGTTCGCGCGCCCGCTCCTTCTCGCTCAGTTGGTCGGCGTCACCCAGGTAGCCGGCCGCGATCATCGTCACCGGCTCGATGTCTTCCGGCAGATCGAAGTGCTGCCGCGCCTTATCCGCCGAGAAGCCGGCCATGTTGCGGACGTACAGGTCGAGCGCGGTGGCCTGGGTCGTCAGGTTGCCGATCGCCAGGCCGAGGTCGTACAACGCCCAGCGGTTGGGCCGGCCCGAACGCTCGGAGCGGGTCTTGGCCAGCGCCAGGATCAGGACCGGCGCAGCCCCGGCCCACGCCTGGTTGCCCTCGTCCAGGCAGTCGAACAGCTTGCCGAAGCGGTCGGCTTCGGCCTGGGTGGCATAGATGAAGCGCCACGGCTGCCCGTTGCCCGACGACGCGGCCCATTGTGCGGCCTCCAGCAAGGTCAGGATCGTCTCCTCATTTACCGGCCGGGCTGCAAACGCGCGCGGGCTCCACCGCTTGCGGATGAGGTCGTGAGGGTTGTGGTAGAAGTCGGGTTGGGGTTTCACGCGTGTGCTCCTTTGGTTTGCGCTCACCGATACGCCGGCAACCAATCCCTGTGCGCCGCGAGCAGGTCATCCACCAGCGCCCAGATCTGCGCCAGGTCCAGCTCGGCCGCGGTGTGGGGGTCGAGCATGGCGGCGTGGTAGATGTGCTCCCGTTTGCCGGTGAGCGCAGCCTCCACGGTGAGCGCCTGGACGTTGACGTTGGTCTGTATCAGCGCGGCCAGGTGGGGTGGCAGGCTGCCGATGTGGGTGGGCTGGATGCCGTTCTTGTCAACGACGCAGGGCACCTCGACGCAGCAGCCCTGGGGCAGGTTGTCAATCAGCCCGTGGTTGGGCACGTTGCCGTAGACCACGCGCGGGACGCCGGTCTCCATGCTGTGGATGATGCCGGCGCCGTACTCGTGCGAGCGGACGACTGCATCCAGACGTTGCAGGCTGTCCAGGGCCCAGCCGACTTCCTGTTCCCTGGCACCCGCCGCCATCAGGCCGGCGCGCAGCGCACCGACGTCCACCGCCGCGTCCGGCTGCTCCAGCACCGCGCGCATGAACTCCCAGCCCGCGATCTGCACCTCGCAGCGGCGGATGTATTCGTCCAGCGGGATGTTGAACCGTTCGATCAGGTCGGGCCGGTCGCGCTTGATGAACCACGGTACGTACTCCGCGAAGTGCTCGCTAGACTCGGTGACGAAGTAGCCCAGCCGGGCCAGCATTTCGTAGCGCACCCGGTTCCAGTCGGGCACGCGGCCTTCGGCGATCACCTGGCGCAGCCGGGGATAGAGGTCCTCGACGCCATCCGGTGTCCGCCGGTCGAACTTCAGGTAGAACGCCATGTGGTTGATGCCCGCGGCCACGTAGTTGATCTCTTCGACCGGCACGCCGATATCGCGGGCCAGCTGCTCGGCCGTGCCCTGGACGCTGTGGCACAGCCCCACGGTCTTGATGCTCGTCGCCCGGTTGATGGCCCAGGTGATGATAGCCATCGGATTGACGTAGTTCAGCAGGGTCGCGTCGGGGCATAGCTCAGCCATGTCGCGGCACACGTCCAGGAACACGGGGATGGTGCGTAACCCGCGCATGATGCCGCCGATGCCCAGGGTGTCGGCGATGGTTTGGCGCAGGCCGTGCTTCCTGGCGATTTCGAAGTCAATCACGGTGCCGGGTTTGTAGCCGCCGACCTGGAACATGGCGATGGCGTAATCTGCGCCGTCCAGCGCCGCGCGGCGGTCCAGGGTGGTCTCGATGGTCGGCTGCGCGCCCAGCCCCTGGGCCAGGCGGCGGGTCACGACCTCCGTGGTGCGCAGCCGCGCCTCGTCAATGTCGTGCAGGCTGATGGTGGCATCGGCCAGCTCGGGGTAGCTCAGGATATCGCCCAGCAGGTTCCTGGCAAACACCGTGCTGCCCGCGCCGATGAAGGTGATCTTGGGCATGGGAGTCCTTTCGATGTAAGATGTGGAATGTACGATGTACGATGTACGATGTGGAATGTGGAATGTGGAATGTGCGATCTGCCGATTCGCCATTCGCCATTCGCCATTCGTCATTCGCCATTCGTCATTCGCTGATTCGCTATCTAAGCACAGTCGCTATCCGTTGTCAAAGAAGGAGGTCAGGTTGTGAAAACTGTTCGTTTAACCGCCATCGGGCGGCCGCTGGCGCTGCAAGAGGTCCCGTTGCCGGAGTATGGGCACGGGGAGGTGCTGGTGCGCATCAAGGCCGCGGGGATCTGCCATTCAGACGCGCACTACCGGGCGGGGGTGTCGTCCACCGGGCCGCTGCCGCAAACGCTGGGGCACGAGATCGCTGGGGTCGTGGAGGCCGTGGGGCCGGGGGTGACGCGTGTGCGGCCGGGCGACCGGGTCTGTCTGCACTACCTGGTGACGTGCGGCCAGTGCCACCACTGCAACCGCGGGCAGGAGCAGTTCTGCGTCCACGGCCAGATGTTGGGCAAGCACCGCGATGGCGGCTATGCGGAGTACATCGCCGTGCCGGAACGCGGGGTGGTGGCGCTGCCGGACGAGATCCCGTTCGAGCACGCGGCGATCATGATGTGCTCGTCGGCCACGTCGTTTCACGCGCTGCGCAAGGGGCGGCTGCAAGCGGGCGAGACGGCCGCCGTGTTCGGCGCGGGCGGCCTGGGCATGTCGGCGATTCAGTTGGCGCGCGGGCTGGGCGCGCTGACGGTGTACGCGGTGGACATCAACCCGGACAAGCTGGCGCTGGCCGAGCACTTCGGCGCGATCGCGGTGAACGCGTCCCAGGCCGATCCCGTGGCCGAGATCCGGCGCCTGAGCGGCGGCAGGGGGGTGGACGTGGCGCTGGAGCTCATCGGCCTGGCGCTGACCATGCGCCAGGCGGTGCAGACCTTGGGCATCCAGGGCCGCGCCGTGCTGGCCGGCATTGCCGATCGGCCGTTCGAGGTGGATTCGTACCGCGAGCTGTTAGGCAACGAGGGCGAGATCATCGGCTGCTCGGATCATCTGCTGCAGGAGTTCCCGCTGCTGATCGAGTTCGCGCGCCGCGGGGTGCTGGATCTGTCGCACGTCGTCACCCGCACCGTGCCGCTGGCGGCGGAGCCGATCAACGCGACGCTGGACGCGTTGCAACGTTGGGCCGGCGAGGTGCGGACGGTGATCGTGCCGTAGCGTGTAACGCAATCCGCCGGGTTGCGACATCCGGAACGCAAGAGCCCGATGGCCTACGGCCATCGGGCTCTAATATACTTGGGGGCGGGCGCTTATTGCGTGGGCTTATGGCACGTCTGGCAGGTGTCGTTGGTGAAGCTGGCGTGGTTCTCGGGGAACGGCTTGATCATGCCCGCGCCGTGGCAGACCGTGCAGTTCTTGAACGCATCGCTGGTCAAAACGTGGTTCGCCGGGATCGCGACCGCCGCGCCACCGCCCGCAGGCGCTTCGCCACTGGCCGCAGGCTGGTGGCACATGGTGCAGCTATCGTTGGTGAAGCTGCTGTGGTTCGCGGGGAATGGCTTCATCTTGTCTGCGCCGTGGCAGGTCGCACAGTCTTTGTACGCGTCCCCCTCGATGGGATGCGGGATCGACCCGGCCGCGCCGCCTGTACCGCCGCCGACGGTGGATGCCGGGCCGGGTTGGTGGCAGACCAGGCACGACTCAACCGGCCGGCCCTCGTGGTCCGCCGGATAGGGCAGCATGGCGCCCAGCGCGTGGCAGGTGTCGCACTTTTCCTGGCCCTCGACGGGGTGTGGGATCGCGGCGCCGAGCGCGCGATTGTCCACCGTCGAGATCGGCAGCGGAGTGGGCGTTAGCGGCGCGAATATCGTCACCGGCGTTGCCAGCGGCGGCACGGTGGCGAGCGCGGTCTCCTCGAACGTGGCGAACCAGATGACAACCAGGCCGGCGACCAGGCCGACGCCGGCCGCGATGGGCACGAAGATCCGCTGGCGCCGGCGCACGCCCTCGGGATCAATTGGGCGTTTGGCGGTCCCGGCCATGATGCGTTGCAGCTCCTCGCCGTGCTCTGCTTCCATCTGGTGCCGCGTCATCTTGCCGGTGAACATGCTCTTATTGAACGTCTTGATGTGGACGCTGTAGAAGTGCCAGATCAGGATCGCCAATACCGCCAGCACCGCCTCACCGCCATGCGCGGATTTGGCCGCGGGGATGAACTGGCCAGGCAGGAATTTGGACGTGGCGATGGGATTCCAGAGCATGAAGCCCGTGATCCCCATCACGACGCCGCCCCAAATCATGGCCCAGTACTCCACTTTCTCGGCGAAGTTGTAGCGCGGCATCCTGGGGTGTTCTTTGGTCAGGCCCAGGTTGTAGCGCACGACGTCAATCGCGTCGATCACATCTTTCAGACCGGGCAGCATGGTCATCTCGGTGCGCAGCACGAAGACCTTGTAGCCCAGCACCATGATGTGGTAGACGCTTTGCAGCGCAAAGACGATGGCGGCGACCCGGTGGATGATGCGCACGGATTCGATGCCACCCAGCGCGCCGATGAGCCAGGCCGCCACCGCGTTCAGCGCGAACTTCTGGATCAGGCCCGTTAACCCCAACAGAGAGAACGACAGCAGGAGCACGATGTGCTCGACCCGCTGTGGAACGCTGAAGCGTTCATAGTGCTCGTGGGCGCTTTTTTGATTAGCCATGGTGCGCCCCCTTCTTCAGGAAACGATTGATGAGTTTGCGCAGGTAATCCAAGCCCACGAATGCCACCATACCGCCGATGACCGTAGGGATCAGGATCTTGTAGAACAGGTTCACGTAGTACACCAGCGGGTAGTTGTCCCGATCGGGCTGGAAGTGCCCTACCCAGCTATCTGGGAAGTTGGCTGTGGCATCGGGGTGGCACCGCTGACACGTGACCAGCAGGTTTTCCTTCACCACAGTCGCGTCTTGATCCGATACCTGCAAGATGTTATGAACGCCGTGGCAGTCGGTGCAGACGGCCTTGTTCGTCGGCTGATCAGGGTGCTGCTTTTCGAACAGGGTGACGGTGGTGCCGTGGAAGTCGGCCACGTAGGTGTCAAATACCTGGGTCGAGATGCCGTACTTCTGCATCAGCGCGGTGTTGGCATGGCAGTCACCACAGATGGTCGGTGACTTCAAATGAAACGCGGCCGTGGTCGGATCCTGCTGCTTGTGTGCGCCGTGGCAGTCGGTGCAGGTGGCCACGTCGGGGTTGCTGGTCTCCAGCAGCGCCGCGCCGTGTACGCTCTCAGCGTATTCCGCGTAGATGGAGCTGTGGCAGTTTTCGCAGGTGGCGGAGATCTTCTGCCGCGGCTGTTTCGGGTTGCTGATGGTGTGCGAGCCGTGGCAGTCGGTGCAGATCGCGGCATTCCGGTTACCGGATGCCAGCGCGCGCGCATGGTTGCTATCGAGCGAATCTCGATACTGCTCAGGATGGCACGTCTGGCATTGCTGATAGCGTTCCAGTTGGAAGCTGCGCCGATCGCCGGCCGTCACCTTCGGGTGGGGGTAGCCGGTGATGTTGGTGTGGCACGAGATGCAGGTCTGGCCTTTGGCGCCGTGCATCGACGCGCTATACACTTGCGGGTCAACCGTGAGGGGCAGGATTTCGCCGCTGGCCAGTTCCACGCCAAACCCCGGGATGCTGTGGCAGCCCAGGCAGGTGGTGTTATCGCCTTGCGCCGCATTCGCGCCGGCGGCAAAGACGAGGAGCAGCAGGATGGTCAGACCTGCTGTCGCAAGCCACCTCAAGTGCTGGCGTTCAGGGCACAAGAGGGTCATAAGGTGGTCCTCCTCGGGCAGTTTTGTAGCTGATATCTTTAAATGGCGTTCTGGATCCGAGACTTTGGCTGGGTCGAACCGCCTGAGTGCTCGAATCTAGCCCTGTTTGCCGACATCGCTTCGAGAGCCAGAATGATATTCTTGCTGGTCTAAAACACGCGGCGCTATTATAGCAGCGGCTTTCAGCGGGCCATATGACATCCGTCATGGTTTTTGCGTTCCTGACATAAGCGAAATTTATCACATTATCAGGGATCGCATGGGGATCTGTTTATGGCGCGCAGTTGCGGCGCACGTGGCGTAGCACCAAGAGCACGATCAGGCCGAGCAGCAGGATGCCGCCGGCGACGCTCAGGGGCACGGCTGCTGGCGAACGCGTATTACCGTCTTGGCCGGTTGGGCGCGGGAACAGGGCCGCAATAGTTACTGGTTGGCGGTTCCTCAGTGCGTTTGTAGATGCACTGTTGGCAGGTCGCGTTTCCAGAGCGACCTCTCTTCCGCCGATAGTAATCACCGGTCGCGCCATGCTGGCTTTTCTCCGCTGATTTTGGAGGAGTTGGGCGTATCCCTGGGTGTTGTGTGGTGCAAGGCTGCAATGTGCGTTCAGGCAGTAATGGAGATACGCCCAAACTTTGAATTCCAGACTACCTGAGAGCGTCAGGTTTGTCTATGAGGTGTGTCATGTTGGGCGCAGATACGGCGCGGCGGCCGCCGCGCCGTATCTGCTACTTTGTTAATTCGGCCAGGCGCTCCCGCAGCCGCGCAGCGCGAGCCTGCAGATCGCTGAGCTTGTCGCGCTCACGTTGCACCACGGCCGCCGGCGCTTTTTGGGCGAAGGGACCGCCCAGCAAGCCTTCCGCCCGCGCGATCTGCGCCTCAGCATCGGCCAACTCCTTGCTCAGCTTGGCGCGCTCCGCGTCCAGGTCCACCAGGTCGGCCAGGGGCAGGTAGGTGGTCACGGGGCCGGTCACCAGCGTCAGCGCCTGGGCCGGCGCGTCGGCCTGTTCGGCGATTACCAGCCGTGCCGGGTCAAGGCGGGCGAGGGTACACAGCAGCTCCGCCTGGTCGCGCACCAAGGTCTCTCGGTCGCCGGCCGCGATGGCCGCCGCGATGAGTTGGCTGGGCTTCACGTTGTACTCGGCCCGCGCGTTGCGCATGGCGCGCACCATGTCCATCAGCAGGGCCATGTCCGACTCAGCCGCCTCGTCACGCGTGCCCGGTTCAGGCCACGGCGCCACAATCAACGCCTCCGACCACCTCCGCTCCTCTGCTCCTCCGCCCCTCTGCTCCTCCGCCGCCTTCAGGTAGCCCCAGGTCTCCTCGGTCACGAACGGGATGAAGGGGTGCAGCAGCCGCAGCGACTCGTCCAGCGCCTTGACCAGCGTAGCGCGCGTCCGGGCCTTCGCCGCGTCGTCCCCGCGATACAGCGCGACCTTGCTGATCTCCAGGTACCAGTCGCAGAACTCGCTCCAGAAGAAGTCGTAGATCTGCCGCCCGGCCTCGCCATACTGGAAGTTGTCCATCAGCCGCGTGGCGTCTGCGATGGTGGCGGAGAGGCGGCTCAGGATCCAGCGCTCGGGGAGCGAATAGCGAATGGCGAATGGCGAATGGGCATCTTCGGGATTCGCTGATTCGCTGATTCGCTGATTCGCTGATTCTTCATTCAACTGCGCCAGCACGAACCGCGCCGCGTTCCAAATCTTATTCGTAAAATTCCGGTTCCCCTCCACCCGTTGCAGGCTCAGGTTGGTGTCGGTGCCGGGGGTCGAGCCGGTGAGCAGGGTGAAGCGCAGCGCGTCCGCGCCCATCGCGGGGATGCCGTCGGGATATTGCGCCCTGATGTAATCATCCAGCTTGTCCGGCGCGGCGCCATCCAGCAGGGCGATGGGATCCAACACGTTGCCGGTGGTCTTGGACATCTTGCGGCCCTGGTCGTCTCGGATGATGCCGTGCAGGTACACCGTCTCGAACGGGATGTCGTTGGTGTACAGTAGCCCCTGCATGATCATGCGCGCCACCCAGAAGAACAGGATGTCGTAGCCGGTCTCCATCACGGTCGTCGGGTAGTAGCGGCGCAGGTCAGCGGTGTCATCGGGCCAGCCCAGGGTGGAGAAGGGCCACAGCCCCGAGCTGAACCAGGTGTCCAGCACGTCCGGGTCCTGCTCGATGCGCTCGGAGCCGCAGTGCTCGCAGGCGATCGGGTCGGTCTTCGCCACGGTGGCGCCGCGGCAGTCCGCGCAGTACCACGCCGGGATGCGGTGCCCCCACCAGAGCTGCCGGCTGATACACCAGTCGCGGATGTTTTCCAGCCAGTTGTAATACACCTTGGTGAAGCGGTCCGGGATGATAGTGATGCGGCCGGAGCGCACGGCCTCCAGGCCCATGTCGGCCATGGGTTTGATCTTCACGAACCACTGAGTGCTGACCATGGGCTCCACGATCTCGCCCCCGCGCTGCGAACGCGGCACCTGTGTGCGGTACGGCTCGGTCTTGATGGTCAGCCCGGCGGCCTCCATGTCGGCCCAGAGCTTCTTGCGGCACTCGAAGCGGTCCATGCCCGCGTAGTGCGGCCCGGCTTCGGCGCTCATGCGCGCGTCCCGGTCCAGCACGCTGATGATCTGCAGGCCGTGGCGCTGGCCGATCACGAAGTCGTTAGGGTCGTGGCCGGGCGTGATCTTGAGCGCGCCGGTGCCGAACGCCATCTCCACGTAGGTGTCATGGATCACCGGGATGGGGCGCTTCAGCATGGGCACCAGGCAGGTGGCGCCGATCAGATGGCGGTAGCGCTCGTCGTCGGGGTGTACTGCCACCGCGGTGTCGCCCAGAATGGTCTCGGGCCGCGTGGTCGCCACCGGGATGTAGCCCACGCCGGGGCCGTCATCCAGGTTTGCGCCCGCGATGGGGTACTTGAAGTAGTAGAGAGTGGCGTTCTCCTCGCTGTACTCCACTTCCAGGTCGCTGACCGCGGTTTGCAGGCCGGGCGACCAGTTGATCAGATATTCGCCGCGGTAGATCAGCCCCATGCGGTAGAGGCGCACGAACGCCTCGCGCACCGCGCGGCTGAGCCCTTCGTCCAGGGTGAAGCGCATGCGGTCCCAGTCGCACGAGGCGCCCAGGCGGCGGAGCTGGCGCACGATGTGGCCGCCGTACTTCTCCTTCCATTCCCAGGTGCGGCGGAGGAATTCCTCGCGGCCGATGTCCTGGCGGTGGATGCCCTCTTTCGCCAGCATCTTCTCCACCTGGAGCTGGGTGGCGATGCCCGCGTGGTCGTAGCCGGGCACCCACAGCGCCGCGTAGCCGCGCATGCGCTTGTAGCGGATCATCAGGTCTTCCAGCGAGACGAACATCGCGTGGCCCAGGTGCAGCTCGCCGGTGATATTAGGCGGCGGGATCGAGATCACGAACGGCTTGGCGTCTGGGCCGGCGGACTCAGGCTTGAAGAAGCCGGCGCTTTCCCACCGTTCGTAAATCCGGCGCTCGGAAGCGGCCGGGTCGTAGGTTTTGGGCATATCGAAGGCAGGCATGGGTGTTCTCCTCGGAATAGTGCGTATTGCGTACTGCGTGTTGCGTGCGTGTGGCCCGCTTGCCCCGTGCGGGGCGTCAGGCCGGCCGCGGGGGGCGAGGGGGCAGGGAAACATGCGTTATCGAAATATCAACCGATGCGCCAACGACTGTTGACACGACGACCACCCCCCTTCGTCCTTCTTCATCCCCGCTCACTCGTGCTCGTTCGGGTTCTCGGCGGCCAGCCCCTCGGCCCGCGCGGCGGCGAGCAGATTCTCGTCGGCGGTGATGAAGATAGGCGCCGAGAGGCCAACGCTGGTCAGATCGTTTGCCCAATCCACCGCGGTCGCCAGATGAAGGGCATCGTAGGCCCGCAACGGATGCCGTTTTGCCAACTCGGCAGCCAAGTCTAGAACAGCCTGGGATACCGCCAAGAGACCGATGTCGGTTCTAGAATCCGCCAGTGCGATTCCGATCAGGCGTTCCTTTTGGCTGGCGCTGATGCGGCGTTCTTGGTGCGCTCTTGTCAAGGCGCAGATCACTTCAACCGGTAGCAACTCGATGCTCGTAAAGTGCTGCGCTCGCGGCGCACGCAAAAGATCGCGCACCCATTGGCTGCCTGGCTCGCGCAGATAGCGCTTCACGACCGCGCTGGCGTCGAGGTAATAGGTCGTCATCAGCGCGGCCCTCTATCTTCGATGATCCAGTCAGACAATGGCACACCATCTAGCCACGCACGCGCTTCTTCGGGCGTCGGCAGTTCCACGCCTTCAATGTGCCGATCCATCCAGTCGGTCTTTGCAAGCCGTTGGCGGAGGATGCGGCTGTACTTTTCCTCTTCGCTCTCGATACGCGTGCCTGGCCCTAATTCAGCCACCAGAACGTCAATCAAGGCTTGATTTAGGGAGACATGATATTCAACGGCACGCTCTCTCAGTACTTGATGCAATGCTTCTGGCAGCCGAACGGTTAATTTGATCTTGCTCTCAGTCATCGTACATCTCCCATTCACCGGTGTTCTTGTCTGATCTAGATCTCATCGCGATCCACGATCTTCGATAATCCAATCGCTCAATGGCACACCCTGGAGCCATTCGCGAGCCTCCTCTAGCGTGGCAGGCGTGACATCGGGCAACACATTACTCATCCAGCGCGTGTCTGCCAATTTACCTTTGGCCTTCAGCATGCGCCGCACCTTGTCTCTTTCAGTTTCAATCGGTATGGGCATCAACTCCAGCGTCAGGGTGTCAATCACGGCCTGGTTCAGTGAAACATTGTATTCGACTGCGCGCTCTTTGAGCACTTGATGCAGCGTCGCAGGCAACCGTACAGTCAGTTTCA
>DAOUAT010000031.1:0-13994 GCA_034433275.1 Anaerolineae bacterium
TTGGCCACGGTGATGGTGGGATCCATGAAGCCGAAGGAGGTGGTGAAGATCGGGTTGTAGCCCTTCTGGGCAAAGTCGCGGATCACGCGCTCGGCGTCGGGGCCTTCGGGCACGTTCTCGATGTACGCGGTCTCGACGCCCAGTTCCTTCTCCACCATCAAACGCGCCTGGTCGTGCGCCCAGGTCCAGCCCAGGTCGCCGATGGGCGCCACGTACACGAACGCCGGCTTCACTGATACGGCCGGCGGTTTGGGGGCCTCAGCCTGCGGAACGGGCGTCGGCGTCGGTGCCGAGGTTGCTCGCGGGCCACAGGCGCTTAGTAGCAGGGAGAACACCAGCAGAAAGGCCAAAACGGCCCACATTCGATTGCGAGTCATGCTATCTCCTCCTTGATAGATTCACTTGGGTGATGCAATTAGCCGGGTATCGTTGTGTGCGGTGCGGAAAGACGCTTGCTTTGTTTGATCACCACCTTTCTGGGGGCTGCAAGGATTGACACAGCACGGGTGGAGCGGTCTAATTCGCGACGCCAATGTGCTTCAAACTTCGTTGAAGTTTTGCTACAACTTCGTAGGCACTATTCTAACATTACACATGCTATCGCTGCAAATGATTTGCGTCATATAGCGGAATCTGGCATGGCAGAGAAACACTGGCCGAGAGCGCCCTGCTCCCCGGCGCTGTGACATGTATGATATAATGAGGTCATGTCTTCAGCCTACAAGGAGGCGACTTCATGGCAGACCTGAACAACCTGGTAAGGGCGGCGCGCGGCGACGCGATGGCCGACCTGCTGTTGCGCAACGCTAAGCTGGTGAATGTCTATTCGGGCGAGATCTATCCTGCCGCTGTGGCGGTGCTGGATGATCGCATCATTGGCATCGGCGACGGCTATACGGCGCGCAAGGAGATCGATCTCAAGGGCAGTTACCTGGCCCCAGGCTTGATTGATGCGCACGTCCACATCGAAAGCGCGATGGTGGGGGTGCGCCAGTTTGCCGCCGCTGTGGTGCCGCGCGGCGTCACCGCGGTCGTGGCCGATCCGCACGAGATCACCAACGTGTTTGGGTTAGACGGCATTCGCTATATGTTCGACCAGGCCAAATACGGCCAGTTGAGCATGTACGTGATGGTTCCCTCGTGCGTGCCGGCCACCCACATGGCGACCGCAGGCGCGTATCTTGAGGCGAAGGACATCGCCTCGCTGCAGAACGACCGCTGGGTGTTGGGCCTGGGGGAAATGATGAACTACCCCGGCGTGGTCCATGAGGATCAGGGCGTGCTAGATAAGATCGAGGCGTTCAGGACGCGCGTGTTGGATGGCCATGCGCCCGGCTTCAGCGGCAAAGCGCTGAACGCGTACGTGGCCGCGGGCATTGGCTCAGATCACGAATGCACTACTGTGGCTGAAGCGCAAGAAAAACTGCGCCTGGGCATGTACATCTTGATGCGCGAGGCCACCAATGCGCACGATCTGGCCCACCTGCTGCCGTTGATCACGCCCGATAACGCCCGGCGCATCTGTTTCTGCACCGACGACCGCCATCCTGGGGACATCCTTGACCAGGGCAGCGTTGACTTCCTGGTGCGCACCGCCATCCGCGCCGGCGTTGATCCGGTGACCGCCATCCGCATGGCCACGCTGAACACGGCGGAATGGTTCCGCATGTATGACCGCGGGGGCATCCGGCCCGGCAACCGCGCCGACCTGATCGTGTTCGACGATCCGGAGGCGTTCGATGTGCGTCTGGTGATCCGCGATGGGCAG
This sequence comes from Anaerolineae bacterium, assembly GCA_034433275.1. Lineage (GTDB taxonomy): Bacteria > Chloroflexota > Anaerolineae > CG2-30-64-16 > CG2-30-64-16 > DAOUAT01. Next base: position 1,769 of record DAOUAT010000031.1, read on the forward strand.
GCGGTGGCCGAAAATGGCAAGCTGCTGTCGTTCAACGTACCCGAACGGCCGGCCTACCTGCGCGGCTCGATGAACATCAACTGGCACGCGGTGAACTTCACTATCCCGACTGAGGGCCGCCGCGCCCACGTGATCGGCGTCGTGCCTGATCAGCTCATTACCGAGGATCGCATCCTAGAGATCCCCTCCACTTCCGGTGTGGCGCGGTCTGATCTCGAGCAGGATATCATCAAGATGGCGGTGATCGAGCGGCACATGGCCACCGGCAATGTGGGCAAGGGGTTCGTGCAGGGGCTCGGTCTCCGCCGGGGGGCGATCGCATCCACCATCGCGCACGATCACCACAACCTTGTTGTAGCCGGCGCCGATAACATCTCGCTCACTACTGCGGCCGCGGCCGTGGCCGACATGGGCGGCGGACTGGCCGTGGCCGACGGCATCCGCATCCTGGGGCGGCTGCCGCTGCCGGTGGCCGGTCTGATGTCCAACAAGCCGATTCACGAAGTGCGCCGCCAGTTGGATGAGGTCATCGGGGCCGCGCGCGGTCTGGGCTCCGAGTTGCACGACCCGTTCATGACGCTCAGCTTCCTGGCGCTGGAAGTGATCCCCCACCTGAAGCTGACCGACCAGGGCCTGGTGGACGTGGACAAGTTCCAGTTCGTGCCGTTGTGGGTGGATTGAGTTGGAGGGCCGGATTAGCCCCGCCCTATTTTAAGCCGTGAGCGGTTGCCAGGCCTGTTCCCAGGCCTCTAGGAGGAGCGCCAGGTCATCAATCTGGGCAATCTGGGCATCTGGCACGATATCGGGGTTGCGTTCAACGCGATACGGCGATGCGACCAACACGGCCCGCATCCCGATCTTCTGCGGGCCGGCGACATCCACGTCCAGCTTGTCCCCCACGAACACCGCCTCGGCCGGCGCCACGTCCAGCCCGTCCAACGCGGCGCGGAAGATGCGCGGGTCAGGCTTGGTGAACCCGGTCGCGCACGAATAGACGCGCACCGGCAGATACTCCAGCAGGCCGAAGCGCGCTAGGTCGGCATCGTGCATCTCGGGCGCCCAAAATGTGTTCGAGACCAGACCCAGGCCGCGCCCTTGCGCGGTCAACTGCGCCAACAGCGCGCACGCATCCCCGTCTACCGGTTTGACAACAGCCGAGATCGCCGCGTAATAGGCTGCCAGCGCGTTCGGCCACACCTTGTCCGGCACGCGAATGCCGACCGCGGCCAGCCCTTCGCGCAAGATGGTGTCGGCGCTGGCCGCGTAGTGCGTGCGCTTGGCCTTGGCCTCCATCGCCGAGGCCATGCGCCCTACGGCGCGGATAGCGAGCTCAACATCGGGCACCCTGGTCCCACCTTTGGCTGCCACCTCCAGGAAGGCACGCAATGCGCGGGCGTTGATCGCCGCGAAGGAGTTTTCCGGCGGCTGATCGTAATGTAAAAGTGTGCCGCCGAGGTCGAACAGAATGACTTGGATGACTGGCATAAAACTTCTCTCCCTGCACATGCGCCCTAAAGCACAACCGGTTAGCTGGCGCTCCCAGCGCCGGAAACACCCAGGTAATGGAGCACCTTACGCATGTTGATCTGCAACGGTTCGGCCGTGTCCACAATCAGCCGCGGGCCGCTGAGCCGCTCGAATCTGGCCTGGTCAGAGCGATAGGTCTCCCAATCGTGCGTCCGGTAATCGGGCAAGTCGGCCCCGCGGTGCTCGATGCGATCGCGCAACAGCCCTTCGTTGGTGCAGATGCACTCGATCAGCTTCAGCTCGACCTGAGACGCCCGCGCGAGCCGCTCCACGTTTTCACGGAACGTGCGATAGCCGGCCGGGCTATCCAAGACCACCGCATGGCCCAGGGTCAGGTTGTCTCGCGCCAGGTTCACCAGCAATTCATACGAAAGCTGGCCGGCCAATTCGGATATGCCTTCGACTTTTAGATCGCGCCCCAGCGCCATCGCCGTGTCTTTGATGGTATCCTTGTCCAGGTAGACGGCTTTCAGCTCGCGCGCCACGCTGCGCGCCAGGCTCGATTTGCCGGTGCCGGGCAACCCGGCGAAGACGATGAGCTTGCGATTGGGCATGGGGCCTCCCTGTTGCTCAAGAGTCTGCCCAAGTATCAGGCTGGCTGCCGACGAGCGCTTCGAATCGGCCTCAAAACGCTACTCCCAACAAGCCTAACAGCAGCACCAGCAGCGGCGCTACGAACACGGCCGGCAGCAGGTTCGCCGCGCGGACACGCTTGATGTCGAGCAGCAGGAAAGCGATGCTCAAGATTACGACCCCGCCTGTGGCGGTCATCTCCACCACCCACGGCGTCGTCTGCGTCACCCCGCCCAACGCGGCGCCGAAGGCCATGGCCAACAGGCTCAGCCCACCCTGGTAAGCCAACACCGTGCCGGCCGACAGCATCACGCCTGCACCCAGGGACGCAGCCAGTGCCATCGCCGCGAACCCGTCCATCAGCGATTTGATCGCTAGCAGCGTGTAGTCGCCCGTCAGCCCATCCTGGATCGAACCCAGCACCGTCATCGGGCCGACGCAGAAGATCAGGCTGGCCGTGATGAACCCCTGGGCCGTACGGCCCCCGCTCGCGCCGAACACGCGGCCCAGTCGGGTCTCGGCCCACTGGCCTAACCGCTCCAGGCCATCCTCGATGCGCAGCGCCTCACCCAATAGCCCGCCGATGAGGATGCTGAAGAGCGGGATTAGCGCGTTTTTGGTGCCGATGGCCATGGTCACGCCGATGACGACGGTCATCAGCCCCAGGCCATCCAGCACGGTGCGACGCATTTTGTCGGGCAGCCGGTTGCCTAGCAGCGTGCCGAGCGCGCCGCCTGCAATGACGGTTGCGACGTTGATCAGGGTGCCGGTAATCATGGCGAATCAGCGAATGGCGAATCAGCGAATGGCGAATCAGCGAATGGCGAATGACGAACAGGCGCCGCGCTGCGCCGATCGGGACAGATGACTAAGCATAACAGATGTTGCGCGGCAGGGCAAGCGCGGGATTTCGCACAAAGGTTGACAAGGCGGCCCTGTATGGTGTACAAGGGCTATGAATTCTCATACTCAGGAGGCCCAGGATGTCCACGCTTCTCCTCAAGCACGCCGACCTGCTGGTCACGATGGACGCCGAGCGCCGGCGCATCCCCGATGGGGGCCTGTTCGTGCAGGACAATGCCATCGTGCAGGTGGCCCCGACCGCGGAACTGCCCGAAACCGCCGACCGGGTTATTGACGCCCGCGGCATGATCGTGCTGCCGGGCCTGGTCAACACCCACCATCACCTCTACCAGACCCTCACTCGCTGCATTGCGCAGGACAGCGTGCTGTTCGACTGGCTGGTGACGCTGTACCCCATTTGGGCGCGGCTGACGCCGGAGGCGGTGTATGTGTCAGCCAAGGTCGGCCTGGCCGAGCTGATGCTGAGCGGCTGCTCCACTTCCAGCGATCACCTGTACATCTACCCCAACGGCTGCAAGATCGAGCACGAGATCGAGGCCGCCGTTGACCTGGGCATCCGCTTCACCGCCACGCGCGGCAGCATGAGCCTGGGCCGCTCCAATGGCGGGTTGCCGCCGGATAACTGCGTGGAAGATGAGGATTTTATCCTGAAAGAGAGCCAGCGCGCCATCGAGCAGCACCATCAGGGAGAACGCTTCGGCATGGTACACGTGGCGTTGGCGCCGTGTTCCCCCTTCAGCGTCACCGGCGACCTGATGCGGGAGAGCGCCCACCTGGCCCGCGCCTACGGCGTCCGTCTGCACACGCACCTGGCCGAGACCGCGGACGAGGACGCGTTCTGCCTGGAGAAATTCGGTGCGAAGCCGGTGGACTACATGGCCTCGGTGGGCTGGATCGGCGGGGACGTGTGGCACGCGCACTGCGTCGTCCTGAACCCTGAGGAGATCGCGCTGTTTGCGCGCACCGGCTGCGGCGTGGCCCACTGTCCCTCATCCAACATGCGCCTGGCATCGGGCATCGCACCCATCCGCGACATGCGCGACGCGGGCGTGCGCGTCGGCCTGGGCGTGGATGGCTCGGCCTCCAACGACAGCAGCCACCTGCTGGCCGAGGCGCGGCAGGCGATGTTGCTGCAGCGCATGGGCTCCACCTTCGTCTCCGATCAGGCCGTGGGCACGACGCGCGCCCGTTCGCTGGGCAACCCGGCCGCGCTGGGCGCCGCGGAGGCACTGGAGATCGCGACCCTGGGCGGCGCGTCCGTGTTGGGCCGCGATGACATCGGCAGCCTGGCCCCCGGCATGGCCGCGGACTTCATCGGCTACAACCTGGAGCGGCACGACTTCACCGGCGCGCTGCACGATCCCCTGGCCGCGCTGGTGTTCTGCACTCCGCCCAAGGTGGATTTGAGCGTCATTAACGGCAAAGTACGCGTGCAGGACGGCGAGATCGTTGGGCTAGACCTGCCTGCCCTGATCCGGCGGCACAATGCGATCAGCCGGGCGATGCTGCGGGGAGAGTGATGCGTGAAACGTGAAACGTGATGCGTGATGCGTGGTGCGTGAACGCCGAGGCTGCTATATAATGTCTGCATTTCATACCGTGCTTCGTGAGACAATCCTCATCCTCGCCCGCCGCTACGACTTCGAGGAGGGCCACTCGCTCCAGGACGAGCGGCTGGCCCTGCGCCTGTTCGACGAGATGGCGCGCCTGGGGCTCCACGCGCTGAACGCGCCCCAGTTCCCTTCAGTTCCTTCAGTTCCCGCGCAGAGAGGTAACACGCTCGCCCCGCGCGAGATCCTCTCTTGCGCCGCGCTCCTGCACGATATCGGCTACGTCGAGGGCTACGAGAATCACCACAAGACCGCGTTTCGCCTGATCATGGCCGAGCCGATCCCCGGCCTCTCCCCGCGAGACCAGACCCTGGTCGCGCACGTCGCGCGTTATCATCGCGGCGCGCTCCCCGCGCCCGCCAAGCATGAAGCCTTCGCGGCCCTTTCCCCGGCCGACCAGCAGTTGGTCACCCAGCTCGGCGCGATCCTGCGCTTCGCCGACGGCCTGGATCGCAGCCACACCGACGCGGTGCAGGATCTGCGCTGCGAGCTGGAGGGCGGCGCGCTGGTCGTCACGCTGCTGCCTGGCGTCAACGACGAAGCCGAACGCTGGGCCGGGCAGAAGAAGGCGCGGTGGTTCGAGAGCGTGTACGCGGTGAATATGGTGATTCGGTAGCGTTGGCAGGATCCTCATGCCGCGCCGGCACTGCGTCCTGGTCGCGCGCTATGCCGGTCTGGTCACCGAATTGCGCGGCAACATCTTTCGTGACGCGTGGATGCCCCCCAAACGCTTTCAACGCGTGCTTGATGGGGTGGATCAACCTATGGGGCGGGCAGCGTTCTGGTGGCGAGAGTTGTATGCGGTCAAGCCCTGAACGACAGGGTCCCTTTGTCTAGATTATTAGATTTCACCTATAGGGTGAAGTCAATGTTTGACAAAGTCTCTTGCTCTCGATTATACTCTCAGGTGTGACGTGCGTTTCGTTTTTGCCAACAAGAAGCTCGAACAGCTATACACTGCCGGTATGGGTGCGAGCAAATACCCGTCAGAGGTGGTAGACGCATTCTTCGACAAGATGGCTGTGATCCGCGCTGCCCGCGACGAAAATGACTTGCGTGCGATCAAGAGCCTCCATTTCGAGAAACTGCAAGGTGAACGTGGCCTCCGCGGAGAGCGTTCAATCCGTCTGAACCGGCAGTTTCGCCTGATCCTCCGCCTGGAGACCGACAAACAAGGGAAACTGGTCTGTATCATCAGCATCGAGGACTATCACTGAAGGAGGGCTGCATGAGCGAGGAACTGCATCCGGCGCGGCTTGTGCTGCCTGGACGAATTCTGAGGCAGGAGCTAGAGGCGCGCGGCTGGACACAGCGTGATCTTGCTGCAATCCTCGACCGCCCGGAACAGGTCATCAGCGAGATCGTTACCGGGTCAAAACAGATCACGCCCGAAACCTCGGTTGAGTTGGGGCAGGCTTTTGGCACGTCGCCCGAATTCTGGAACAACTTGGAAGCAAACTATCGCCTGGAACTAGCTCGCGCGCAGGCGCAAAGCGATGTGATTGCCCGGCGCAGCCGCCTCTATGCCGAATTGCCATTGCGCGAGATGGCGAGCCGTGGCTGGCTCACGCTGCGCGAATCGGTGGAAGAACTGGAAGCCGAAGTAGCCGGTTGCCTGGGCACACCCTTGCTGCCTGAGCCGCCGCGTCTGGCCGTCCGCTGGCGCGGATCAACTGCCCGCGCGCCGCTGACCTATGCCCAGCTTGCCTGGCTGCATCGCGCTGAGACGCTGGCGCGCCAACAGCCAGCGGTCGCTCCCTGGCGGCTCGAAGGCCTCGAACCGCTGGCATGCGCACTCTCGGCGCATATGCGCCGCGTCGAGGACATCACCCAAGTCCCGGATACGTTAGCGCACTGGGGCGTGCGGTTCGTGTGCCTGCGCCATCTGCCGAAGACCTACCTGGACGGCGCGGCGTTTTGGGTCGGAGAAGGCCCCGCCGTTGCACTGACGCTGCGTTATGACCGTGTTGACGCCTTCTGGTTCACGCTGATGCACGAGTTGGCGCACCTGGCCGCGGGCCGCAGCGAAGCGTATCTGGATCAACTGGAAGATGGCGGCGAGGACGAGACCGAACCCGCGCCTGCCGTTCCTGATGAGGAGGTCGCAAACCATCTTGCGAGCCGCTGGCTGCTGGCGCCGGAGGCGTTCGCTGATTTTATCGCACGCACCGGCCCGCGTTTCTCCCGCGCCAGCATCGAGGCGTTTGCTGCCAGCCAGGGTCGCCATCCCGGCATCGTGCTCGGCCGCTTGCAGCGCGATGGGATCGTGCCCTATCGCAACCTGCGCGGGCTGTTGGCGAAGGTGTCGCCGGTGTTGGTGGAGTGGATTAGCGAATAAGGGAAAGTGACCCCGTGGTGGACATCGAAGGCCTGGCGCACATCGCTCAACAGGGATTCAGTGGCTTCGTTTCCGTCTTGGCTCTTCGCGCCGCGGCTTGCCATCAGGTTCCCGAAGTGCCCGGCGTCTATCTGGTCATTTACCCTCGGCCGCAACCGCCCAGCTTTCTGGCTCAGAGCACTGGCGGTCATTTCAAGGGACGTGACCCCACCGTCCCGGTTCAAAAATTACAGCAAACTTGGGTGATGGGAGCGCAGGTGGTCTACGTCGGCAAGGCGGCCGATCTTCGCAAACGGCTATACTGCTATATGCGCTTTGGCGAAGGGCATCCTGCGCCACACTGGGGCGGACGCTACATCTGGCAGATGGCCGACGTTGCCGATCTGCTGGTGTGTTGGAAGACAACGCCAGATGAAGATCCGAGGGATGTCGAACAACAGTTGATCCAGGAGTTCCGTGCAAGGTATGGCAAGCGGCCTTTCGCAAATCTCAAGGACTGAATTCCCCTGCGCCCGCTGAGGCCAGCCCGCGGCGGCCTTCACCCTGCTCCCGGCCGGGACGGCCGAGGGCCTGTGGCGCGAGCGGGATCGCCTGGAGCGGATCGGTTTCCTGGGCACGACGATCCATTTCGGAGAACTTTCCGCCCTGGCCGCGCGCGCCATCGAGCGGCGCGACTGTGACCGACGCCGCGCCAGATTATCGAGAGGCGACGCGCGCAGGCGTCAGGCGAGTGATGCAGGCAAAATCAACGGCAGCACGGCGCTCAACACGCCCGGAACGTCCATGGGTGGATTGGGGAAGGCGCGCCCTTGGGGATCGTGCCGATGATCAGGAAACGTGGCGATGTCGCGGTGGTGAGCAGCGTTGTCCCAACGTCTGACAAGCTGGCCGTCAGCCGTCTGTAAATGATACCGATACTTGGGACGTGCAACGGCCGGCATTGTGATCACGTATTCGGCGATGTGCAACTCGTAGCCGCCGATCAATAGGACGCTGCCGCTTGTGTAGCACTCATACTCGTCAATGATCTCGAAGCGCAGGTCCGAGTGCAGCACGTGAGGAGCCGCATGGATAGCCTCAAGCAACTCGCGATAGTATTCACGGGTGTTCACGCACTGACTCCGGACAGAATGGTCAACTTGCGCGTCCAGAGGTCGAATCCGCGCTTAGCCGCGTACCAGTCGAAATATGCCGCATCATCGCCCAAGACGCCGGCCTCGAACTGCCCCATGAACACATCCGAGGAAATGCCATATTGTTGTTCGAAGCGCAGGCAGGCGCGCTCGAAGTGTACCTGCCGCGCTCGGGCTAACTCTGTTTCCTGGCGTAACGCGCCGCTCAGCACATCGCGCACCTCATCTAGCCCGACACCCTCAGGAAGCTGGGCTTTCAACGCCAATGCCGCCATCTTGTCTTCTCCTGCTCAAGAACTCCGAACAGATCATAACACAAAGATATCACCCTGGCAATGGATAGACAACACCCGTCGGGTGACATACATAGGATGCGTTAAGATGTCTGCTTCAACCTCTGCCACCTTTCCCTGCGCCCACTGCGGCCAACTCGCGGCGGCCTTCACCCTGCGCCCAGCCGGCACGGGCGAGGACCTGTGACGCGGGCGGGATCGGCTGGAGTGGACCGGCTTCCTGGGTGCGACCATTCACTTTGGCGAGCTGCCCGGCCTGGCTGCGGTGATGATCGCCATCGAGAGGCATGACTACGCGGCCGTCCGCGCGCTGGCCGGGCCGGACCTGGGCGCGTTTCACTGTTGGCAGTGCGGCGCGGACTGTTGCGCGGTGTGCTGGCGCATCGGCCCGCCGGGGTTCGCTGAGGATTTTCCCGGCTTCTATGATTGCACGAAAGGCGTTTGTCCGGCAGGCCACTCGCAAGTTGTGGATGACTGATCTACCGCCCTTAACGAGCGCTTATCGCCGCCCGAACGCCGTGACGTAACTGAACGGATCCGCTGTGTCGCCGGCGAACACGCGACGTCCGTCGCCGGTGACAGCCACGCCGAACGGCGAGAGGAACTCGCCAACCGGCCACCCCTCGTCGGTGCGCACCCCTTCCTCGCCGATCCACGCGACCACCCCGTGCCCCTGCGCGTTCAACACGGCAATGGCTGTGGGGATCTGCGTGGTAACATACAGGTTCCCCGCATCGTCCACCGCGATCATCTGCGGCCACCGGCCGGCCAGCGCGGCCTCGCCCCCGCGCTGGATCAGGCGGCCAGCCTCTGGCTCCACTTCGGCCACGTAGCCCTGGCGGTTCACGATAAACAGGGTCCCATCGGGCCCGAAATCCATGCCCACCGCGTCCAGGCCCGGCTCGGCCGGGAAGCTGCGCCGGAAGTCGCCGGCCGCGCTGAAGACCAGGACCCGCATCACCTTCGCGCCGCTGGCGTCCTCGTTGGGGTCCAGCACGAACAGTTCGCCATCAGGACTCACGGCCAGCGCGGCTGGGCTGTCGGCGCCGAATTCCCCCTCGCCCGCGCCATAGCCCCCGAACCCGCCCAACAGATCCAGGTCCGCGTTGAACAGAGTGATCTGGTGCAGGGCCGCGTCCGCGATGTAGACTGTGCCCTCGGGGCCGACTTTCACGTCGGTGAGATATCCGATCTCGCCGGCTGAGATGAGCCCCTGGTAGGCGCCGTCCAGGTCGTAAATGCGCACGCCGCCGAACCGATCGGCCACGTAGACGCGCTCCCCGGCGACATCTAAGCCGCCCAGGCCTGAGAAGGGGTTGTCGGCCGCGTCCCTGGCCCCGCCGACGCGCCAGAGCACGGTCGCGGAAGCCTGGGCCGTGGGCGCCGGGGCCGCGAGGGTGTCGGTGGGTGTGGGCAGCGCGAGGGTGGCCGTTGGCGCCGCCGCCGGCCGGGGTGTGGCGCTGGGGGCTGCCGTGGCCACAGGCGGCGCGTTCGTTGCGGCCGGCGTGGCAATTTCATCCCCGCCCGCCACGGGTTGCGTGGCGGGCGGGCTTCCACCGCATGCGGTCAGCCACAAGGCCAGGATGATCAGGCAAAAAGGAGGTGCGGTTTTCATGAAGCTAATTCGCCCGTAGCACCAGTGGCAGGTACGACTGCAAGTAGCCCACCCGGAACGTGATGGTCTGGACAGTCATCTGCCCGTCGCTGTCGCGCGCGCGGGCGGTCGCGCTGTACACGCCGGGTTCCAGGCCGATCAGCGACGCGATCTCGCCGCTGAGGGTTGCGGGCAGGCCGCTCACGGCCCACTCGATGGCCGCGCCCTGCAGCCAGCCATCTTCCAGGTCGGTGGCCTCGGCTACCAGGTTCACCGCCGCGCCCGGCGCGAAGATTGCGCCGTCGGCCGGCTGCCTGATGAGCAGGTCGGGCGCGTGCCGCGCCACACTGAAGGCCGCCGAGGTCGCGCTGGCGGACAGGAAGCCGTCGTTCGCGATCACCCGGACGCGGCTTTGGCCGCCGCTGCCGGCCAGGGTCGTGGCGTCCAGGGTGATGCTTGTCAGGTGGTATTCGGCGTTCAGTGTCTGCCAGGTGGCCCCGTTGTCCGCGCTGTATTGCACCAGGTAAGTCAACGGGTTGCTGTCGAGATCGGTCGCCTGCCACGTCACGGCGAACTCGCCGCTGAAGTTTTCACCGCCGCTGGGCGCGGTGATGTTGATGGTGGGCGCGTGGGCGCTGGTGTTGCGCGTCACGGGCGGTTGGCCGGCGGCCACGACCTGCACGCCTTGCGCGCCGGCCGGCCAGGGCACGGCCATACCGAAGAACGCGTAATCTTCCGCGTCGGCGCTCAGCCGGCCGAGCTGCACCGGATAGGTTGCCAGCGTGGCGTTGCCGGCGCCCAGCACGTGCAGCGCCCAACCGGCCGTGGGCGCCTCCGGCGCGGCCAGCAGGCCGGCCAGTTTGGCCGCGGGCAGCAGGCCGGGGTTGGTCACCTGGACGTGCGTCAACCCGGTTTCGCCGGTGGCCGAGATGACGTAGCCGCTGACGATGAGCACGGGCGCGTCTGCGGGCAAGGCCGCCGCACCTGTCGCCCCCCAGGGCCAGAACAGGTGCAGCAATTGGGCGGCGAACCAATTCCACGTCCAGTTCGATATCCAGCGCTTATCGGCGTATGACATCAGGTCGCCCAACTTGTCGCTGCCGGTCGGCGGTGCGATGGAGACACGAGACAACGGGTCGTAGCCGTACCAGTCGAGGCGTTGGTCGCCGGTGGGATCGGCAAAGCGGCAGTTGTTGTACGGGTAATTCGGCTCGTCGTCCTCGGTGCCGCAGCCGGTGTGCCCCAGATAGTAGTTGTGGCCCAGCTCGTGCGCCAGGGTCCGACCGCCCCGCGGCTCATTGTAGACGGCCGGGCTGTCCATGGCGGCACGGAACACCATCTGGTCGCCGATGGTGCTGCCGATGCCATTGAAGCCGTTATCGTTGGGATCCTCTTTCACCACGCCGATGTAGTGGGTGCGCGCGCCGGTATCGTCGCACTCGTCAGGATCATCGCTCCATTGATCGGTCCACCACAGGGTCGTGATGACCTTCCACTCATCGCCGTCCAGCTCATACGGCCCGTAGGACGCCGACTCCCACTGATACTCCTCCACAGGGCCTTTCTGCCAGTAGCGCCAGAAGCGCGCTGTGGGCAGCAGGGTGAGCGCGCGATCCCGGATCTTCAGCCCATCGGCTGTGCCCATGAAGAGATGGTGCGGCGTGCCCCACGGGGCGCGCACAGGGATGAAAACACCGCAAATAGGTGATGGCTGCACGAACTCCCAGGTGCGTGAATAGACATTGTTGTGGCGCAAATGCTCCGGCTCGTAGATCATTCCCGTCACGCGCACTTCCAGGGTCAACTGGTCCTCAACGGTCCAGCTCAGGGGCAGCTCGAACAGACACGCCTGCTCCGGCTTGGTGCGATCCCAGTTGGCCGTCTTCATATCAACCCAGATCGGCGCGCCGTAGAGGATATGCCGGCCGCCAAAATTTCCGGGCGGCAGATTGGTGGCCTCCACCGTCACCCGATGGCAATCCTGGCGTACATTGATCGGCGCGCCCCCCTGGAATGCGCCCACGAAGACCCGCACGAAGGTCGGCTTGTCCTTAATGTAGAAGATGCCGCTGCTCGGTGGGGGCACAGCGGGCCCCACCATGACCGCCGTGGCCTGGGTCACCTCGATGCCCAGGATGCCGTAGTCTATCGGCTGAGCCGGGACGGTCGCAGTGGGCGTGCGGGTGGGCGTGGGGGTGCGCGTCGGCGTGGGCAGCGGCGTCGGGGTGGCGGCCCCGCAGGTGATCACCAGCTTCGGCGCGTTCGCGGCGTTGCCTTCCCGGCTGTAAAAAAGC
>DAOUAT010000032.1:0-2500 GCA_034433275.1 Anaerolineae bacterium
CTGCCGCGCCTGGCACGTCGAGCACGTGTGGCAGAGTTGCACATCAACCTGAAGGATGGGACGCAAGGTTGCTTCCTGCTAGATCAAGAAAGAGCAAACAGTCAGAGAACGATCAGACACATCTCGTGTGGAACCGCGCCTGCGCGCAAGTATAACGATTCTGCCACCAATGTAAAGTAAACGCGTTGACACTTGCCCCTGCGGTGTGCTATAGTGCTCCTAAAGTAGTTGCAGCAACGATATCCTTGTGAGCGCGCGCGTCCACCGTCGAGCGCGCAGGAGGCAACGACATGGAGAACCTGGCCCCCTATTTCATTGAACTGGTCCGCCGGGCAGCCACCGATCTACCGGCAGACATGGAGGCCGCATTGCGCCGGGCCCATGCAGAGGAGGCGCCCGGTTCGGCCGCCCAGGGCGCCTTGGACGCCATCTTGGAGAACGTTGCGCTTTCCCGCCAACGCTCGACGCCCATCTGTCAGGACACCGGCGCCCCGATCTTCTACGTCTACTACCCCACCGGCTGGTCAACCCTGGCGTTGAAGAAGCAGATCCGCGAGGCCGTGGCCGAGGCGACCGCCCGCTCCTATCTGCGGCCGAACTCCGTAGACACCCTGACCGGCAAGAACCCAGGCAACAACCTGGGCGACGACTTTCCCTACTTTCATTTTGAAGAGTGGGAGGAAGACTATCTTAAAGTAGACCTCATGTTGAAAGGCGGCGGGTGCGAGAACGTCGGCGCTCAGTACAGCCTGCCCGACACGCGCCTGGACGCCAACCGCGACCTGGAGGGGGTGCGCCGCGTCGTGCTGGACGCCGTTCACCAGGCCCAGGGCATGGGCTGCGCACCGGCCGTCATCGGCGTGGCGGTGGGCGGCGACCGGGGATCCAGCTACATCAAGTCCAAGGAGCAGTTCTACCGCCCCCTGGACGACACCAACCCCAACCCGCGCCTGGCCGCCCTGGAGCAGCGCCTGACCCAAGAGGCGAACACTCTGGGCATCGGCCCTATGGGCTTCGGCGGCAAAACCACGGTGCTGTCGGTGAAGATTGATTCCCTGGAGCGCCTGCCCGCCAGCTATTTCGTCACGGCCTCCTACATGTGTTGGGCCGATCGGCGACGGTCGTTGGTGTATCGGAACGGACAAATAGAGATTAGTTGAGGGAGCGGCCATATGCCAATCATAGACCTCCACATCCCAATCAGCGAAGAGGCGATTCGCAGCCTGCACGTGGGCGACCAGGTGCGGCTCTACGGCCTGATGGTCACGGCTCGCGACGCCGCGCACAAGTATATGAAGGACACCTTTTTTCACGGCCCCGATATCCCCCAGAGCGAAGCGACGATCCATGATCAGCTCAAGGAGTTATGGGCCGGCGGTGTGATGTATCACTGCGGCCCCGTGGTCAGCAAGGATGATACCGGCCGTTACCATTTTGTCTCGGCCGGGCCCACCACCAGCATCCGTGAGGAGCCTTACGAGGCCGATGTGATGCGTTACTTCGGGCTGCGTGCGGTGATCGGCAAAGGCGGCATGGGCCCGAAGACGTTAGCCGCCTGTCAGCAATACGGCGCGGTCTATCTGCACGCGGTCGGCGGTGCGGCGACCCTGATTGCCAGCTACGTCAAGGAAGTGGTGACAGTGCTCAAGAAAGAGGAGCTCGGTGTGCCAGAGGCGTTCTGGGTGGTGCGCGTCGAGGGCTTCCCGGCCGTCGTCACTATGGATTCCCACGGCGTCAGCTTGCACGAGACGTTGTTTGCGGAATCGAAGGCGCGGCTAGAGGCGCTGTTGTAACATGCACCCGGCGCCAAACCAGGTTTCTCCGAGAAACCTGGTTTGGCGCCGGGTGCTGCTTGACCTAACTCAACCCCGGCAGCTTGTCGGGGTCGCCGCAATGCCGTCGTTCCAACTCGACAACCTTGCGGCGCAACCGGCGCAAGAAGTCCAGCGCAGCGGTTTCATCCTCGTCTTGGACGATCACTTTTAGCTCAACCACCTCTTCGGCTGATAGGGCGACACCGATCCCGGCCAGCCTCCCTGCGCTTTTTTGCATAATCACCTCCCGAACTTGACGCCGTGCGTGGTTCTGCATATACTATACCCCAGTATAGTGTTTGCGTGAATGGGTGTCAAATCGTGGCGGGGAGCTTATGGAACTACAATCGCCCGAGGTGAAGGGAGATCTCACCACCCGGCTGCGGCGGATCGAAGGCCAGGTGCGCGGGGTGCTGAAGATGGTCGAGGACGAGCGGGACTGCTCAGATATCCTCCAGCAGATGGCCGCCATCCGCTCCGCGGTGCACCAGGCCAGCCTGGTGTTGGCCCGCTCGTATGCGGCTCGTTGCCTGCAGGAACCAGGGCAGGTGGACATGGATGCCATGCTGGATCAGTTGATGGCCACCCTGCGCAAACTCGAATAAGGAGCGCCAGTGCAACCAAACGATTTTTTGCTCATCGGCCTGATCATCTGGGTAGTGCTCATCCTATCGGGCCGTGGTGGG